>JACIWQ010000045.1 GCA_014360895.1 Thermoflexales bacterium | reverse complement strand
CGTGCCAGGCACTTCGGAAAGTGCCTGGCACGTCCGCGTCTTTGGGGCCGCGGAAGCGGCGGCGAACCCATGCAGGGCCGCCGCAAAACCCTCACTCCCGGCTCACCACCGGCAGGTACATCCGGTATCCCTGCACCCGAAACGGCCGCCGGATGATGTTCCCCTCGGCGTCGGCCACCCGGACGAGGCCCGAATCCCCCAGCCGCAGCCCCAGGTCGCGGGTATCCAGCCGGTAGCGGCCTGTCCCGTCCGCCACCGTCCGGCGGGAGAGCGTGGTCCACCCGCGCGGGAAGGCCGCCTCCACCAGGCTCCCCGGCGGCGCCTGGCCCTCCAGCACCTGCGCGGCCCAATCGTGGCTCGCGGTCAGGCGGGGGAGGACCAGCGCCGTCTCCCCGCTGGCCTGCGTCAGCGTCAGCCGGTCGCCCGACTCCAGCGGGACGGAGAAGCAGAGGGAGAAGTTGGCGTTGTACGAGGAGGCCGTCCCCGTGACGGTCTCCGTGAAGCCGTCGGCGGTCTCCAGCGTGGCGGTGAAGGGCGCGCCGGCCATATCGGCGTAGCCGTCCGCGCAGCGCTCCCCCAGCGTCACCAGCCAGGTCCGCATGCCAAATTGCAGGAAGACCAGATGGCCCTGCGGGTTGGTGTATCGCACCGTCCCCCACGCGCCGGCAAGCAGGGGGGCCGCCTCGGGGAAGGAGACGGTGTACGTCCCGGCCGCCGTTGCCGTCACCTGTCGGAAGAGGTAGAGGGGATAGGCGGAGAGGGAGACCTCCAGGGGCCCGTTCGGCGGCGCCTGCCCGAAGACCGTCGCCGTCGCCCGGTCTATCCGCGCCGTCAACAGCGAGAGGGTCAGGGAGAGTTCCTCTCGCGGCGTCGTGACCGTCACCGTCTCGCCGGGGAGCAGGGGCCCCATAGAGGCGGCGAACTCCCCGTCCGGGCCGGCGCGGCCCGTGATGGCGCCGGGGGTGACGGTGTAGGGAATCAGGGGGTGCAGGAGGCCGTAGAGGGCGTTCTGGAACAGGCCGGCCCGCAGGCGCGGGAGAACGTCGTGGGCGTAGAACCGCGTCTCCCCTGGCTGCCACCAGACGGAGATGCTCTCGCCCGCCGTCGGGGTGTAGATGCCCGTCAGGGGGACGGTGTAGCGGCCATCCGGGGCGACCGTTGTGGTGAAGGCGTGACGGATTTCGTGGGCGTCGCCCCGAATCTCGCCCCCCAGCGTCTCCCCCGGAGGGGCCCAGCCGGAGAGCGCGGGCGTCTCCCGGTCCACTTCCAGGGTCAGGGTGGGAACCGTCGTGGTGTAGACGGCCCCGCCGCTCTCCACCTCAATCCGGTCGCCGGGAAGGATGAGGACGGGGTACGATTTGCCCTCGCACCAATCCGGGACGGGACAGGCTCCGTACAGGTAGAAGTAGAACGTGAACTGGTCCCACCAGGAGAAATCGGCGAAGGCCTGGGCTTTCAGAGCCCCGGCGGGATTCACCAGCCGAACGGTGGCGGAGGGGCAGCCCTGGCTGGAGACGCCGCTCACGTGGTTACCGCCGACGGAGACGGCGGTGAGGACGGGGCGACAGTCCTGGGCCCGGAAGGGCCGGATGACGATGTGCCCCTCCGGAGCGGTCAGCGAGACCTCGCCCGTGCTGCGGTGGGTCAGGTCCGCGACCCCCCGGAAGTCGGCGACGTAGGTCCCGTCGGCCCCGGCGGTGACGACCTGGGAGACCTGGGTCGGGGGCGGGGGTGGCGGCGGGGTGGGCCCGCCTGCCGGTCCCGCCGGCTTCTCGGACCCCCAGATGTTCAGGGTGACGGTGACCCGGGCCCCCGGCGGCGCCAGCCCGAAGACCGTTTCGGAGAAGGTGTCCACCTGCGCGGTCAGGGTGGGCAGGGCCAGGGCGGCCTGGACTCCGCGCGGCGTCTCCACCGTGAGGACGTCGCCGCTCTCCAGGACGGGGTCGGTATCCCGGAGCAGGTCGTAGAAGAACCCGCTACCCGCAACGCGGAGGAGGCGGACATCCTTCAAGATGCCCGTCGGCCCCTGGAGGGAGAGGGTCAGGGGGACGTTGCTCCCGTCCACCTGCCCCCAGAGGCGGGACTCGTACCCGTACCGCTCCCGGCCCAGGATGACCCGGAGGTGGGGGACGGCGAAGCGGGCGAAGGTCTCGTGGCCGTCGGGGCCGACGGCGAAGGCGGCGCCGTAGTCGGCGGGGGCCAGGGGGACCGTCGCGGTGTAGTGGCCCTGGGCCGTCGCGGTGACCCAGGCCGAGGTATGCGGCGGTCGCTGCACGATGGACTCCCAGGACCACGCTATGGGCCCGTGGGCGACCTCCACCCGCACCGGCGCGCCCGGCGGCGCCTCCCCCAGGACCTGCCCGCCCGCGCGGTCGGTCCGGGCCGTCACCGGGAGGACGGTGGTGGAGAAAGTCTGTCCGGCCGCGCCGGCCTGGACCCGATAGCCGGGGAGCAATCGCGGGAGGCCCTCCTCCTTCTCGGCCCACCAGAGCCAGGTCTGGAAGCGCCCGTCCCGCCCCGCAGTGGTCTGGTGGGCGAGCAGGCGGTTCCCGACGCCGTCCGCGACCTCCATAACGATGCCGGTGCAGGGAGGCGCCATCCCCACGACCTCCGCGCCGTCCACCTGAACCTGCAGCAGCGGCGCGACGAAGCGCAGGTAGGCGGCCCGGTTCGGGGCCTCGTTCCAGGCGACAAAGCCGGTATCGCCGGGGCGCAGGTCGGCCCAACCGGCCTGATACACCCCCTCCGGCCCGGCGACGACGGTCTGGGTCAGAACCGCATCGGGGGCGGCGCGGGGATAGAGGTAGAGGGAGAGAGTGTCCGAGGGCGGGGCCGCGCCGGAGACGAGGTCCGCCTCGGGGTCGGCGAGGGCGGAGAGGGGCGGTAGGGTGAGGCTGAGGACGGTGTTGCCCTGGACGGCCCAGAAGACGTCACCGGGCAGGAACGGCTCGCCACAGTACCCGTAGGCCCAGGTGCCGGCGCCCCAGGGCGGCAGGGCGGCGATGTAGAAGTACCCTTCGCCCTCGGGTATCGGCTGGACGGTGGTGCTGATGAGGACGGCGTCATCCCGGCTCACCCGGACGGAGACGGGGGCCGGAGAGGGGACCCGCCCGGCGACGACGCGGTCGGTGAGGTGGACGTGGAGGGATGGGTTGGCGGCCTGGAGGCGGATTCCGGAGGCGGACTGGCCGCGAATCAGCGCCAGCCAGCGGGGGTCGGGGGAAATGGTGCCCCCTCCTCCTGTTGCATCAGAGGAGGGGGAAATCGCGGAGGTATCGGCCAGGGGAGAGGAGAGGGCCATCCCCACCAGCGCCCCCAAAAGCCCGATGAGGATCGGCCAGAAAGGGCGAGAGGAAGGCATGGCGCTCCTTTCCCTCATCCGCAGAAGCACGCGGAAGTCCGCAGCGTTCCGCGTGCTTCTGCGACGATTTATCGGCCGGGAGCCGTCCGCAGGCGGCGGGAGATGACCAGCAGGATAATCAGCCCGGCGGCCAGGATGAGCGCGGTATAGGCCCCGATGCCGGTCTGGGCAGGCGGACTGGGAGCGACGGTGGGGGTCGGTGAGGCCGCGCTGGCTGCCGGCGGACTCGTCGCCGCCACCGTGGGCGTCACCCGGGGGGTCGGCGTTGCCTGCGGGGCCGCAATGGTGGGCGGCAAGGTCGGCGAAGGCGGGACCGGCGTCGGGGAGGGGGTCGGAGTCGCCGTCGGCTCGGGAGAGACCTGAGCCGGGGCCATCGCCGCTTCAGCCGTGGCCGTTTCGGCGGCTGCGACAACCGCCGTCTCCGGGGGGGCGGTCGGAGCAACAGCGGCCCGCCCGCCGAACATCACTCCCCGGCCCACCGTGAACAGCCAGACGCAGAAGGCGATGATGCCGATCAGAAGCAGGCCCCCCATCACCGCGACCAGGATGATGAAGGTCCGGTTCTGTCGCTCACCGGCCTCTTCGGCCTCCCCCTCTACCGGCTCCTCCAGTTCCAGGTCCATATCTTCCAGCATGCTTCGCTCCTTTTCGTAGCTCAGGATACAGACCGCTGAGTAGACCCAGACCACCCGTCTATCGTCGGGGGTCCGCCGTCAGGAACGGATCAATTCCAGGTTGAAGACGGGCACGGTCAGCGAAGATTCTTCTCCCGGTACCGTAATTTTGACGACCGGCAAGTGGCTCCCCGTGGTCGGGCGTCCCGTGTTGATAAATGCGGACACCGTGCCGGTTTGACCCGCGTACGGGGACCGGACAATTCGGACCATGTCCCCCACCTTCAACGGGACGTCGGGCAGTTCCAGGGGGCCGGTCCCCGGCTCCGCCGGGAGGGGGACAATAATTTCGGGACGAATAATGGACCGCCCTCCAGCGCAACGTCCGTCCAGCACCGCCTCTCGCCCGTGGTAGGTAGAGAGTAACTGGAAACAGCGGGGGGACATCGGGACGCTTCCCGGCCCTTCGGTGGCCAAAATCGGGAACGGCGCCCGGCTCGCTTTTTCCAGCAACTCCGGCGCCACTCCCCCCACAATGATTCCCCGCACCTGCATCTCTATGGCCTGGTCCAGCACATCCTCATCCGCCAGGATGCCCCCGATCAGGACCGTCCCCCGGCATGAAGTGTCTATCATCCGCACCCGCAGGGGCTTCTCCCGGGAATCCGTCAGGAGGCGTAGGACCCCAAACCCTTCTTGTTGGTTTCCCCAGGTGCACTGGATGAGGGCACCGGCCACCTGAATGACCACGCCTTCTTCCCGAAGGACCCGTTTCACGACGCCGGGATAGCCGGCCCGGACCTCCACGACCTGCGGGGGGGCCTCAATGATCAGCCGCCCGCCGCCGATGCCGGTCACCGTCCCTGTGATCGGCGCCCGACAGACCCGCCGGACCAGTCCCCCCCGGGCCGCGAGGACATCCCCCTGCCGGACCTCCTGCCCCGGTTTCACTTTGAGATACCGGCGAACGGCCCGACGGGGGACTCCCAGCATCTGGGCCAGGTTGACAATCCGGAATTCCCCCGGCACCATCGCCCGCCCAATGACCTGCACCGGTTCTACCCGGTCTCCCTCGCGCACCAGAATATCTCCCCGACCAGGGAGGTGTCGCTCTTTCCGGACGATGGTCAGGGGTGAGATGACGGCCTGAGGAAGGTAGAAGCGCATATTCCTTACCCTCCCACGTCCCAGAGCCACTGCTGGACTTGGGCCATTCGGGTGTATGGGTCCGCAGGCAATTGGAGCGGGCGGCCGCGGGCGTCCACAATCAGGCCCACCAGACCGCCCCGCACCCGGCGTTTGCCCCCCCGACCCGGCCCCAGCCCGATATCTATCCGGCCGCGCGGCCGGAGTTCCAGCACGGCCTCTTCTCCCGCCGAAAGGGGGAGGACTTCCAGAGAGCCATACGGAACCTCCACATCCAGGTGGCCTCCCTTATCGTAGTAGACCCGAATCCGCAGGATGATCTCCCCTTTCCGGGCCGTACCCACCGGAGCGATGACCGTTGCCAGGTTGACCAGGCCGCCGTTATCCACTACTTCCACAGCCGCCAGTGGCTTCAGGATGGCTACCGCCCCCAGGACCGGCGCCAGGCCGTAGGCATCCAGCAGGAGGGTGGAGATTCCGGTGGGTTCCACCGCGTCCAGGACCATCAGGGCCAGTTGCCCGGGACGGGGAGCTGTCGCCAGTGCTCCTCCACCGACCAGAATGGGGTCAAAGAGGGGCGTTAACTGAGGGTACGGCTGAGCTTTTCCCGGGCGCCACGCGGGGCGCGCGGCCCGGAGGGCCTCCCGGATGACCTCCCGCACTATGCTCTGTTCCAGCCAGAGTTCCTCTGCTTCCTGAGGAACGCTGGCAGGCCAGAGGGCGCGGTAGTGCAAAACGGATTGTACCTGTTCGGGTTTGAACGGAACGGGCATCCAGCGTAAGAGGGTTTCCGCGCCCCGTTGTTCCAGCAGGCGCTCTACCCCGTACACGGAGCCCAATCCGGCCCTCACCGTCACCGTCGGCTCCCCCCCGAAGACAGCGGTCACCAGGGTATTGGCTGCCCCCACTTCTATCCCCAGAGTCCCTTTGGGAGATTCATCCAGGTACCAGAGGTACTGAATGTGCCGGGCAAAGGACTCGCTGACCGGCATCAGGGGGACGTTCAGCCACCGTTGGAGAATCTCCCCGCCCGGCAGTTGGGCCAGTTGTTTCTGGCGATAGAAGCCTTCCAGTTCGTTCTGCAACCCCACGGGATTCTCCAGAGTCGGGGTCGGGAGGACGTTATCCACCGAACGGACGGGCGCCTGCCCGCCCACCAGGTCCACCACCTTCTGACGGAGCGCAGTGTTGCCCGCGAAGAACATCTGGGGGCGTTCCCCTTCCGGCAGCATGGAGCAGGCAAGCGCCATAGTCTCCACCAGTTCCAGGACCGGCAGCACCGCTCCGCCGTCGGTACCGCCCACCACACAGAGCACATCAGGCCGGCGCTGCAGCAGGACGCGAATCTGCTCCTCCTCGCTCATCCTCCGCCGGGGGTCCTGGACAATCAGGTCCTCCACCCGCGCGTAGGTGCCGGACGTAGCCCGCTGGGCAACGGAGAGGCTGAGTTCAGGGACCAATCCGGCCAGTACGACCCGCAGCGGGGGAGCAGCGCTGCTGACGGCCACGCATGCATCCACCCCCATATTCCCTCCCTGCTGGGGGATGATCAGGCGACGGGCCTCATCCAGCAGTACCCTCCCGGTGATGTCTTCAACCTGCTCTATGGCGTGCTGGATTCCCAGGGCGATGTCTCGCCAGGGGGAGGCCGCCGTGGTCAGCGCCGCGCCGCGAGCCACAAAATGGAATGAGCCTTCCACCTGATCCAGCAGGATGGCCTTGGTCAGGACGGTGCCGCAATCCAGAGCCAGTATGGAGCCGATTCGCTGTTCGCGAGCCATGGTAGTTGTTAGCCGATAGCCGGTAGTTGTTAGCCGGTAGTCGTTAGCCGGTAGTTGTTAGCGGTCGGTGGTGAGACGCTGAACGGTATCCGCATCCAGGCGCTCCACGACGCCGATGAGCAGACGGAGGGCCCGGTCGTAGTCGTCCCGATGGATGATGGCGGAGTGGCTGTGGATGTGGCGGGCCGGGACGCCCAGGACGACGGTGGGAACGCCCGTACCGTGGAGGTGAATCATCGCGCCGTCCGTCGCGCCGCCGGTGAGAGCGGAGAACTGGAGAGGAATATCCAGCGCCTTCGCCGTCTCTATGACCAGATCGCGCAGGCGGAGATTGGGGATCATCCGGGCGTCCACCAGCACCAGGGTGGGGCCGCCGCCCAGTTTCACTGCCGATTCTTCGGGCTTGATGCCGGGCACATCCCCGCAGATGTCGGATTCCAGGATGATGGCGACGTCGGGGTCCACGACCTCCGCGCTGGTCTTGGCCCCGCGCGTCCCCACCTCCTCCATCACCGTGGCGACCCCGTAGAGGATGTTGGGGTGAGGCGCCCGGGCGAAGTGGCGCAGGGCATCCACCATCAGCGCCACGCCAACCCGGTCATCAAACGCCTTGCCCAGGTACGCCTTCCCATTGGCCATCACCTGGAACGGCGCTGCCGGAACCACCGGGTCGCCCAGCCGTACACCGGCGGCCTCGGCCTCCGCCCGGGAAGTGGCGCCAACGTCAATGTACATCTCCTTCTTCTCCACCACCTTGTTCCGCTCCTCCTGAGGGATCAGGTGGGGAGGTTTGGCGCCGATGACCCCGGGGATGTCCCCCTTATGGGTCTTGACGATGACCCGCTGGCCCAGAAGCACCTGGTCCCACCAGCCGCCCAGCGGGACAAATTTCAGAAACCCTTGGTCGGTGATGTGGTGGACCATAAAGCCGATTTCGTCCATATGGCCGGCCAGCATCACCCGGGGGCCCTGCTCTCCCTGACGACAGATGAGGCTCCCGATGCGGTCCTGCTCTATGGAGCCCAGCGGTTCCAGGTAACTGCGCACCAGGGCGCGCACCTCCTGTTCATATCCGGGGACACCGTGAGCTTCGGTGAGTGCACGCAGGAGCTCCAGCGTGGGGTCCATTTTGCCTCCTGATGGGACACGAAGAAGTTTCACATAAAAGCATAGTCAATAATACACGATTTTGCAAATTTGTCCAGCGCGAGGGGAGAAGGGCAGGAGTTTCGTCACCTGCCCTCCAGGAGGGCCAGAAATTCCGCCAGAATGACGGCCGTCGCCCCCCAGATTTTGTAGCCGCCCACAGCGTAGTACGGGATCACCACCTCCAGTCTGTCCCGCTCCATCCGGTCCTCCCCCCGCAGGGCGGGGTCCCGAAAAGTTGCCAGGGGCACTTCCAGCAACTCCGCCACCTCCAGCGGGTCGGGCTGAAAGGCCGGGCGGCGCGGGGTCAGGGCGACGAAAGGATGGACCATGTTGTGGCTGGCCGGGACATAGAGAGGGGTCAGCGGGCCCAACACCTCTATCTCCCCGGTGGGGATTCCCAGTTCCTCGCGCGTCTCCCGGAGCGCCGTCTCGGCCAGCGAGGCGTCGCCTTCCTCCCAACCGCCGCCGGGGAAGGAGACCTGTCCGGCGTGGTAGTCCAGATTGGTCGGGCGGACGGTGAAGACCAGATGGAGCTGCCCGTCCACCGGATAGAGCAGGACCAGCACTCCGGCCTGGCGGGGGTTGGAGCCGTCCGGGGGGCGGAAGGGGCGGGGACGAGGCGCCATGGTGACCTGGGCCGCGATCCCCGGCAGCGGGCGCCGCATGGCGGCGCGGATTTCCGCCTCCCCCCATTCTTTTCTTTCAGTCGCGCAGCACATGGCGGGCGATGACCAGACGCTGGATTTCGTTCGTCCCCTCCCCGATGGCGCACAGCCGCTGGTCCCGGTACATCCGCTCCACCGCGTACTCCCGGATGTAGCCGTAGCCGCCGTGAATCTGGATGGCCTTCCGGCAGACCCGCTCGGACATCTCGGTGGTGAAGAGTTTGGCCATAGCGGCCTCTTTGGTGAAGCGCACCCCCTTCGTGCGCATCAGGGCGGCCCGGTAGACCATCAGGCGGGCCGCCTCAATCTCCGTCGCCATTTCGGCGATCATCCACTGGATGGCCTGGAAGTTGGCGATGGGTTGACCGAACTGGACCCGCTGTTTGGCGTAGGCCACGGAGCGCTCAAAGGCCCCCTGGGCCAGCCCCAGCGCCATCGCGGAAATGGCCACCCGACCGGCATCCAGGGTGGTCAGGAACTGCTTGAACCCCTCGTTCTCTTTCCCCAGCAGGTTCTCCGCCGGGATACGGCAATCCTCAAAGAACAATTCGGAGGTGACGGAGCCCTTGAGCCCCATTTTCTTCTCGTCCCGACCGGGGCGAAACCCCGGCGTCCCCTTCTCCACGATGAAGGCGGAGATGCCCCGGGTGCCCGCTTCGGGGTCCGTCTTGGCGGTGAACACCACCACATCGGCCACGGAGCCGTTGGTGATAAAACACTTCTGCCCGTTGATCACCCAGTAGTCGCCCTGGCGGACGGCGCGGGTGCGGGTGGCCCCGGCGTCGGAGCCGGCCTGGGGTTCCGTCAGGCCGAAGGCGCCGATTTTCTCGCCGCGCGCCAGGGGCACCAGGTACTTCCGCTTCTGCTCCTCGGTGCCGAAGAGGTAGATGGGTTCGCAGCAGAGGGACGTATGGGCGTCCAGGATAATCGCCATCGTGCCGGAGACGCGGGCGATTTCCTCCAGGGCCAGCACCAGGGCGATGTAATCGCCGCCGGAGCCGCCGTACTCCTCCGGAAACGGCAGCCCCAGGATGCCCAGTTCCCCCATCCGGCGGAAGAGGTCCTCGGGGAACCGGTCGGTCTCGTCTATTTCCTCGGCACGGGGGGCTATCTCTTTCTCGGCGAACTCCCGGACCATGCGCTGGATCATGCGGTGTTCTTCGGAGAGTTCAAATTCCATGTCGCTCCTTCGCCAGAATGAGATGATGGTTCCCCCTCATCCCAAAGGGGGCAGGGAAAGACAGTTTGGGGATGGCGGCAAAGCCACCACCCCCAAAACTCCTCTTCCCTTACCGGTCCGGCGTGGAGAGCGGCAGGCGGACGTAGAAGCAGCTGCCCTCGCCCGGTGTGCTCTCTGCCCACACCCGCCCACCGTGCCGTTCCACCATTTCTTTGACAATGGAAAGCCCCAGCCCCAGCCCTCCATAGCGGCGGGTCATCGGGTCTTCGGCCTGGTAGAACCGTTCAAATATGCGGGGGAGCGCTTCCGGCGGGATGCCCACCCCCGTATCGGCGACGACGATTTCCGCCACATCGGTCCGGTGTATCGCGTGCACCTCCACCCGCCCCCCCTGAGGGGTGAACTTCACCGCATTGGAGAGCAGGTTATCCAGCACCAGGCGAATCTTCTCCCGGTCCGCCCGGATAATGAGCGGCATCTCTGGGAGGAAGCACTCTATGGTCAGCGCGCTGGCCTCCGCCAGGGAGCGGTAGGTCTCGCAGGCCAGCGCGACCTCCTCCCGCAGGTCAAACACCTCCCGGTAGAGCACCATCTCCCCGGTCTCCAGGTAGCGCAGGTTCAGCATCGTCTCAATGATGTTCTTCAGACGGGTGGCCGCGCGCAGGACGCCTTCCACCTCCCGCCCGCCGGTGCCCTGTTGCTGGAGCAGGGAGGCGTAACCCAGGACCAGGCTGAGCGGCGTCCGAAGTTCGTGGGACGCGATGGTGATGAAATCCGATTTCAGCCGGTCCAGTTCGCCCAGTTTCCGGTAGGCGGCCCGCAGCGCCTCCACCAGGCGGGCATTCTCAATGGCGACGGTCGCCTGAGCCGCCAGCGCGGTCAGAATCTCCATGTCCTCCTGGGTGAAGCCGCCCGGGTCTCGTTTGTTGACGGCCTCCAGCACCCCGATGCAGCGCTCCCGGGCCTGGAGGGGGACCGCCAGAAGGGAGCGGGTCAGAAACCCGGTCTGCACGCCCACCTGACGGAAGTGACGCGGGTCGGCCGTCGCGTTGTCTACGATGATGGGCTGCCGCTCGGTCAGGACTTTCCCCGCGATGGAGCCGTGTACCGGCACGGGAATCTCCTTCAGGCGGGCGCTCATCTGCGGGTCGGCCGCCGTGCAGAAGCGCAGGTCGCCGCTCCGCTCGTCCAGCAGGAGGATGGATGCCCCTTCGCTGTCGGTCAGTTCGGCGGCGATGGAGACGATGCGGTCCAGCAGGGGGGACAACTCCACCGTGGAGACCAGTTCCAGATTGACTTCCAGGATGCGCTCCAGTTGCCGCAACCGTTTCTCTGTGGAATTCATGGGCCCTCCTCAGCCCGAAGAGGTGGGAACGTTGCGGCAGCATTGCAGCATCATCGTTCTGCTTCTTGAGGGAAGGGAGATGTGAAGTGGACCCAGACCGGCGTGCCCACGTCGGCCCAATCGTAGAGCCAGCGGGCGTCCCGGGGGGCCAGGTTCACACACCCGTGACTGCGGGTAAACCCGAAGGAATCGTGCCAGTAGGCGCCGTGGAGCGCGTACGGCCCGTTGAAATACATCGTCCAAGGCACATCCTCCAGGTAGTACCAGGCGGGACTCCCGTCCTTCGCGTCGGGGTTGCTCATTTTGGCGGCCGCGAACTTCCCCCAAATCCGAAACAGCCCGGACGGCGTCCAGGTAGAGCCGGGCCGTCCGCTGGAGATCAGCGTGGCGTAGACCATCCGCTCCCCTTCATACGCCGCCAGCGTCTGTTCAAACAGGTCCACCTCTATCCACCGCGCGCCCGGCGGCACCCCGGCGGGCGGCGGGTCCACCGTCACTTTGGAGACGTACTTCTGCTCCACCCACTGGTCCGGGCCAATCAGATACCACAGTTCGTCCGGTGCCCGAAACTCCTGGGCATAGATGGTGACCACCTGGTAGCGCCGGTACAGCGGCGCGGCCGGGTCCTCCGGCCCCTGAGGAACGCGGGACGGGCGCACCGGACGGTTGATCCAGCCGAAGGGGTACTCGGGTTGCCTGGACAGGTAGACCCCCTGGAAGCGGGAGGGGCGTCCGAAGGCCAGCGCATCGGCGGGGACAAACTCGTTCCCGTTAATCTGAATCCATGTCTGTCCCTCGTACTCCACCCGGCCCACCACGCTCACCCACTGGTCGCCGGAGTAGAGGACCCGCACCGGCGGCAGGCCCAGCGCGGCCTCCATCGGATGGCGGTAGATTTCCAGCGGGAGGCGGCGGACGTAGGCATAGGTGTACGGGACCACTTCCTCCTCGGGGTCGGGCTTCAGTTCCACCACCGGCAGTTGGGGGAGGGGGCTGGGGAGGCGGATGTGGGCGACCCGGAAGGCCGTGGCGCCGGGGCCGTATTCCGGGCAGGACGACCGCCAGCGCCACAGCCGCCCCGGCGTACAGACCATATCGCTGACCCCGGTGCCGGGAACGGAAGGGGAAAGCAGGCGAGCATCTTCCTCCGCCAGAGGCTCTGACGCCGGGTGGATGGACATCTCCCGCGCTCCTGCTGTTCCCGGAAACAGGAAACAGAGCAGGAGAAGCCCACAGCATAGAATTCCACGCCTTACCCCATACTTCATACGTCGTACTCCGTACTCTCTGAAGTATAAGTTGACTTCTCTCACTTGTCAAATGGCTGGTTTGGAAGTATCATCTACCTGGAGAATCTACCCGATGCGAAGTCTCGCCTGGCGCTTGCCGAGTCTCGTAAAATAGACTTTATCGGAAATAGCGCCAGGTGGCGCAGCACGTGTCTCCTTGCTAAGGAAAATCTGTGCTCGTCCGCGTTCATCCGCGTCCTATTTCCGATGAAGTTTAATCGTCCCGGGTGAAAGTCCTGAAAAGTCGTGCCGCTTTTCCCCTGCCCTCTTTCCTCCCTCTCCCTCCTCGCTTCGCTCGGGGGAGAGGGAGGAGAGAACGGGGTTTTTTCTCCCCCGAAGTTTGGCCCTTTTCGGGCACGGGGCAAGGAAATATCCGAAAACCGCCCTTTCCAGGCGCAGAAAGGTAGGACAACTGCTCGCAGTTGTCCTACCTTTAGGGCCGCGAGAATGGCGGCAAACCCATGCAGAGCCGCCACGGGCAAGAGGCCAAAGTTGAGGAGCCGGGGGATGAGGAGGGGGGCCACGCGCTACCCGAAGGCGGCGTTATCCGGTACGACTTTACAGGATTCAATACAAGGCAAGGAGGAACGAATATGCGCATCGTTCTGGACGCGATGGGCTCCGACGGCCGGCCGGTGCCGGACGTCGCCGGGGGGGTGATGGCGGCGCGCGAGTGGGGGGACGAAATCATCCTGGTCGGCCCCGAGGAGGTGGTGCGGGCCGAACTGGCCAAGCATGACACCGCAGGCCTCCCCATCACCGTCGTCCATGCCCCCGAAGTCATTGACATGCACGAACATACCGACGCGGTGAAGCGGAAACGGGATGCCTCCATCCGCGTCGGCATGCGGATGGTGCGGGACGGTCAGGCCGACGCCTTCGTCTCCGCCGGGAACACCGCCGCCGTTCTGGCCTCCGCCATCTTTGACCTGGGGCGCATTCGCGGCATCAAACGGCCCGCGCTGGCGACGATCTACCCGGTCGCCCCCAACCCCGTCCTCCTCCTGGATAACGGCGCCACGGCCGACTGCAAACCGGAATACCTCCTCCAGTTCGCCCGCATGGGCGTCGCCTATGTGGAGCGGGTCTGGGGAGTCCCCAACCCCCGGGTGGGACTGGTCTCCAACGGCGAGGAGCCGGATAAGGGGAACATGCTGGTGCGGGATACGTACGCCCTGCTGGCCCAGAGCGACCTCCACTTCGTGGGCAACGTGGAGCCGAAAGAGGTCACCCGGGGTGCCGCCGATGTCGTCCTCACCGACGGCTTCACCGGCAACGTGATGCTGAAGACGACGGAGGCCATCGCGTCGTTCCTCTTCCGTTTCCTGCGGCGGGAGTTGACCGGAGGTCTGCTGAACAAAGTCGCGCTGGTGTTGCTGGTGCCGGGACTGGTGGCGATGTTGCCCGGGCTGGCACTGCTGGTGCCCTCCCTGCGGCGGGTGGCGAAGCGACTGGACTACGCCGAATACGGCGGCGCGCTGCTGATGGGGGTGAACGGGGTGGTGGTCATCGGGCACGGGCGCTCCAACGCCAAAGCGGTGAAGAACGCCGTCGGGCAGGCCCGACGGGCCGTTATGGGCAACGTCCTGGAGGCGGTGCGCGCGGGGGCCGCGCGGGCCGTCCCCGAAGGAGAGGACGAATGAGCCGCCCCCGCGTCGTCGTCACCGGCATCGGCGCGGTCACTCCCCTGGGACTGACCGCCGAGGAGACCTGGCAGGGTTTGCTGGCGGGCCGCTCCGGCATCGGCCCCATCACCCAGTTTGACCCCTCTCATCTGCCGGTGCGCATCGCCGGGGAGGTCAAAGGGTTTGACCCGGCCCGCTATATGCCCTTCAAAGAAGCCCGGCGCGTCTCCCGCGCTTCCCAACTGGCGCTGGCGGCGGCGCAGGAGGCGGTGGCGATGGCCGGGCTGGCGCCGCCGCTGGGGGAACGGGCCGGAGTGGTCGTCGGGACCGGTATCGGTGGCCTGGAGTGGGCCTTCGCCCAGACGCGCGTCCTCTGGGAAAAGGGCTGGGAACGGGTCAGCCCCTTCGCCATCACGGCCTCGCTGGCGAACATGCCCTCCCATCACATCAGCCAGTGGGCCCAGGCGCTGGGGCCGATTCTGACCCCGGTGACCGCCTGCGCGGCCGGGACCCAGGCGGTGGGGGAGGGGGCGGAGGTCATCCGGCGCGGCGCCGCCGACGTGGTGATTGCCGGAGGGGTGGAAGGGTTCGTCCATGAAGTCGCCATCGCAGGCTTCGCCGTGATGCGAGCTATCTCCACCCGCAACGATGAACCGGAGCGGGCCAGCCGCCCCTTTGACGCCCGGCGGGACGGCTTCGTGCTGGCGGAGGGGGCCGGCATCCTGGTCCTGGAGCGCCTGGAGCACGCGCGGGCGCGCGGCGCCCCCATCCTGGCGGAGATGCTGGGGTGGGCATCCTCGTCGGACGGGTTCCACGTCGCCCAGCCGGACCCGGAGGGGCAGGGGGCGATGCGGGCCATGCGCTGGGCGCTGGTGGACGCCGGGATACCGCCCGAGGAGGTGGATTACATCAACGCCCACGGCACCGCGACCCCCCTCAACGACGTCGTGGAGACCCGGGCCATCAAGGGCGTCTTTGGCCCCCATGCCTATCGGGTCCCCATCAGCGCCACCAAATCCATGACCGGCCACGCGATGGGCGGGTCGGGCGCCATAGAGGCGGTGGTCTGCGTGCTGACCCTGCGGGATCAGATGATCCACCCGACGATCAACCTGGAGGAGCCGGACCCGGAGTGCGACCTGGATTACGTCCCTGGACAGGCCCGCCAGGCCCCTGTCCGGGTGGTGCTCTCCAACTCTTTCGGGCTGGGCGGCCAGAACGCCTGTCTGATTCTCCGCGCCTGGGAGGGTGAATCGTAGCGTGCCAGGTACTTCCGAAAGTGCCGGACACGTCCATTCCTTCAAGGAGGACGAATGCGCATTGTTGCCAACGAAAAACACATCCGCCGCCGCGCCTTCATCGGGCGCTACGCCAGCATCGCCGGCCTGCTGGTCCTGCTGGTGTCGTTCATCCTTTCTATGTTCTGGACGCGCGAGTCGGCCCTGATCCCGTTGGGGATGTGGCTGGCGCTGATGATGGGAGTGGGGCTCTCCATCGTCGGCGGGTACTATGCCGAGCGGTTTGAGGGGCCCCGCGCCCACTACCGGGCCGTCCGGGAGGCGCTGAAGGGGTTGGATAACCGCTACACCCTCTACCAGCACGTCCTCCCCTCCCCACACGTCCTCCTGGGGCCGGACGGCCTGACGGTGCTGGTGGTCCGCTCCATCCCCGGCGTGGTGACCTATGAGAACGGCCGCTGGAGGTGGCGGCAACGGTTCAAATTCCTGCGCGCGCTGGCCGGGCAGGAGGGGCTGGGGGTGCCGGAGGCGGATGTGGAGTACGAACTGCGGCGGATGGCCCGCTATCTGGGCAAGGTTTTGCCCGACCTCTCGGTCCCCCTGCGGGGTGTGGTTCTCTTCACCCATCCAGACGTCAAACTGGACGTCCAGGACCCACCGGTCCCCACCCTGCTGGCGCGCAAGTTCAAGGACTGGCTGCGGGGCCCTGGGGCGGCCAAAGCGATGCCCGCCGCCGCGCGCCGGAGACTGGAGGAGGCGCTGCCGGGAGGGAGTGAGGGATGAAACAAGGCAATAAGGCAGAATCCGCACTTCCACCCCTCCCCCGGCCTCTCTCCTCTCCCACAATGGGCGAGGGGAGGGGTGTCCCTCACCCCTCTCCCAGTCCCTCTCCTCTCCCACAATGGGCGAGGGGAGGGGAACCCTCTCCCCCTCTCCCGCCGGCTGGGAGATGGGGAGGGGGTTGGGGGTGGGGGTGAGGGATGCCCCCGCCGCGAAAAGCAAAACTTCGGAGGGGGTAGCGGCGAAGCCGCTGGGGGTGAGGTGAGGAAAAGCCTAACGTCGGCGAAGGCCGACGCCCGGCCGAAGGCCCAGGCAGGGGTGATTTCCAATCAGCGCCGACTAAAGGCGGCCTCTGGGCCTGGGGCCTCCCTGTCGGCCTGCGCCGACAGGCACGTCGGCGAAGGCCGACGCCCGGCCGAAGGCCCAGGCAAGGCCGATTTCCAATCGGCGAGAGAATCCCAATTCCTTCCCAAGAACCTGCCCGGTTCTTCCCAAGAAACCGGTCGCTCGCCCGAGGGCCGGGATACGCCCGGCTTGCAGAAAAGACTTTCTCGGAAATAGCGCCAGGTGGCGCAGTACATATCTTTTCCCTTCAGGAAAATCTGCGCTCGTCCGCGTTCATCCGCGTCCGATTTCCGATGAGGTTTATAGCGCCGGGGAAGGGAGAATCAAGACTTATTTAAGAAAAATCTGCGCTCGCCCGCGTTCATCCGCGTCTTATTTCCGATGAGGTTCACAGAAAAACGGCTTCGCGATGAAAAGGAACGCCCTTTTTCTCTGCCTGCTGTTGCTGGCGACCGCGTGTCGGCCGGCCGGGTCTCCCACCCCGCCGCCGACAGCCCCACCGGCAGACGATGCTCGCTACATTCAGATGAGGGAGCGAATGGTGATCGAGACCATCCAGGCCCGGGGAATCCGGGACGAGCGGGTGCTGGAGGCGATGCGCACCGTCCCCCGGCACCTCTTCGTGCCCGAAGAGGAACGTTCGCACGCGTACGGGGATTACCCGCTGCCCATCGGCTTCGGGCAGACCATCTCCCAGCCCTACATCGTTGCCCTGATGACGGAACTTCTGGACCTGAAGCCGGGTGACCGGGTGCTGGAAATCGGCACTGGCTCTGGCTACCAGGCCGCCGTACTGGCCTCCATTCCCGGTGTGGAGGTCTATTCCATAGAAATCATCCCCGAACTGGCCCAGAGCGCGAAGGAACGGCTGGAGCAACTGGGCTATCAGGTGACCTGCAAGCAGGGGGACGGGTACTATGGCTGGCCGGAGTACGCTCCCTTTGACGCCATCATCGTCACCGCCGCGCCGGACCATATCCCCCCGCCGCTGGTGGAGCAACTGGCCGTGGGCGGACGGATGGTCATCCCGGTGGGGCCACCGGGCGGGTATCAGGTGCTCTGGAAACTGGTCAAGCAGCCGGACGGGGAACTGAAGGCCTATAACTACGGCGGCGTGGCCTTCGTCCCCCTCACCGGGTCGGGGGTCCAGCAGCACCGGATGGAGGAGACCGCCACGCCCAGGCCGAAGTGAGCCAGGCACCCAGGTAGGCCGCCGCACCTGCCATCAGGACGGTCCGGAAGCCCCAGGAGAGGGCCATCAGGGCCGCCAGGACGGAGGCGACGACGGAGAGAGCTCCGTTGACGCCCCAGGCCCAGGGCACCAGCGCCGGGTCCCGCTCCTGCAGGGCTTCCAACAGGCGCGGGAACGGCATCCCCATCACCACCCCCAGCGGGGCCAGCCCCAGGGCCGTCACCGCCGCGCGCGCCCCGAAGGGAAGCCCCAAGAGCGGCCCCGAAAGCAGGGACGTCCCCAGTCCGTAGAGGACGACCACCCCCACCACTCCGCCCAGCGCCCGGCCCGGAGAGACCCGCGCCGAGAGCAGGCTCCCCAGTCCCGAAAACACCAGCAGCGCCCCCAGCACCCCCGCCATCGCGTAGGCCGGATGCCCCAGAAAGAGGATGAACCGCTGGAGGAGCGGGATTTCCACCAGCATAAAGGCCAGTCCCAGAAAGCCGAAGGGGGCCAGCCGGAGGGGCAACCCGCGCGCCGGTCGGCCCGGTTTCCGTCCCGCCAGCGGGAGGAGAATCAGGGCGGCGGCGGCAACGACGGCCATCCCCAAAAGCGCCAGCGGCACCAGATACCCCGCCCCGCCGAAGGGCTGCCAGATATGGCCGGCCATCGCCAGCACCTCCGGCACCTGCCGCCAGCGGAAAAAGTGGCCGAAGAACGGGCGGTCGTCGGTGGGTGGGGCGACGTCAAAGGGGTATTCGGCCAGCCAGCGGGCCCGGTCTTCCGCCTCCATCAGCCCGACGAAGGCCCGATAGTGCTCCGGGGTGGGCATCACGTTGTAACGATTGGCCTCCTCGGGGCGAATGTCCGGCGCGTAGGCCAGGTCCAGGGAGCGCGCGGCGGCGAATTCCCGGATCGCGGCCAGTTCCGGCGCGGTGAACGGCCCCCGCCGGGCCAGGATGAGCACCTGGTTATAACTGCGCAGGGCGACCAGGCTGCGCGCCGGGTCGCCCCCGGTCCGCTCCACTGCCGCGATCGCCAGCGCGAAGGCCCGCACCTCCTCCGAGGGGGGCGATTGGGCCCAGCGGACGACCGCCAGCAGGCCGCCGTCGGTCAGGCGGCGCATCGCGGCGACGAACCCCTCCACCGTGTAGCGGTAATTCTCCGCCAGACTGTAGGCGCCGGAAGTGACGGGGTGGTACGGCGCCGAGAGGGCCAGGAGGATAACGTCGTGCGGGGGGCCGGCGCGGGCCAGGAAGGCCCGCCCGTCCTCTACAAAAAGGGTCACGTCCGGGCGGTCGTAGAGATTTCCCGCCCAGGCCCCCTGGGCACGGACGGCGGCGACGACCAGCGGGTTCGGCTCCACCGCCGTCACCGAACGGGCGCCCTGGGCCAGCGCGACCCAGAGGTCCCAGCCGCCGCGCGGGTCCAGGACCAGCGCCCGGGCGCCGGGCCGCAGGCGGTACGGCAGCGCGCTCAGCAGGCAGTCGGTCAGCGGAGCCAACTCCGCCGGGTCGGAGGCATGGGTGATGGGGCTGAGGTCGTCCCCGTCCACGAAGAGCGCGCGCTGGAGCGGCGGCTGTCCCCGGCAGGCGAGGCCCTGCCCGGGCAGGCTGCGGATGAGGGCGGATTCCACCACATCCACCCGGGAGATGCCGTTCCAGGCCCGCAGGAGCAGGCGGTGGTCGGGGTACTGGAGGGCGTAGGAGAGGCCCTTATAGGGGGAGAGGCGGATTTCCAGAAGGGGCGGGGGCCGGAACGCGGCCAGCAGCATCCCCCCGGCGGCCAGCAGTTGGGGGAGGGCCCCGGGCCAGCGGGGGCGGGCGAAGAGGAGGGCCGAGAGCCCGCCCAGCGCGGCGGTCAGGAGGACCATGCCTTCGGCGCCGGTGCGGGACGGCGCGACCACTGCCAGCAGGCATCCCATAGCCGAACCGGTCAGGTTGGCCGCGTAGGTTGGCCCCACCCGACCCCGCCGGAGGGAGAGGAGCAACCCCGTCGCCGCCCCCGCGCAGAAGAAGGGGAGGGCCAGGGCCAGATAGTGGAGGGCCAGGATTCCCCACTGTCCGGGGTCCAGCGCGACGCGGAAGGAGTCAAAGGGGAGCGCCTGGGTCAGCCCGTAGGCGCCGACGGCGCTGAGGGCGAACCCCCAGGCCAGGGACGCCAGCGCGCGCTCCGGGCGACGGACCCGTCCTCCGACCAGGCTCAGAAAGGTCCCGCTGGCGCCGAAGCCCAGCAGCGCCAGGCTGACCGTCATAAAGGCGAAGTGGTAGAACTGGGCGACGGAGAAGAGGCGGGTGAGATTGACCTCAAAGGCCAGGGATGCGGCGGAGAGGAGGAAGAGGCCCACCAGGTCGCAGGGCACACGGCGCAGGGAACGGCGAGCAGGATGCATGGCGCAAGCCGCAGGACATACGGCGCACGTTGCTATCTGTCGTCCGCCGTCCGTCGTCCGTCGTCCTCAGGCGATGTCCTCGTGCTCCCGCAGGAGGATGCTCTGGCGGACGTAGTAGAGGGCCAGGGATTCGGCAATCCCCCCGGCGATGCGGCGGCTCACCTGGGCGGCCACATCCACGGGGTAGAGCACGCCCCGCTCGGTGGGGCAGACGACGGCCAACTGCCCGCCGTCGCGCTGGTGGATGGCCCATTCTCCATTATGGCGACGGCGGAAGACCTCTCCCAGAAAAGCCACCCAGAGCACCTGGAGGGGCCGCGAGGGTGAGGGAGTGCGCTCAATCCACTCATCCAGCAACTGAAGCGCTGTCGCGTCATACCGGACCGGCTGACCGGCGAACCGCTCCAGTTGCTGGCGGGCCTGCTCGGCCAGTTCCACCAGTTGCCGGGCGCGATCGGGACTCAGGAGTTGTAGCGATGAATCCATCATAGCCATCCGGTTAGAGTATATCACAAAAGCGTTCGGTCGCAAGCGGCCGCGTTCTTTCACGAAAAATGTTACCGGATGCTATATTGTCGCTAAATGATAATGTTATCAGGAGGGCAAAATGCATCCGGAGGAAAACCGGAAGCGGTCTTGGCTCCAGTAACATTATCATTTGACGGGTGACCCCTCCCGGTAACATTTTTGGCTTGACACGGGCGGGGGTTCTGATATACTTGCATCCACAGAGGAGGACGCCGTGAGACTTTCCGTCATTATGCCCGTCTACAACGAAATCGGCACCATCCGGGAGATTGTCCGCCGGGTGCGCGCGGTCCCGCTGACCGTCCCTATTGGCTACGGGCCCCAGAACGGAGAGGTGGTGGAACTGGAACGGGAGATTGTCATCGTGGACGATGGCTCCACCGACGGGACGCGCGAGGTCCTGCGGGAGTACGAAGGGGAGCCGGACATCCGGGTCATCTACCACGAGCGGAATCAGGGGAAGGGCGCGGCGGTGCGCACCGGGTTGGACCACGCCACCGGCGACATCTTCATCGTCCAGGACGCCGACCTGGAGTACGACCCCCGGGACTACCCGGCCCTGCTCCAGCCCATTCTGGAGGGGCGCGCCCAGGTGGTGTACGGCTCCCGCTTCCGGGGCGGCCCCACGAGGGCGATGTTCTTCTGGCACATGGTCGGCAACCGCTTCCTCACCCTAGTCACCAACCTTCTCTACGACTCCATCCTCACCGACATGGAGACGGGGTACAAGATGTTCACTCGCGAGGTGGCCGAAAAGTTGCGCCTGACCGAGCGGGGTTGGGGGTTTGACCCCGAGATTACAGCCCAGATTCTGCGCCGGGGATACCGCATCTATGAGGTCCCCATCTCCTACACGGGCCGGGAGTTCACCGAGGGGAAAAAAATCTCCTGGAAGGATGCCTTCACCGTCCTGAGAACTCTGTTCCGCTGCCGGTTCCAGCGGCTGAGGTAACAATCAATTTCATCAGGAATGGGACGCGGACGAGCGTCGGTTTTCCCCGAAACGGTATGGCTCTGAAGCTCCTGGCGCCATTTCCGATCCAGTCTATTACAGGCGCGGATGAACATGGATGATTTTCGCCGCGGGGGACGAGAAAAATCTCCGCCCCCTTCGCGTCCTCTGCGGTTCATCCCTTTGCTCTCCTCCGCATCCCGCGTCCTCTGGAACGGCCCACTCGCCGACGGCGCGGCGGTCCTGGCCCTGGGCCTGCTGGTCCTGCTGGCCTTCTGGCATATCGGTCCGGCGGGCCGGGTGATCGCCGGTGGGGACCTGTTCACGTATTTCTACCCCTACTGGGCCGAGGCGGCGCGGGCCCTGCGGGCCGGACGACTGCCCCTCTGGAACCCATATCTATTTATGGGGGTCCCCTTTCTGGCCAACAGCCAGGCCGGGGTCCTCTACCCCCTCAACTGGCCCTTCTGGCTCCTCCTGCCCCCCCATGCCGCCCTCCACTGGAGCGCGCTCCTGCACCTCTGGCTGGCCGGAAGCGGTGCCTACCTCTATGCTCGCGTCTCGCTACGCCTGGGACGGATGGGAGCGTGGACGGCCGGGGCCGCCTTCGCCCTGGGCGGATACCTGGGCGCCCAGGTGGAACACATCAACCAACTGCAGGCCCTCTCCTGGCTCCCCTGGGCCCTCCTCCTCTACGACCGGGCCCTTCGTTTAACCACAAAGACACAAAGACGCGAAGAAAAATCTTATAATCTTCGCTTCGTGTCTTCGTGTCTTCGTGGTAAATATCCAAAAACCACAAAGGCACAAAGACACGAAGATAAATCTTCTTTTTTCAACTTCGTGTCTTCGTGTCTTCGTGGTAAACATTCAAAAACCACAAAGGCACAAAGACACGAAGATAAATCTTCTTTTTTCAACTTTGTGTCTTCGTGTCTTCGTGGTAAACACTTCCTGTGGCTAGCGGTGGTAATCGGGCTGATGCTGCTGGCCGGGCACACCCAGTCCGCCTTCATCGGGTTGGTGGGACTGGGGATCAGTGCGCTGGTCCCGCGCGCGGAGGTGCCTCTGGGCCGCCGCCTGGGCGTCCTGGCCGGGGCGTCGGTGCTGGGGGCCCTCCTAGTGGCAGCGCAACTGGTGCCCACCGCCGAACTGGCCCGCCACTCTGTCCGCAGCGGCGGCCTCCCTTTCAACGAACGGGTCTCTTTCTCCCTCTCCCCCCTCTACATGGCCCGTGCCCTCCTCCCCCCCTACGGTCAGCTCGTCGCCCCGGAGCGCCTGGAGTACGTCGCCTTTATCGGCGTCACCGGCCTCCTCCTCGCCCTTCACTTCTCACTCCCCACGCTTCCCGTTTCACGTCTTCACGCTTCACACCCTCCCGCTTCACGTCTTCACGCTTCACGCCTTCACGCTTCACGCTCCACCCCCCTCTGGCTCTCCCTATCCGGCCTCTTCCTGGCCCTGGGCCTCTACAACCCGCTCTACCTCCTTCTGGCCCGTTT
This sequence comes from Thermoflexales bacterium, assembly GCA_014360895.1. Taxonomy (GTDB): domain Bacteria; phylum Chloroflexota; class Anaerolineae; order B4-G1; family DUEL01; genus SpSt-77. The sequence goes on along the minus strand of JACIWQ010000045.1, from coordinate 1,972 downwards.
TGTGCCCGGGTTTGCTCACTTTCGCGCCCCGGCCCGCTGGCTAGCTCTCTGGGCCCTCGGCGCGGCCCTCCTGGCCGGGATGGGGCTGGACCGGATCGCCCGCCCTTCTCAGGACAGTCCGGGGCGCAAGATTTTGCAGCCGCTTGCGCCCGACCGTGAACGGTCGGGCTCAGATGCAAAGCCCCTCGGGCTATCAGAAAGCCCCGAAGGGGCTTCGCAGAATGAGCCCGATGCTTTAGCGTCGGGCGAAACGCGGCGTCCATTGATGTCGGAACAATTTACCCAGTTGCCATATCTTGCGATCGCGCTGGCTCTCTTCTTCTTCCTCTGGGGCGCGCTGGGCGGCGGGGCCGACTGGCGGACGATCGCCCTCTGGCTGACGGCGGCCGCGCTGGGGACGGCGCTCCTGGCCCTGAGCCGTCGTTTCCCCCATCCCGCCGTGCTGGGCCTGGCCGCGCTCCTCCTGGCGGAACTCCTCCTCTCCGCCCGCACTCTTCCCCATGCCCGCGCCACTGCGCCGGAGGCGTATACCTCCCTGCGCCCCGCCACCGCGCATCTTCTGGCCTCAGGGAGAGGGAAATCTCCACCCGACCGCTTTCTCAGCCTCTCCGCCCTGGCCTTTGACCCCGGCGACAAACCGGAACTGGAGGTCATTTACGGCCCGCAGTTGAGCCGGGACGCCGTCTACAGCCTCCTCATCGCGGCCAAACACCGGGAGGTCCTCTCCCCCAACCTGCCGCTGGCCTTCCGCGTCCCGGCGGTGGACGGGTACGACGGCGGCCTCCTGCCCCTGGCCCGCTACATCGCCCTGGAGCGAGCCTTCCTGCCCGAGGAGGCCGTCGCCATAGACGGGCGGCTGCGGGAGAATCTGCGCGCCGTCCCCGACGGCCGCTGGTTGAGCCTCCTCAACGTTCGCTACATTATTACCGACAAGGTCTTTGACGCCTGGCTGGACGACGTCTTCTACGACCTCCAGTTCGGGGCCGACCTGGCGGCGGGGGAGTCGGCGGCGGTGGCGGAGGTTCCTCCCTTTGAGGCGACCGCGCTGGGGCTGGTCAGTTATCTGGAGGGGGCGGCCGCGCTGCCCGATGGGACCGTGGTGGGTCAGGTGACGGTCACCTTCGCCGACGGCTCCGCCCGGACCTTCCCGCTGCGGGCCGGAAAGGAGACGGCGGAGGGGGTGTACGGGCCGGGGGTGGCCCACGCGCAGGCTCCCGTCGGCGGCCACTTCTGGCCCGGACGGCCCGAGGGGAATGACTACGCGGTCCGTCTGCGCTGGAGCCGGGCCACCCGACCGACGGGCATCTCCGTCCAGGCCACCCTTCCCCAGGGACGCCTGGTCGTCCGGGGACTGAGCTTGATAGACGAGCGCACCGGGGCCTTCCAGTCGCTGGTCATCTCCGACCGGGGTCGTTTCCGCCTGGTCCACTCCGGCGACGTGAAGATTTACGAGAACCTGGATGTCCTCCCGCGCGCGTTCGTCGTCCATCGGGCGCGGGGGGCGATGGCATTCCCGGCGGACTTTGACCCGACGGCGGAAATCATCCTGGAGGGTGGGGCGGACCTGGACGCCCGTCCTGGCGGCCCCGAATCGGTGCGGGTGACGACTTATGAGCCGGAGCGCGTGGAAGTGGAGGTGGAGGTGACCGCGCCGGGGTATCTGGTGTTGACCGATGCCCACTATCCGGGCTGGCGAGCGTGGGTGGACGGGCGGGAGGTCCCCATCGTGACCGCCGACCGGCTCTTCCGGGCCGTCTATCTGGAGCCGGGGCGGCATCGGGTGGAGTTTCGGTTCCGGCCCCGGTCGCTCTGGCTGGGCGCGGCGATCAACCTGGGGACGCTGGCGGGGATTGCGGCAGGGATTGTTGTACGCCGTGGGGCCCTTCGGCCACAATGAGCGGATGCCAGCGGGCGTGACAACGAAGCGGTGGGGTGGAGGCGGGGGGGGGGGGGGCCCCCCCACCCGCGCGGC
>JACIWQ010000044.1 GCA_014360895.1 Thermoflexales bacterium | reverse complement strand
CTGTTCCCTCAGAATTTGCCTGTTTCACCGCTCAATGCTAAAATAGAAGCGGTGTTGAGGGCGATGGTGCCATAGCGGAGTGCCCCCGCCCAGGGTCGCGGGGGGCCGATGCCTCCCGACGAAAGGGGTAGTCAACACCTCGCCGCAAGACCAAGATATGGCGAGCAATCTTCACCACAAGGGGTGTTTCTGGTTGTACCTGCTTTTGGGGCGCCGGATGATGGGCTTGCCCCTTCTGAACGGCTATCCAGCGCCGGGCGACTGAGGTTACCCGGCGCTTATATTTTCCCAACCATCATCTACAGGAGGTGACCCAATGAATGTCAACTTCAGTCTGGACCGGGAGATTCCAGTGCTGGATTGGACCCCTTACCTGGCGAGCCGGGCCCGAACGATGAAAAGTTCGGCCATCCGGGAACTGCTGAAACTGACCGAACAACCCGACGTCATCTCCTTTGCCGGAGGACTGCCGGCGCCGGAGTTCTTCCCCCTGCGGGAAATTGAGGAGGCCTGTCGCTACGTGGTTCAGAATGAAGGCGCTCGCGCTCTCCAATATAGCAGCACCGAGGGATACCTTCCGCTGCGGGAATGGCTGGCGACCAGTATGCACAAATACGGCGTCCCGGCCGTCCCCAACAACGTCCTCATTACCGCCGGGTCCCAGCAAGGGCTGGACCTCATCGGGAAAGTGTTCATAGAGCCGGGGGACTACGTCATCACCGAGCGGCCCACCTATCTGGGCGCCATCCAGGCCTGGAACGCCTACGGCGCCCGTTATCGTACCGTCTCTCTGGACGACGACGGCATGGTGGTGGACGAGATTGAAGAGGCCTACCGGGATGTGGTGAAGGAGACGGGCCGTCCGCCCAAATTCATCTACGTCCTCCCCAACTTCCACAACCCGGCGGGGGTCACCCTCTCCCTGGAGCGACGGGAAAAACTGGCCGAAATCGCCACCCGTTTGAACCTTCCCATCGTAGAAGACGACCCCTACGGTCAGTTGCGCTTTGAGGGAGAGGACATTCCGCCCATCTGCACCTTTGTGCCGGAGCGGGTCATCTACATGAGCACCTTCTCCAAGACCCTCACGCCGGGGCTGCGCCTGGGCTGGATTGTCTGCCCGGAGGTGCTGATGCGGCAGTTCGTCATGGCCAAACAGGGCTCCGACCTCCACACCGGCACCTTCGTCCAGTACATCGCCAACGACATCTGCCAGCGCGGCTTCCTCAAGCCCCACGCGCAGCGGCTGCGGCGGGTCTATAAGGAGCGCCGGGATACCATGCTGGACGCGCTGGCCGAATTCTGGCCCGAGGGGTGCTCGTGGACCCACCCCCAGGGCGGGCTTTTCCTCTGGGCCCGGGTGCCGGATTCCATCCACACGACGGAGTTCCTGCGCCGCGCGCTGGAGGAGAAAGTGGCCTACGTCCCCGGGGAGAACTTCTACCCCAACGGTGACGGCGGCTTCAACGCGATGCGGCTCAATTTCTCCTACTGCCCCCCGGAGCAGATTGTGGAGGGCATCCGGCGGCTGGGGGTCGCGCTGAAGAAAGTTCTCGCATAAGTCGGACAGGTCGGGAATCGGCGGGGTCTGAGGCGGCCAAGCGCCCCAGACCCCGCTTCCTGCAAGGAAGTCAACACCAACTTCAGGAGACAATCTCAAGAATGTTCTGGAAAGCATTCCTCTCCACCTTCGGACTGCTGGTACTGGCAGAACTGGGCGATAAAACTCAACTGGCCGTCATCGCGCAGGTGTGCAAATTCAACCGGCCGTGGGCCGTTTTCCTGGGCGCGACACTGGCACTGGCCATCGTGACCGCGCTGGGTGTAGTTGTCGGGCAGGCTCTCACCACCGTCGTCCCGGAAGCTATTCTGCGCAAAATCGCCGCGGCCGCCTTTGTGGTGATGGGCATCCTGATGTGGGTAGGGGTGTTGTAAATCCGGCCCCTGCTGTGCTAAAATAGTTAGGGGTCACCACCCAACCATTCCTCCGCCGTCCAAGTCTATATGGGACCGAACGCAAAGAACCCCTGCTGCGCCCTGGGGATAGACATCGGCGCCGCGACGGCCAAAATCGCCGCCGTGGACGGCGCGGGCCATCTGCTCTGGCACCACCTGGAACCGACCGAGGTCCGGGTGGAGGAGCAGGTGGACCGATTCCTGGCCCTGGCGCGGGAAGCGGTCGGCCCGCTGGACGGGCTGCCCCTGGTCGCCACCGGATACGGCCGGGGGCTGGTCCGGCAGGCGGCCCGCCGGGTCACCGAAATCACCTGCCACGCGCGCGGGGTCTTCCGGGAACTGGGCCACGGGGGAACCCTGGTGGACATCGGCGGGCAGGATAGCAAAGTCATCGCCATCGGCCCCCGGGGGGAAGTGCTGGACTTCGTGATGAACGACAAGTGCGCCGCCGGGACGGGCCGGTTCCTGGAGAACACCGCCCACCGGCTGGGCGTCCCGCTGGAGTGGATGGGGGAGGAGGCGCTGGCTGCAACCGATGAGGTCTCCATCTCCAGCACCTGCACCGTCTTCGCCGAGTCGGAGGTCGTCTCCCTCATCGCCCACGGCGTGGAGGTCGGCCCTATCCTGCGGGGGCTCCACCGGGCGCTGGTCCGGCGGGTCGTGGCGATGATCCGCACCGTGGGGCTCCGGCCCCCGCTGATGCTCTCCGGCGGCGTCGTCCGCAACCCGGCGGTCCGCCGGATGCTGGAGGAGGAGACGGGGGAGCGGGTCGTCCTCCCCCGCCACCCCCAACTGATGGGCGCCTACGGCGCCGCCCTGCTGGCCCTGGAGAACGGCTGATTCACCGCAGAGACGAACGTGCCAGGCACTTCCGGAAGTGCCTGGCACGTTAAAAAACGGAGGTGCGAGATGGAACGGCCCTGGCTCAAATTCTACGACAAAGAGGTACCCCACCACATAGACTACCCCCGCATTCCCCTCTACCGCCTGCTGGACGACACCGCTGCCGCCACACCCGACAAGCCCTGCACCTGCTTCTTCGGCCGTCGGGAGACCTACTGCCGCATCAAAGACTTCTCCGACCGTTTCGCCGCCGGGTTGCGCGGCCTGGGGGTCCGGAAGGGCGACCGGGTGGCCCTGCTCCTGCCCAATCTCCCCCAGTTCATCATCGCCTACTACGGCATCCTCAAGGTCGGCGCGGTCGTCGTCCCCCTGAACCCCCTCTACACGGAGCGGGAACTCACCTTCCACCTGACCGACTCGGGCGCCGAGACCCTGGTCACCATCCCGATGTTTATGGAAAAGGTCGCCGCGCTGGAGGGGAAGACGCCGCTGAAGCGGGCCATCTACACCCGCATCGCGGACTTCCTCCCCTTCCCTCTGAGCCTGGTCCAGGGACTGCGGGAGGGGAAGGCGGCCCGGCAGGCCCTCCGGAAGTCCGGCGGCCTGCGGTGGGTCCGCTTCCGGGACATGCTCCGCAACCCCGTCCCGGCGGACTTCCGCCCCGAGCCGGTGGACCCGGACGACATGGCTGCGCTCCTCTACAGCGGCGGGACGACGGGGGTCGCTAAGGGCATTATGCTCTCCCACTTCAACTTCGTCGCCAACGCCTACCAGGTGAAGGCCTGGGGCGCGCTCAGCGACGAGCAGAGCATCCTGGCCGTCCTCCCCTTCTTCCACGGCTTCGGGATGAGCGTGACGATGAACGCGCCGCTTCTGGCGGGCGGCGAAATCATCATCTTGCCCCGGTTTAGTGCCCGCCAGGTCGCTCAGACCATCCACAAGTACAAGCCCGACTTCTTCATCGGCGTCCCGACGATGTTCGTCGCCCTCAGCAACCTGCCCGACATCGGCAAGTACAACCTGCGCAGCGTCAAGGGCATCTTCGTGGGTGCCGCGCCGCTCACCCGCGCCATCAAGGAGGACTTTGAGTCCAAGACCGGCGGTCGGATGATTGAGGGCTACGGCCTGACGGAGGCCGTCACCGCCATCGCCGCCAACCCCTACCACGGCCTGCACAAAATCGGCAGCATCGGCATCCCCTTCCCGGACGTGGATATGAAAATCGTCAGCTTGGACGGGACGCGCGACCTCCCGCCGGGCGAGCAGGGGGAAATCGTCCTGCGCTCCCCCACGGTGATGCTGGGCTACTACAAGATGCCGGAGGAGACGGCGAAGACGATTGTGGACGGCTGGCTCTTCACCGGCGACATCGGCTATATGGACGAGGACGGCTACTTCTACATCACCGACCGGAAGAAAGACCTCATCATCGTCGGCGGCTTCAACGTCTTCCCCCGGGAGATAGACGAACTGCTCTACCAGCACCCCAAGGTGAAGGAGGGCATCACCGTCGGCGTCCCCGACCCGTACAAAGGGGAGCGGATCAAGGTCTACATTGTCCTGAAGGAAGGGGAGACGGCCACCGAAGAGGAATTCATCGCCTACTTCCGCCAGAATCTGACGCCCTACAAAGTCCCCTCGGAGGTGGAATTCCGCACCGAACTGCCCAAGAGCGCCATCGGCAAAATCCTGCGGCGGCAACTGCGGGAGGAGGAAATCCGGAAGGCCCAGCCGCAGGCGTGAACGGGCCCGGTACGTCCAAAAAGGGGTCCGGCTGTTCCCGCGCAGGAGGAATAACCGGTTGGAGGATGCGATGAAATTTTCTCTTCCCACTCACGTTGCTCCGCGCGGTCTGCCTCCGGTGGCCGAAACGTTGCCGACGGCGATTGAGAATCTCATCCGCGAGGTCAACCCGGAGAAAATCATCCTCTTCGGTTCCTACGCCTACGGCAATCCCACTCCGGATAGTGACGTAGATTTGCTGGTCATCGTGCGGACGGACGAGCCGTATCGGAAGCGGTACCTGCGTGTGGCGATGGCGCTCAGGCCTCGCTTATTCCCGCTGGACCTGGTCGTTAAAACGCCCGAAGAGGTGGAAGAAGCGCTCCAAACATTCTCTCCCTTTCTGCGCGAGATTTTAGCGAAGGGGGTTTGCCTCTATGAAAGAAAGTAACCCTCTGGACTGGGTTGCCAAAGCTGAGGGCGACCTGGATATGGCACGTCGGGCACTGCGCGGCAAGATCCAGCACGCCGATGCCGCCGCTTTTCACGCTCAGCAATGCGCAGAGAAGTACTTCAAGGCCCTGCTGGTGGCCAAAGGTGTGGAATTCCCTAAAACGCACGATTTGAGAGTCCTGAATTATCTCTGCACCAGCCACGGCATTTTGACCGGCTTTGAAGAGGAGGCTCTGGAGTTTCTCTCCAGTTTTTCCGTAGAGGTCCGCTACCCAGGGGAAGGACCCTCGGTGGAAGAAGCCCGTGAAGCTATTGCTATTGCCAGGACGATTCGCACATTTGCCCGCTGCTGGTTGGGGTTGCCCAGATAGGGCGCTCTCTTCGTAACTTATGCCCATAGAGGTGCTATAATGTCGCTTTCTATCCACCACATCGCTATCGCTGTGAATGACCTGGAAGCCGCGCTGGCCTTTTACCGGGACGCGCTGGGGCTGGAAGTGTCCCAGCGCCGGGAGGTCCCCGAAGAAGGGGTGGAGATCGCCTTTCTCCCTGCCGGGGAGGGGGAGATAGAACTCCTGCGCCCGCTGGGACCGGATAGCGGCGTGGCCCGCTTTCTGGAAAAACGGGGCGAAGGACTTCATCATATCTGCCTGCGGGTGGAGGACATCCAGGCCGCGATGGAGCGGCTGCGGGCCGCTGGCGCGACCCTCCTGAGCGAAGAGCCCCGCGTCGGCGCCGACGGCACCCGCTACATCTTCATCCACCCCAAATCGGCCCACGGCGTCCTGCTGGAACTGTATGAGAAGTGAGGGGGGCGGCAGCGGCCGAAGGCCGCCGCCGGACCCCCATTTCCCTGCGACATGCGTCCCGCGTCTTGCTCCCTGTTTGAAAACGCCCCCTACCGGGTCCTCATCGCGCGCCTCTCCCCTCTGCGGGACGTAGACCGCTCCCTCCCCCACCGCTTTCTCTTCCACGAAGTCCGCCGGGCGCTCCCGGAGGCGTATGTGGACCTGGCCTTCTTCCCACCGGAGAGGGCAGAGGACGCCCTCTCCCCCCTGACCGGTATCCACTCCCGCCGCCCGGCGCGGGACTTTGACCTGATTCTGGTCTCCAACGCGTACATCCTGGAACTGCTGAATCTCCCCACCATCCTGCTCCGCTCCGGCATTCCGCTCTTTGCCGGAGGACGCCGCGATGACGACCCCATCCTCCTCCTGGGCGGATCCAACGCCATGGCTGCCCAGGCCATCATCCGGGAGGACGGGGACGCGCTCGCGGATGGCATCTTTTTCGGCGAAGGGGAGGGACGGGTCGGGGAGATGGTCCAGGCGCTGGCGCGGACGGACGGCGGGAGGCGGGATCGGCTGGAGGCCGCCTCCGCCTCCGGCCCCGGCCTCTGGGTCGCCGGAACCCGCCGCCGAACCGTCAAGGCTGTCTGTCGGCCCCGGCCGCAGGACCTCCCCACCGTCTACCCCATCCTGAACACTCCCGAGGCCCACACGGCCTACCTCCAGATTACCTGGGGCTGCCCCGCCTTCTGCTCCTTCTGCTTTGAGGGGTACGACCGGAAGCCCTACCGGGAACTCCCGGCGGCGGACCTGGTCGCGGTGGCTCGGCAGTTAAAGCAGGCCCAGGGCGTGGAGGAGATCGGCCTCTACAGTTTCAACTTCAACACCCACGGGGAAATCTTTGACCTCCTCCTGGAACTGCACCGTCTCTTTGACCGGGTGAGTCTGAAGAGCCAGCGGGCCGACATCTTGTGGCGGGTTCCCGGCCTGATAGAGGCGGAACTGGCGGCGGAGAAGCGGGAGTTCACCCTGGGGATTGAGGGCATCAGCGCGCGGCAGCGGGCGTTCCTCCACAAGAGCCTCCGCACCGAGGAGATGACCGCCCTGCTGGAGCGACTGGTCCGGGAGCCCATCCGCCGCATCAAACTCTTCTACATCCTCACCGGCTATGAGACGGAGGACGACCTGAGCGAGTTCCGGGCTTTCGTCCGCTGGCTGCGGGAGGCGCGGGCGGCCTCTCCATCCCGGCCCCGGGTCATCTTCAGTGTGGGGCCGCTGGTGCGGATGCCCTTCACCCCGCTCCGGTACGACCGCCTTTTTCTGGAGGAGAAGCCCTGGCGTCCCCTGATCGGCGCGGTCCGCTCCGCCTGTGAGACCAACGGTTTTGAATTCCGCCTGGCCTTTGACTGGGCCGAGTACGCCACCACCCAGGTGCTGGCTTTGGGGGGATACTGGCTGGTGGAGCTGCTGGCGGCGCGGGCGCGGGAAGGGGATTTCTACGACGGCCGTCTGCCCCGGGAGTACTGGGAGGCCCTGCGGGCCTGGATGGAGCGCGCCGGCCTCTGGAACGACGCATTCCTGGGCGAGAAAGGCCCCGATTACCCCTTCCCCCTGGAGTTCGTCCAGACCGACATCCCGGCGGATTTCCTGTACCGGCAGTATCAGGCGGCGCGCGCTGGCCTGGACCCGGGGTACTGCCTGGGGGACGCGTCGGGGCCGGGGCAGTGCCGAGGGTGCGGCGCCTGCCCGGACGAAGAGCACCGGCAGGCCATCCTCCACCACCGCATCCGCGTCCCCGACCTGGGGCCGTATCTGGCCGAATTGCGGGACGTGGTGAGCGGCAAACGGCGGCTGCGCCCCATTTACTACCGCCTCCGCACCGACGCCGCGCTCTCCGGCGTCCACCCGGCGTTTCTCAACAGTTTCGTCTTCCGGCAGATACTGGCCAGCGCGCCCGAACTGACGGAGAATCTCCTCAGCGTGCGGGAGGCGCTCTTCACCGTCCCGCCCAACAGCGGCCGTTTCCCGACCCTGGGTGGCGAGACCGTCTTCGCCCTCCGGGCCTGGGACGCCGACGCGCTGCGGATGGCTCTCGCGGCCCGCTCCGCGCTGGGGGAGGGGATAGAGGTACTGGGGCCGGTGGAGGATTTCAATCCCGGCACTTTCACGAAGGCCCACCTGGTGCTCTCTCTCCCTCTACCGCTTCCGGCGGCGCGCGCGGCGCTGGAGGGATACCTGCGCGGGGCCTATGTTCCCTTCTCCCTGCGGCGGGATGGTGATGGGTACGGGGTAGAGGTCCCCCCGCGCGGGCTGAAGAAAAAAGTGCTGTTCGGGGGGCGTCTGGAGGGGCAAGAGGAGAGGACCGTCATCGTGCTGGAGGTCGGGCCGAAGTTGGACCTTCTGGCCCTGTTGAGGCTGGCGGGTTGCGACCTGCGGGCCGGGGAGTGCAGGGTGGAGGTGAGAAGCGTGGAAATTTCAGCCTCTCAGGCCCTGCTGCGTCGGTAACTCCCTACTTCCGTAGCGTCGCCACCAGCCGGCGCGGGAAGAGGAGCAGGTCCAGCGCGGCCAGGATGTCCGGGACCACGACGTCGGCGGCCTGCAGGCAGGAGACGGCCAGTCCCTCCGGCCCCAGGACGGCAATCCCCAGCGCGGCCCGCTCCAGCATCCGGGCGTCGTTGGCCCCGTTGCCGACGGCGACCGCGCGGTCGGCGCCCAGCCGCTCCACCAGCGCCGCCTTCTGCTCCGCCTCGTCCTCCGGCCCCAGACGGTGCGGGACAGCGCCCAGGTCTTCCGCCACCGCCGCCAGCGTCCCCTGCGTGTCCGCGCTGACCAGGTGGACGGTGAGGGCCGGGCGCAGTCGGGCCACCCGCTCCCGCACGCCGGGCAGGAGCGCCCCGTCCAGCGCCACCGTCCCGTTCAGGTCCAGGACCAGATGCTCCAGGCGAAGCGGGGTACGGGATGGGATGACGAGTTCCAGCATGGGAAGTCTCCAGGTGACCGTCACCTTCAAGGTGACGGTCACCTACAGACGGTCACCTCAGAGGCCACTCACAGATTCTCCAGGTCCACCTGCGCCCCCGCCGGGAAGGGGCGGACGACCTCCGGGCCCAGCGCCTGCCGCAGGAAGTGGAAGGCCGTCTCCCCGGTGCAGTGGTTGGGGGAGACTCTGATCGGCGAGAGTAACTGCAGTTTCTGCCGGACCCGCTCCAGGTGGTCGGCGTCGGCGCTGACGAGATGGGTGCCACCGAAGACGGCGACGACGGGCCGCCCGAAGACCCGCTCCACATGCGCCAGGGTGTTCAGGAGCCCCGCGTGGCAGCAGCCGCAGAGCAGGACCAGCCCCCGGCGCGTCTCCAACACCAGCGACAGGTCGTCCCGGTAGGGGTCCGGCTCCCAGCCCGCCCCGCCGCGAACGAAGTGGTAGGGGCTCCGGCCCTCCGGCTCGGTCCGGCCGGTCACCTCGCCCGTGGTCCAGACGCCGGGGAGGATTTCCTGCGGCTGGGGGCTCAGGCGCAGGTCGGCCCGGCGGCGGAGGTCCTCCGGCGGAATCGTCATCCCGATGGACCGCATCCCCTCTTCCTCCCGCGCGTCCGGAGAGCGATAGACCGGCATTCCGACGGCGCGCATCTCCGCGTCCCGCCGGGAGAAGCGCTCCCGCAGGAGGTCGGGATGGCCGTAGACCGGCAGGCCAGGGCGCCGTTCCAGGAGCGCGGCCAGGCCCCCGGTGTGGTCCTGGTGTCCGTGGCTGAGGGCCAAGGCCCGGATGCTGGCCGGGTCCACCTCCGCCGCCTCCAGATTGTGCAGGAGCACCGTCCCGCTGGCGCCCGTGTCAAAGAGCACGCGCCCTTCAGGCGTATCCACCAGGACGGAGAGCCCGTGCTCGCCCCAGAAGGGAGTGTAGGGGAGAACCGCGTTGTCCACCAGACAGGTCAGTTTCATCGCTCCTCCTCAGGTGACGTCACTTTCCAAGTGACCGTCACCTGGATGTATGTGCTACCGAACTTTCGGCCGTGCAGTAGCGTATAATTGATTAGAAGCGTAGAAACGTACTACCTGGGAGAGATGCTATGGACTTGATCAGCCACTGCCAGGCTGGTGATGAAGAAGCCTTTGCTGCCCTGTTCCATCAGTACAAGAACCTGGTTTACAAGACTGCTTACCTGATGCTGGACAGTGCTGACGAAGCCGAAGATGTACTCCAGGAAGTCTTTCTCCAAGTACATAGATCGCTGTCTACTTTTGAACCTTCAAAAGGGGCTTTCACAACTTGGCTGTATCGCGTTACGGTGAACCATTGTCTGAGCCAGCAGCGCAAGCGTCGTCTTCTCACGGTCAGTTTAGAAAAGATTCCTCCTTCAGCAGTGACCGAACATCAGTCATTCCAGGATCGGCTGGAGGATGAGGAAGCAGTCCGGCAGGCTGTAAGCCGGTTGAGTGAAAAACTGCGAACGGTTGTGATCTTGCGCCATTATTTGGAACTATCATACGCCGAGATTGCTCAAATCCTGAACATCCCCGTAGGCACGGTCAAATCACGGCTTGACCTAGCGTTCAAAACCCTGCGCAAGGAGCTGGGAACGCTGACAGGAGATGCCCCAGCCCTGTGCACTGTTCCCCAAAGAGAGGTGGCGAAATGAAGTGTCAGGAAGTGAACAACTTACTTGTTGCCTATCTGGACAATGAAGTGACCCCTTCTGAACGGACATTGATCCAGGCACATCTGGCCGGGTGTGATACCTGTCAACAGGAATTGGCTGCTCTATCGGCGCTGCAGAGCCGGGTCAGTCAGTTCCTGCGACTCAGGGCCGCCCAGGTAACCCCCTCTCCGCAGGCCTGGAGCCGCCTGCAGGCGAGGCTGGCGAAGGAAGCGCGCCCCTCATGGTTCCAACGCCTGGCGTTGGCCGTTCAACGTGCCAGACAAGCCTGTCAACCGAGGGAGGGGATGGCTCTGGCACAAAGATTCGTGTGGGCCCTTGTTGCGGTCCTGGTCATTATCACAGGGACAATGGCTTTCGTTCCTTCCATCAGGGCTCAAGTAGAGAAGGTGATTGCCCAGCAATTCCACTTCGAGGTCCCTGGTGGCCGGTTCATCATCAAGATACCATCCCCTGGCGTGGACTTTACCCCTCTGCGTCCAACTTATCTGCCGGCCCAACTTATGTGCGCTCTGGAAGACGAGGGCAAAGGCCAGAGGGAGGGTTTCAGGCAGGTGTATGCCGGAAAAGACTGGTTCGTTGAGATCATCCAAACTCGGTCTTCTGCCGAGAGGTCTCTACCCACTGGCTGGGAGGTGAGTATCAACGGTCATCCAGGTATCCTGAAGACCGGCCTGCAGGGCAAATTTGAATTCACTCCCAGCTTTGCAGTAAAAGGATCCGTTTGTTCTTCTGTTTACATCTACACAGACGGGAAGCAGCTTACTTGGTACACCGACGACATCCAGGTTGTGATACTCTCCAACCTCTCAGATGAAGAGATGCTTAAGATTGCCCAATCAATGGTGCCGTGAAAGGGGACACGCGATGAACAAAGGTAAAACTGATACACTGATTTTGATGCTGCTGGGCATCGTGATCTTACTGATGATAGCTAACCTGGGCCTGTTCGTGCGGATGAACCAATTACAAAGCCGTGTCATTCAGGCTCTGGAACCTTTCCAGAGGCCGATGGGCCTGAATGTAGGAACCCGCGCTCCCCTGTTCACTTTATCTGACACCACAGGTCAGTCCGTTTCACTCCAAGATTTCGCCGGAAGGCAGGTGCTCCTTGCTTTCACTGCTACTACATGTCCTGCTTGCCCGCAAATTTACCCTATTCTGAAGGACTTTCAGGAACTGCATCCTGATATCGCTGTCCTGCTTATCTCGCGTGGCTCTCAAGAAGATAACGCGACAATAGTTCGTAAAGAGGGACTTACCTTCCCTGTCCTGAACGGGCAAGATGAGTTGGTGAGGGAATACCAGGTGCCGGCCTTCCCTTTCTTTTACCTGCTAGACCGGCAGGGAAACATCGCCAGCCGAGGTATAGCTCTCTCATTGGAGCAATTAGAAAACCTGACCAAGACAAGCCGGTAATCGTTTCTCGTATGGGAAAGATGACGGGTTGGCGGGTATGGACATACACTCTTTACAATCCGACAGAAAGGAGGTGATTCAGATGTTCGGGTCCAACACACTGCATAAAAGAACCTTCATAGTCCTCACTGTGATGCTGGTGGCCGCGTTCTTACTTGCTGGCATCTCGGTGCAAGCGGCATTGGCCCAGGACCCCTTTCAGGGCCGATTCAGAATACAAGCGTTCCTGCCGCCCGATTCACCGGATGTCTCTCCACAGTCTGCACCCCTGGAGTACCTCTCGGATCGCTGCAGGCTGGAAATGTTCTCTCCTCCGATGGCTTCACCACAACCAGGTACCTACTGCTGGGACTATCGGGTTCTGAGCTTCTGCGATTGCCAGACGCATCAAGCCTGGGAGTACTGGTGTCACCGTTGTTGCAACGACTCCGATTACTGTCCAACGGGGTGCTGCGATATTGATTGCTGGTGGGTAGAAGCCGGTACGTGCTCTTGCGAATAAGGCCCATTTGTCCAGCCCGCTGAACCTATGGCAGGGCCGGGCTTTGCCCCGGCCCTTTTTTGTTTTCTAATGATGGCCAATCCGACCTGCTGCGATGATGAGGCTTTCAATGAGTCCTTTCCCTTGTAGAACTTCTGTCCTTCGTATTCTGTCTTCACCAGGCGTCCCTGGGCAATCAACCGCTGGACGAGGCTCCAGTCTGCTCCAGCCCGGTTCAGGAAGTCTACCAGTGCTTCTTCCCGCATGGGATGGACTGCAGTGATGCTCAGCAAGTCCTGTTCGGCATCGCCCGTGAAGGCGAAAGCATCCCCCTCGTAGCCGGTCAGCAGTTCCACCCGCTCCACCGCTTCCCGGAATATGGCGTAGGCCCGGGTGATGGCTTCCTCCGATGGCGGGCGCACCCACTCCCCCGCCGGGGGCCGGGTCGGGATGGCGATATAGGCCGTGGACGGACGCAGCCGGGTCAGGAATTCGGCGACCGCCTCCAGTTCGGCCGCACCGTCATTGAGGCCGGCGACCAGCATCGTCTCCGTGACCAGGCGGCCCCGGAATTCGGCCGCGAACCAGAGGACACCTTCCAGGACCGTCGGAAGCCGCAGGCGGCCATGGGGACGGTTCACCCTGCGCCAGGTTTGCTCCTGCACGGCGTCCACCTTCACGGAAACCCAATCGGCCTGGCGCAGGTCAGCCCGCACGTCCTTGCGCCACAGGAGTGAACCGTTGGTGATGACGGCGATGGGAAGGCCCAGGGGACGCAGCAGCGCAATCTCTCGACCCAGGTTGACATCCAGCGTTGGTTCCCCATCTGGCACAAAGGTGAGGTAGTCAATGCGCTCACCAGCTGCCCGGCTCTTATCCGCCTGTTCCCGGACATCCTGAAAAATCTTCTCCGGTGCGTAGAACGCTTCCCGCTTTACCTGCATCTGGAGAGTGCGTCCCAACTGGCAATAGATACAGGAATAGGTGCAGAACTTGGGAGGAATGTTATTCACTCCCAGGCTGCGGCCCAAGCGGCGGGAAGGGATGGGGCCAAAGGCGATCATGTCTTTGTTGCCTTCAGGTGGCAGGCTGACAGCCTGTCCTACCGGTTGCGCAGCATCCGGGTGCCGCACTACAATAGCCATCGCCGACTCTCTCCAGGTCGATCTGCCATCCCATCCCGGCCAGGAAGAAGTTCAGTCCTCACCCTCCAGGACCACTGCCATCCCGATGAACCCGCCCCAGGGGAGTCTTGACCGCTCCGAGGGATACCCCCGCGGGAACAGCGTTGTGCGCCATTGGATGTGCACCTTCTCGCCGGCGACCGAGCGCAGCAGCTGTTTCAGCTCCCCCACGCCGTAGAAGTGGGCCGTGTCGTAGACAGTCCGACGCCGGAGGCCCGCCAGCCGCCGGGAAAGCCCCAGCAGGCTCCATCGGTTGAGCACGCCCAAGATCAGCCCCCGCCGAGCCACTCGCACCGCCTCCCGGAGTGCCTCGCGCGGCCGTTCCAGGAACTCCAGCGTCGTGACCAGCATCGCGATGTCGAAGGCGCCGTCGGCAAAGGGGAGGCGATGGCCGTCGCCGCACACCAGCGGGACGCTGTCCAGCATCCGGGCCTGGGCCAGCATCGGCCCCGAACGGTCCAGCCCGACGGCTCTCAGCCCCTCCCCATCCAGCCATCGGCTGAAGTGGCCCGTGCCGCAGCCGACCTCCAAGACGCTGGCCGCACCCGGGAACTTCGTCAGGAGCCAGCCCAGCAGCCCCTTCTCCAGCCGGTCGGCCCGGCGACCCTCGCCCGTCTCGTACCAGCCCTCGTAGTGGGCCGCCACCGAGTCGTCAAAAAAGTCCGACGGCATCTACGGTTCCTCAGGCTTGGGGCAGGCGTTGGAGAGGGTGACCACCATCACCGCGTCTCCCTCCTCTGCGGCCCGATGGAATGCCTCCTGCAGGGCGGCAAACACCGTCTGCTCCTCCCCCCACACCAGCGTGCTCATCGGACCGATGCGGGTGTCCAGGCCCTGTTCCCGGAAGATCTGCACCACTTCCCGGATGATCGGTCCGATGGAGGGTTGGCGCAGCGGGTAGAGGCTCACCTGCGCCGAGATCGTGCTCATCGCCCCACCTCCAAACTACCCCCGTCCCCGGCGGCGGAACCGGCGGCAACGGCGGCCTGCGCCTGTCCCCCTGTCGACCACCGCGGGCGTACCCCGCGTTGACATATGCGGACCCGCAGAAGGGGAGAATGACACTGCCGCAGGGCGGGCAGCCTGCCGCCGGTCCCATGCGTCTAGGAGCGCAATCGCCACACGGGGCACCACCTCCCGGCCCACGAAGGCCAGCGCCGCTCCCACCCATGGCAGGAGCCGCCCTGCCGGGCGGGTGACCACTGGCGTGGGTCGGCTCGGCACGGGAGATGGGGCGCGGACCGGAACCGGCCTGATGACCCCTTCTGGCTCCTGTGCCACGCTGATCGCCCCGGTGGGGCAGGCCTCCAGACATGCCTCACATGCCCGGCAGAGGCCCTGATCCACCCTGGCCATCCCGTCCACCAGCCGGATCGCCCCGGTCGGGCAGGCCTCCACGCACAGGCCACAGCCAGAACATCGTCCCGCGTCTACGTAGACCATCTTACTCTCACCTCTCTCTTTCCTCCAGTCGCCGCAGCCGCTCTGTCACCTCTTTCAGTTGTTGCCGCAGTATCTCCGCTTCCTCGTGCAGGCGACCGAGCTCGTCCTTCTCGTGTTCGCCTGGCGCGGGAATTCGGTGTCCGTGGGTGACGCTCTCGGCGCAGGGCGCGGCTCCCTGCAGCCGGCCGCCCAGGTACTGCTCCAGGGCGTTGCGTACCGTGCCGTAGGCGCCGGTGACCGGCTCAATCCCGTGCTGCCGGAAGAAGGCCACGGCCCGTCCGCTCATCCCGCCGGTGAGCATTACCTCTGCCCCCTGGCGATGAATGAAGGCCGGCACCTGGCCGAGCTGGTGGTTGCCGTAGAAGGGATTGGATACTGTAGTAACGGCCTTTACCTGGCTTCCCTCCAGGCCCACCAGCGCGAAGTAGGGGCAACGTCCAAAGTGTGGGCTGACCACGCTCTCCAGCCCACGTTCGTCATCGGCTGAAATGGCGATTCTCATCCTGCTGCTTTCTCTTCCAATTGGTCCAGTCGCTCCAGCAGATCGGCTAACTGCCGGCGGAGGTCGGCCGCCTGCTGCTTTAACCGGGCAATCTCCTCCTGGCGGAAGCCCTCGTCCGAGGCCACCACACGGTCCCTTCCCCCCACTCTGACCCAACCCGGCATGCTCCAGAGCGGTGGCTCCGCCGGCGAGGGGCAGCCGGCCTTCCCGAAGGGCCTCCACCGCCTGCCGCACCGTCCCATCCTCAAAACGGTAGATGGGCACACCGGCGGCTTCCAGCACCCGGAAGGCGTCGCATCCCACCCGGCCGGTGATGACGGCCTGCGCTCCCTGTTGAACCATGAACTGGGCTCCCTGAACCCCTGCTCCACCGGCCGCCGTGAGAGCAGGGTTCTCCACGGCCTTTGCCTCCATGGTCTCCGTACCTACGAAGACGTATACCGGGCACCGCCCGAAGTTGGGCTGGACCGTTGCGTCCCGGCCCGGACCGCCTCCAGGGACGACAATCCTCATTGCGGTGTTGTCCCTGTGGTGAAATAGGCACAGTCCCGGATGGGGACCCACGTAGTCCCCATCCGGGTTGGCGTCCTTGGCGGGTGGCAGGTACAGGGCCGGCACCCGCCCTGGTGCTCTACCGGCCGGGCTCTCCGGCCGCCTTCTCCAGGTCGGCCAGGCGCTGGTTGACCGCCTCCAGTTGCTCTTTCAGCCACTCCGCCTCCTCCCGCAGCACCTCTATCTCTTCCTCACGGGTGGGCGGAGCAGGCGATCCCCAGCAGGCCGGAGGGCAACCCCGGCGGGCCCAGCGGGGCAGGCCGGTGGCGTAGTACCAGTGGCGCCAGCCACGGCCCCAACCGCCCCAGCGGGGCCACCGCCCGCGCCACCACCAACCCCGGCCCCAGAAGTCCCGTCCCGGGATCGGGTTGGCATAGCCGGGCGCGTCGGACCCGGCGCAGTAGCCCGCCGCCCGGCCGGTCCTCGGGCCCATGCCCATCGGTCCAGTCCGATCTCCTGCTGGCATTTTGCTCACCTCCTTTCCCGAGATTAAACGTCATCGGAAATAGGACGCGGATGAACGCGGACGAGCGCAGATTTTCAGGGTAGGACAACTGCGAGCAGTTGTCCTACCTTAAACCTCTATCCCAAACACCGTCCGCATCAGGACGCCGATGCCGAAACTGACCAGCGCCACCGCCAGGCTCAGCCCGGCCATCTCCAGAAACCGCCGCCGGAAGGGCAGGTCGCGGGCCACGGAGATGTAGTAGTTGAAGAAGGCGATAATCAGGACCGCCACCGTCAGCGTGGCCGCCAGGCAGAGGTACGGGTTCGTCAGCAGCAGGTAGGGCAGGATGAGGGCCAGGACGGTGAAGAGGTAAGCGACGCCGGTGTAGAGGGACGCCCGCAGCGGGTCCCGCCCGTCCCCCTCCGCCTTCGTGGAGAGGTACTCCGAGGCGGCCATGGAGAGGGCGGCGGCGATGCCCGTGATGGCCCCCGTCATCGCCACCAGATGGGTGTTCTGGAGCGCGAAGGTCAGTCCGGCCAGCGCGCCCGTCAACTCCACCAGCGCGTCGTTCAGCCCCAGGACGATGGAGCCGGTGTAGCGCAGCCGCTCCTCGTCCAGCATCGCCAGCAGCGCCTCCTCGTGGGCCCTCTCGTCCTGCGCAATGGCCTCCACGTCGGGGACGACCCCCTCCATCCGGGCGTAGTTCTCCTGGGCCCCCTCCTCCCCCCGCTCCATCCGTTTGACTGCGAAGGTGATCCCCAGGGTCCGCCCGACCAGGGTGTAGAACCAGACCCGGAGCCAGTCGGGGCGGACCTCCTGCCCGGTGAAACGGGCCCAGAGGCGGGAATGGCGCAGTTCGTCCGCCGCGATGCGCTCCAGGACGGCCCGGTTCTGAGGATCCCGGACCGTCCGCGCCAGGCGGGCGTAGATGTGGTGCTCGGTCACCTCGTTGCGCTGGTAAGCGAGCAGGGTTGCACGCTGTTGCGGAGATATTTGGAATTGTCCCTCCATACAGGATGCCTCCTCCGGTTCCTGGTGGGACAACTGCAAGCAGTTGTCCCACAAATCGCATAGGTCTTACAGCCTGCCCGTCTCCAGCCACCGGGCCACCATGGCGACCAGCGCGTCGGTGGCGGCATTCGTGTACTGCTCCACCTGCCCGTTGTCGCAGAGGCGGGCCAGTTCGGGGTTCAGCGGCAGCCGGGCCAGGACGGGCACGCCCAGGGCCGTCGCCGTGTGGACCGCCTGGCTGGGGCCGAAGACCTCTATCTGTTCCCCGCACTTCGGACAGGTCACGTAGGCCATATTCTCCACCAATCCGATGATGGGCACGCCCAGGTGCTCCGCCATCCGCGCCGCTTTGCGGACCACCATCCCGGCCAGGTCCTGCGGGGAGGTGACCAGCAGGATGCCGCTGACGGGAAGGGACTGCAGGACGGTGAGCGCGGCGTCGGATGTGCCCGGGGGCAGGTCCACCACCAGCACATCCAGGTCGCCCCAGAGGACGTCGCCCCAGAACTGCTGGATGGCGCCGCTGATGAGGGGGCCCCGCCAGATGACCGCCTCGTCCTCTTCGGGGAGGAGCAGGTTGATGGACATCACCCGGATGCCGGACGGGGTCTCGGCGGGAAGGATGCCCACCGGGCCCAGGGGCGGGGGCTCCCGCAGGCCGAACATCCGGGGGATGCTGGGGCCGGTGATGTCGGCGTCCAGGACGCCCACGCGCTTGCCCCGGCGGCGCAGGCCCACCGCCAGAAGCGCCGCCAGCGAGGATTTGCCCACGCCCCCTTTGCCGCTCATCACCGCCAGGACCCGGTCTATGTGGTTGAACCGGGCCGCGACGCCCCGCTCCAGCTCCCGTGGCTGCTGCCAGATACGGGCCCGCTCCTCCGGCGTCATCTCCCGCAGGGAAATCCGGACGTCCCGCGCGCCGTCCAGGGCCAGGACGGCCCTCCGGGCCTCTTCCACGATGCTCTCCCGCAGGGGGCAGGCCAGCGTGGTCAACGCCAGGGTGAAGGAGACGACGCCGTCCTCCACCCGCAGGTCCTGCACCATCCCCAGGCCCACGATGTCCCGACGCAACTCCGGGTCCATCACTTGGCTCAACGCGTTGCGAACACTCTCAAGGGTCAACATCGGCCTCTCCCACTTTCTACGTTTCGCGTTTCACGCCTCACGTTTCACGTTTCACGTTTCACGTTTCACTCTTCACGCTTCACGTTTCACGTTTCACGTTTCAGTGCAGCCACTCCGGATGGTCCTCCAGACGGCCCTCCAGGTAGGCCTGCACGGCGTCGTCCACGCGGGCGATGTCGGTGAGGACGGGACGGATGCCGGCCTGCCGCAGGCTCTCGTAGGCCCCGGCGCCCATCCCCCGCGCCAGAAGAACGTCACAATCGGCGATGGCCTCTATCATCCGGGCGTGGCGGCTCTGCGCGGCGGGGTCAAATCCGTGGCCGCGCGGGTCTGGGCCGTGCCCGTGCCCGTGATGGTGCTCCCCGGCGAAGTGGGCGTGCTCCATCTTCTCCCGGACCTCCCGACCGACTACCCGGCCCTCCTCCACCGTGACGACCACGTAGAGCGGCGCGCGGCCAAAATGCTGGCTGATGGTCACGCCATCTTCGGATACGGCTGCGATTTTCATGGCTCCTCCTGAATGGGGTGCTCTTCTATGTGCTGATAGTACCGCTGCAGGAACTGGTCCACCATCCGACGGGTCTCCTCCAGGTCCTGAACCCAGAACCGGAGCACCTCGTCCCCCAGCGGGGTCAGGCGGTAGACGCGGCGGGGCGGCCCCTGGGTCTGCTCCCGGTCCCAGGTGGAGACGACCCAGCCCTGCTCCTCCATCTCCCGCAATGCCCGGTAGACGACGGTGGGGTCAAATCCCCCCAGGCCGAAGGAATCCAGTTGCTCCAGCAGGGTGTAGCCGTGGGCGGGGCCGTGGTGCAGAAGCAGGAGCAGCGCGGGCTCCAGAAACCGCACCGCCCGACGGGAACACCCCCGCCAGCCCCACCGGTGACCCGGACGGTCCATATACTCTCCTCACCTTCCAGTTTCCGGCGGATATTTTACCACACTATTGTCAATTTGTCAATAGAAAACTTGCCAATACCGTTGGCCGTTCGGCGAGGGAAAGAGAAAGGGGAAATCGGCGACAACTCGTTGCCCTTGCAACCTGCTCTTTAACCCCCCGCCAGCAGGCATCGCACCACCAGGGTGGCGTACGAGCCGGGGGGAAGCGCAAAGGTCAGGGTGATTTTCTGCCGTCCGGGGAAGCGCTCATCGGGGGCCGGAGGGGATGCGGATACGTCGGTGGGCCGGAGGACCAGCCGTCGCTCCCCCCGGGGAAGATAGGCGCGACGGAGGATGCGCGGTTTCAGGTCGGCCAGGGTCAACTCTTCGGCCTGCAGCACGTCCTCCACAACCTTCGCCAGCAGCGGGTCGCTATAGACGGCGCGGTGGTGGGGGAGCGGAATGGCCATATCGGCGGGCAGGCGACGGGACAGGGCGGGGAAAAGAGGGAGTCTCTCCTCGGCCACCTCCACCAGGCCGGAGGGGGTGCCCAGTTGGGCCTGTAAATAACCGGCCGCGATGCGGTTCCAGAGGAAGGACTGATAGGCAGTCAGATACAAGCTCAGGACGCGCGGGGTAACCAGATTCAGCGCGCGGCGGAAGTCAGTGGGGTGGTCGCACAGGAAGGTGAGGACGGAGCGCAGGTTGGAGGGACGGGGGGCCATCTCCAGAAGCGTCCGCCACTGGCCCCAGCGGACGGCAGCTTCCCGCTTGAAAGCCCGCACGTTCGCCGGGTCGCCGACCAGGGGTTCGGCCAACACGGCCCGCAGGGCCCCCTCGGCATCCCGCCGGAGGATGCGCCGTCCGGGAAAGTCCCCCGATTCCGTCCGCGAGCCGAAGCGCTGATCGTCAAAGTAATTGGGGATTCCCTCCTCCGCCGCCTCCCTCAGCTGCCCTCCCAGGTCGGCGGCCTCGGACGGGGAAAGGTCGCGCACCGTCACCACAAAGCGGTTGCCGACCAGGTCGGAGGGAGCCAGAGGACGGGGAGTCCGGCCCACCCGCTCGGCGGTGAACCCCGGCCCGCTCAGGCGGTCTGGTCCCGGCCCGCGCACCGTCGCATACTGGACCGCCACCGCATCCCGGTCTTTGAGGGCCGGAAAGACGACGGCGGAGAGAGGAAGACGGAGCATCCGGGCCAGCCGCGCCTGGACCTCCAGCGTGGTGACCTCCCGTTTCCGGACCCGGTAGAGGGCATACGGGCCGCCGCCCGGGGGGAAGCGAATCTGCTCCTCTACCAGGAAGTCCTCCGGGATGACTTTGAGGCGCATAGATTCCGGAGGGGCCGCCTCTACGGCGCCAGCACATACGCGAAAATCAGCGGCACCACAATCGTCGCGTCGGACTCTATGATGAAGCGCGGGGTATCTATGCCCAGTTTCTCCCAGGTGATTTTCTCGTTGGGCACCGCGCCGGAGTAGGAGCCGTAACTGGTGGTGGAGTCGCTGATCTGACAGAAATAGCCCCAGAGGGGGATCTCCTCCCAGCGCAGGTCCTGCCGCATCATCGGGACGGCGCAGATGGCGAAGTCCCCGGCGATGCCACCGCCAATCTGGAAGAAGCCCAACTTCCGGTGGGCCGACTCCCGGCGGTACCACTCCGCCAGCGCCATCATGTACTCAATCCCGCTGCGGACGGTGTGGACGTTGCGGATGTCCCCCTGGATGCAGTGAGCGGCGTAGATGTTGCCGGTGGTGGAATCTTCCCACCCGGGGACAAAGATGGGCAGGTCCTTCTCCATGGCCGCGTAGACCCAACTATCGCGCGGGTCAATTTGATAGTAGGGCTCCAATTTCCCGCTGCGCAGGATGCGGTAGAAGAACTCATGCGGGAAGTACCGCTCCCCCTTCCGGTCCGCCTCCAGCCACTCCTCCAGGATGGCGTGCTCTATCCGGCGGATGGCCTCTTCCTCCGGGATGCAGGTGTCGGTGACCCGGTTCAGGTGCCGCTCCCAGAGGGCCAGTTCGTCCTGGGGTGTCAGGTACCGGTAGTGGGGGATGCGGACGTAGAAGTCGTGGGCCACCAGATTGTAGATGTCCTCCTCCAGGTTGGCGCCGGTGCAACTGACGGCGTGGACCTTTCCCTGCCGGATCATCTCCGCCAGGGAGAGGCCGATTTCGGCGGTGCTCATCGCCCCCGCCATCGCCACCAACATACCGTTGCCCTCGGCGATGAACTTCCGGTAGGCCTCGGCCGCGTCCACCAGCGCGGCCGCGTTGAAGTGGCGAAAGTGGTGCTGGATGAAGGCTTTGACTTCGCGGGCGTATTGCATGGAACTCCTTTCTCATCCCAGGGTGAGGACCGAGTACGACATAGCCTTATAGAGCAATTTTGCCGCCGCGAATTCGGCGGCGTGGAGGCCCGGGACGGGCGCCAGTTCCACGCAGTCTATTCCCACCACCGCCGACGCGGCGCGGGCGACGGCGCGGAGAACGTCCACCGCCTCCTTCCACGTCAACCCGTCCGGTTCGGGCGTGCCGGTGGCCGGGATAACGGCGGGGTCCAATCCGTCCACGTCTATGGTCAGGTAGACGGTGCGGCCGCGCAGGCGCGCGGTCAACTCCTCCGACCAGTCCCCCGTATGCACCTCCTCGGCGTACCAGACGCGCACCCGGTCGGGATGGGCGCGGGCAAATTCCACCTCCTCCGGGCAGACGGAGCGGATGCCCAGTTGCAGGATTTGATCCACTCCCGGCGTCTCCAGCAGCCGTCGGGCGGTACAGGCGTGGCTGTAGGGAGTCCCCTCGTACTCGGCCCGCAGGTCGGCGTGGGCATCTATCTGGACGACGGTCAGCGGGCCGCCGCGCGCCCGCAGGATCCCCCGCATCATCCCCAGGGAGACGGTGTGCTCACCGCCCAGTCCCACCAGCAGTTTGCCGGTGGCGGCCCAGCGCGCGGCAGCTTCGGCGATGGCCTCCACCGCTTCCCCGACGTCCTCCGGCAGGGAGAGGGTGGGCAGAGTGTGGACGCCGTATTCCAGCGCCATCTCCCGCCCGAACTCCCGGTCGTAGAGTTCCACCTGCTGCGAGGCCCGCAGGATGGCCCCGGGGCCGTTCCGGGTCCCCCGCCCATAGGTGACGGTCGCCTCCAGCGGGAGCGGCAGGACCAGCGCCCCTGCCCGTTCCAGGAGACAGTACGGCTCCGGCAGGCCGAGAAAATTATCTGGAGATGGACTGCCGACCGCTGTCGTCCCTCGTCTATGGTCGGTGGTCGGTGGTCTGTGGTCTGCGGTCATATCAGCACCGCCGCCGCGACGACGGTGGTCCAGACCCCGCCCGGCTCGGCGGTGGTGGCCATGGCGATGCTGGTGGAATCCACGATTTCCCCTCCCATCGCGTACTGCTCTTTGCGCTCGTTGTAGTCCCGCTCCGGGTCAAAGGGGATGCCCAGCGTGGTCGCCAGCATCGTTGCGGCCAGGTCCTCGGCGTAGTCGGCGGCCTCCTGCTCCGTCTGCCCGAAGGCGTGGTGCTCGGAGAGATAGCCGTACTTGGTGGGGTCGGCCGGGCGGGCCATGCCGACGGCGGCGGCGATGCGTCGGCCCGGCTCGTTGGTGGACATCTCCGCCAGGACGACGAAGACGATTTCGCCCGGTTGGAGGAGCGCCAGCCCTTCTTCCCGGCTGATGACCTGGCAGAAGGGTGGAAAGATAGAAGAGACGCGGACCAGGTTGAATTGAGCGATCCCGGCTTCCCGCAGGGCCATCTCAAAACTGGTCAATTGTTGTTTATGGACCCCGATGCCCCGGGTGAAGAACATCTTGCGGGGGATGAGACGCATCTTGTTGCCTCCTTAATGAATAAGGATTGCAACCGGGCATCGGCGGTGAGGCGGAGGCGCTTACCCGCCGCTCGGTCGGGCGTATTATAACACAAAATCAGGAACGTGTGAGCGGGTAACGCCGGCCGCCGGGCCGGTAGGGTACAGGCTAACAGCCTGCGCTACATACAGCCTGCGCTCCGGCGGAAGGGGTCATTGCGAGGACACGGAGTGCCCGAAAGCCTGCCACGAGCAGAGCGTGGTGGCAATCCCCAGAATCGGCGGGGAGATCGCTTCGCCCTGCGGGCTCGCGATGACCCTTACGGGACACACCCGGGGGCATTCTCCGCTTGCCCTCCCTGGAGAAGACGGGTATAATCAGAAAGGCTCGTGTTGCCGTCTTTGCGCCCTTTGCGGTTTTTAGATAGCGTGTTTCGGCAACAGCCTTTGGAGGTGGACAATGCAGGCAGTCATTCTGGCGGCTGGTGAAGGAAGCCGGATGAACCACCCCGACGGCCTGCCGAAGGTGCTGGTGGACCTCTGTGGACAGACCCTTCTGGAGCACGTGCTGGGCGCGCTGGCGGCGCTGGGGATTCGGGAATTCATTATCGTTGTTGGGTATCGGGGGGAGGAGATAGAGGGGTGGATCCGTCGCCACCGGCTGGACCGGCGATGGGCCATCCAGGTGGTGCACAATCCCTGTTGGCCGGAGGGCAATGCCAGTTCCATCCTGGCGGCCCGGCCGTACCTGAAAGACGACCGCTTCGTGGTTGCGATGGGCGACCATCTCTTTGACCCGCAGGCCTTGCAGGGTTTCCTGAAAGTGCGGGGAGATTTTGTGGGGGTCTTTGACTCCCGCCCCCGCTTGGTGGATGTGGCGGAAGCCACCAAGGCCCGCAGCCACCGGGGGCATGTGGTCGCCCTGGGCAAGGACCTGACGGAGTACCGGTACGTAGATACGGGGCTCTTCATCTGCTCCCGGCGGATTTTCCCCTTTATTGAGGAGTGCCTGGCGGAGGGAGTGGGCACCTTCAACGAGGTCAAACGCCGCTGGATCGCTCAGGGCTATGTCCTGCATATCTTTGACTGCCAGGGCGCTTTCTGGATGGATGTGGATACGCCGGAGGACCTGGCCCGGGCGCGGGAGTGGATGAGCCGGCGTCTGAAGAAAACCCGGGATGGCCTGGTCGCCCGCTGGCTGAACCGGCGGCTCTCCATCCCCATCTCCCGCTGGCTGGTGCGCAACACCTCCTTAACACCCAACCAGATCACTGTCGGAGTTTTCGGCCTGACGGTTCTGGCGGCCCTCCTGTTCTGCTGGGGCGGGGGCCTGCCGGTTCTCCTGGCCGGGCTCCTGGCCCAGGCCGCGTCCATCCTGGACGGCTGCGACGGCGAGGTGGCCCGCCTGCGGCATATGAGCACCCCCTTCGGAGCCTGGCTGGATGCCGTCCTGGACCGCTGGGGGGACGCGCTGCTCATCATCGGGATGA
Source organism: Thermoflexales bacterium (assembly GCA_014360895.1). Taxonomy (GTDB): domain Bacteria; phylum Chloroflexota; class Anaerolineae; order B4-G1; family DUEL01; genus SpSt-77. The sequence goes on along the minus strand of JACIWQ010000044.1, from coordinate 482 downwards.
CCTGGGGGGCCTGGCGCGCGCTGGCCCAGCCCTGGGTCTGGCCCCTGGGATTCCTGGCGCTGACCGGCTCCTTCCTGATTTCCTACTCTGAGGCCCGCTATGAGGGAGCCTTCCGGGAGCTGCCCCTCTTCGGGGATGGGATTCCGGCCAAACGGGATACCCGCCTGTTCCTGATGATGCTGGGCGGCCTGAGCGGCCAACTGGCCCTGGCCCTGTTCCTGATTCTCGTCCTGACCGTGGCCGAAGGCGTCCGGCGCGGGATTATGGCCGCGCTCCGATGCGGCCCTCACCCCCACCCCCCGAACCCCCTCCCTCTCTCCCGCCACCGGGAGAGGGGGAGGGGGCGGAAGGGGTTTGCGGCGAGCGGCAAAGCCGCTCACCGCAACCCCCTTTCCCTTCCCCTCTCCCCTTATGGGAGAGGGGAGGGGCTGGGGGAGGGGTGAGGGACAACCCTCCGGCGGCAAACAAAGTGCGGATTTTGC
>JACIWQ010000043.1 GCA_014360895.1 Thermoflexales bacterium | reverse complement strand
CAACCCATCAGCACGGTCCTGGCTCAGGAACCACCTGCCGAGACCGAAATTCCGGTTGGTGGGGTCGTCACCCTCACCGTCAGCGGCGGGACGGCGGTCCCCATCCCCATCGGGGCCAATCTGGGCAACCAGATTGTCCTGGAGCAGGCGGAGGTCCTCCAGCCCCGCGTCCGGCCCGGGGAGGTCTTTGCCATCTCCCTGCGCTGGCGGCCGCTGACGGCCATTTCCGCCCGCTACGTCGTCTTCGTCCACCTCATCGGCCCCGATGGGCGCCTGATCGCGCAGGAGGACGTGGAGCCGTTGCGGGGCGGCCGCCCCACCGACACCTGGGTGCCCCAGATGCCCCTCTGGGACCCCCATCAGGTCACCCTGCCCGGGGACGCCCCACCCGGCACGTACCAGGTGCGGACGGGGATGTACCCGGTGGGCCAGCCGGGGAACCGGCTGCCGGTCCTGGACCCGGGCCAGACCAGCGTGGAGGCGAATAGCATCCTCATCGTCCGGATAGAGGTGGGGCCGTAGGGATGGAAGTCGCTATTTCCAGAAATAGAGTTCCCATTCGCCTGCCAGAGGAGCGCTGGTTTCACATCACCGAAGAGCACTCGGAGATGGCGGGCTATTACTTTGAGGTCCTGGAGACGATAGAGGCCCCTGATGCCATCTACGAGGGCGTGACCGGCGAGTACCTGGCAATCAGGGAAGCCAACAAAGGGAAGTACCTCGTAGTGATCTACAGAGAGGTCAGCCAGGAAGATGGTTTCGTCATTACTGCCTTCCTGTGCAAGCGGAGAGGTTGGATCGAGAGGAGGCGTAAGATATGGCCGTAGCCGAAGTGAAGCAGGTACTGACCCTTGTGCCCCAACTGATGGAGATTCCCCATCGGCGGATATGGGTGGCCTATGATGAAGAAGCGGATGTCCTTTACCTGAACTTCCGGAAACCCAGCCACGCTGATGATGCGGAGTTGACGGATGATAACGTGATTATTCGGTACCAGAGGGGGCAGGTTGTCGGGCTGACCATTCTGAACGCCAGCCGATGGAAGGTTGCGTAGGTGGAAGTCACATCGGCTTTCTGAGGCCCGGAGGTGAAAATTGGACAATCGCCAGATTGCCGCCATTTTCGCCCGTATGGCCGACATTCTGGACATCCAGGGGGAGAACCCCCACCGGATTATGGCCTACCGGCGCGCGGCGGAAAACATCGCCGCCCTGAGCCGCCCGCTGGAGGAGGTCTGGCGCGCCGGAGAACTGGAGACCATCCCCGGCATCGGCAAGACGCTGGCGGAAAAGATAGACGAACTGATGCGGACGGGCCGCCTGGAGGCCTACGAGAAACTGCGCGCCCAGGTGCCGGAAGGGGTGGTGGACATGCTCCAGGTCCCCGACGTCGGTCCCCGCAAGGCGGCCCTCTTCTGGAAGGAACTGGGCATCACCTCCATCGCCGAACTGGAGGAGGCGGCGCGGGCAGGGAAACTGCGCTCCCTGCCCGGGATGGGCGTCCGGTCCGAAGAGAAGGTGCTGGCGGGGATTGAGGCCCTGAAGCGCCGGGGCGGGCGGATTCCCCTGGGGACGGCGTGGGAACTGGCCCGCGCGCTCCTGGAGCCCCTGCGGGAACTCCCCGGCGTCGTCCAGGCGGCCCCGGCGGGAAGCCTCCGTCGTATGCGGGAGACGGTGGGCGACTTGGACCTGCTGGTGGCGGCGGAGGACCCGGAGCCGGTGATGGCCCGCTTCCGCTCTCTCCCCCAGGTGGCGGAGGTCCTCCTCAGCGGCCCCACCAAGACCTCCATCCGCACCCACGACGGCTATCAGGCCGACCTGCGGGTGCTCCCCCCGGCCCGCTGGGGGACGGCGCTGCAGTATTTCACCGGCAGCCAGGCCCATAACATCCGGTTGCGGGGCCTGGCCCAGGACCGGGGCCTCTCCCTCAGCGAGTACGCCATCAAGCGGGAGGACGGCACGGAAATCCTCTGTGCAACCGAGGAGGAGGTGTACGCGGCGCTGGGGCTTCCCCTCATCCCGCCGGAGTTGCGGGAGGACCGGGGGGAGATAGAGGCGGCACTGATGGGCCGTCTCCCCGACCTGCTGGAACTCTCTGACCTGCAGGGGGACTTCCAGTTTCACACGACGCTCTCCGACGGGCGGGCGTCGCTCTGGGAGATGGCCCAGGCGGCGCGCGCGGCCGGGCTGAAGTACGCGCTGGTCTCCGACCACTCCCGGGGGCTGGGGGTAGCCCACGGGGCCGGGCCGGAGGAACTGCGCCGCCAGCGCGCGGAGATAGACGAGGTCAACCGCCGCATGGGGGGCGCGTTCCGCGTCCTGGCGGGGGTGGAGGTGGAAGTCCGCGCCGACGGCTCCCTGGACCTCCCCGACGAGGTGCTGGCGGAGTTGGACCTGGTGGTGGCGGCGGTCCACAGCGGCCTGCGGCAGCCCCGGGAGCAGTTCACCGCGCGGGCGATCGCCGCGCTCCGTCACCCCCACGTGGACATCCTGGCTCACCCCACCGGACGGCTCCTGGGTCAGCGGGAGGGCGCGGACATAGACCTGGAGGCCGTCCTGCGGGTCGCCGCCGAGACTGGCAAGGCGGTGGAGATCAACGCCCACCCCTGGCGGCTGGACCTGAACGACATGGGCATCCGGCGGGCGATAGAGTTGGGGGTTATGCTGGCCATCAGTTCGGATGCCCACGACCCGGAGGACTTCGGGCTCCTGCACTTCGGTGTCGCCATGGCCCGCCGGGGCTGGGCGACCCCGGCCTATATCCTGAACACCCGCAGCGCGGAGGATGTCCTGACGTGGGCGCGGAGCCGGTAGCGCCGGCCGCCAGGCTTGCTCAAGTATTCCGTATTGCGTATTCCGTTTGTCGCGCTGGCCGCCAGGCCGGTTCAGTACAGGCTGACAGCTTGCGCTACGTTGTCGCGCTGGCCGCCAGGCCGGTTCAGTACAGGCTGACAGCTTGCGCTACACTCCCGTTTCACTCTTCACGTTTCACTCTTCACGTTTCACTCTTCACGTTTCGCGTATGCCTATGTACCGACGACACCTTCTCGGCATCTTTCTCACCAGCATGAGCACCCTCATCCTGGAGGTGACCCTCACCCGGGTCTTCTCCGTCACCATGTGGTACCACTTTGCCTTCCTGGCGGTCTCTATGGCGTTGACGGGGAGCGCGGTCGCCGGGGTGGTGCTCTATTTCTTCCCGCAACTGGCCAGCCAGGCCGACCGCGTCCTGGGCCCCAGCGCGCTGGCCCTGGCCCTCTCTGTCCCGGTCACCTTTATCCTCTACCTCCAGATTCCCTTCCACCCCGACCCGAACCGGACGGGGATGCCCGTGCGGGAGATGCTCTGGCTGGCGCTGATCTACTTGGACCTGACGGTTCCCTTCTTCCTCTCCGGCGCGGTCATCTCGCTGACCCTTTCGGCCTGGTCGGAGCGGGCGGGACGGCTCTACTGGGCCGACCTGACCGGCGCCTCCCTGGGCTGTCTGGCGAGCATCGGCGCGTTGGAGGCACTGGGCGGGGCTGGGGCGGTGCTGGCGGCGGGCGCTGTCGCCGCGCTGGCCGGGTTGGTGCTGACCTGGCGCCCGGGCCGGGCGCGGGTCGGCGGGATACTCATCGCGCTGGCCCTGGCCGCGTTGGTCGCCGGAAACGTCCGCTACGGCTGGGTGACGGTCTCCGTCAGCAAGACGGGTGGGGAGGAAGCTCCACGCGCATACGAGAAATGGAACGCTTACTCCCGCGTCACCGTCTACGAGGTCAACCGCAACCCCTTCTTCTGGTCGGTGAGCGACATCGGCTGGCAGAAGACCATCCAGCAGGGCGGCCTGGGCCACCGTCTCCTGCTCATTGATGCCGCCGCCGGGACGCCCATCCAGGAGTTCAAAGGCGACCTCTACTGGGTCTCCTTCCTGCGCTACGACCTGACCGCGTTCGTCTACCATCTGGTGGAGAAGCCGGAGACGCTGGTTATCGGGCCCGGGGGTGGGCGGGACGTGCTGGCCGCGCTGGCCTCCGGCGCCCCCCACGTGACGGCGGTGGAGGTCAACCCGGCGGTCGTAGCAGCAGTGCGCGGGCCGTTCGCCGAATTCGCCGGTCACCTCTACGACCGCCCCGACGTCACGGTGGTGGTGGAGGACGCCCGGGGCTACATCGCCCGCAGCCCCCACCGCTACGACGTCATCCAGGCGGCGTTGATTGACACCTGGGCCGCCGGCGCCTCCGGCGCCTTTGCCCTCTCTGAGAACAGCCTCTACACCGTGGAGGCGTTCCGGACATATTACGAACACCTCACCGACCGGGGCATCCTGACCGTCTCCCGCTGGTACATGCCGGGGCGGCCCGCCGAGACGCTGCGTCTGGTCTCCACCGGTATGGCGGGCTGGGCCCGCGCAGGCGTCCCCAACCCGAGAGACCACATCGCCGTCATCGCCCACTTTGTGACCAGCAACCCCGAGGAGGGACTGGCGACCGTCCTTTTCAAACGGACCCCCTTCACTCCGGAGGAGGTCGCGGCCCTCCAGGAACGGGCGCGGGAACTGGGGTTCACTGTCCTCTACGCGCCGGGCCTGCCGGCCACCGAGGAGGTGGGGGCGCTCCTCACGGCGGACGACCCGGCGGCCTGGATGGCCCGCTATCCGCTGGACATTACCCCGGCGACGGATGACCGTCCGTTCTTCTTCAACCTGGTTCGCTTCGGGGACCTGTTCTCTCCGGCCCTGCGGGCCAGCGGGGTCTACCAGGTCAGCATAGAGTCGGCGGGGATTCTGCTGACGGTCCTGGGGATTACGGCGGGGGTCGGCGTCCTTTTTGTCCTGGTGCCGCTGGGATGGGGCGTGCGGCGGCGGGGGTTGACCGCCCCCTCGGCCCGGATGCTGGTCTACTTCGGGGCGCTGGGCCTGGGCTTCATGCTGGTGGAAATCCCCACCATCCAGCGCCTGACCGTCTACCTGGGACGGCCTGTCTACTCCCTGGCGGTGGGGCTCTTTGTCCTGTTGCTCTTTAGCGGGCTGGGGAGCTTGTGGGCCGGGCGGCGCGCGGAGCGGCCGGCCGGTGCCGGGCCTTTCCTGGCCCTGGTGGGCCTGGTCGTGCTGAACGCGCTGGCGGTGCCATGGGTGCTGGAGCGGACCGTCGGGTGGCCCCTGGCGGCCCGTCTGGGGATGGCGGTGGGGGTGCTGGCCCCGCTGGCCTTCCTGATGGGCATCCCCTTCCCCACGGGCGTCCGTCTGGCCGGGGCCCGGCGGCCTGGCGTGGTCCCCTGGCTCTGGGGAATCAACGGGGTGATGTCGGTGATGGGGTCGGCGCTCGCTATCGCGGTGGCCATCCACCTGGGCGTCCGGGCCACCCTGCTGGTCGCCGCCGGATGCTACGCCCTGGCGGCCGGGGTGTTCCGGCGCGGGGAGTTTTGACGCTCTGGCTGAGGGCTATTCCTCAAACCCCAGCCTTCGGTCCCGCATGCTGATCCACCGGTGCTGGCCGATGACCAGGTGGTCCAGCACCTCAATCCCCAGCAACCGTCCGGCCTCCACCAATTGTCGGGTGACGGCGATGTCGTCCGGGGAGGGGGCGGGGTCGCCGGAGGGGTGGTTGTGGGCGACGACGATGGCGGCGCAGTTGCGCCGGATGGCCTCCCGGAAGACCTCCCCGATCCGAATCTGCGTCAGCGTCAGGCTTCCCCGATAGAGCGTCTGGAGGCCCAGGACCCGGTAGCGGGCATCCAGGAATAGGGTGCAGAAGTGCTCCTGCTCCAGGTGGCCGATTTCGGCCATCAGGAGCGCGGCGGCGTCGTGGGGGGTGTAGAGGGTGGGGCGCTCTTCCGGCGCGGCCAGCGTCATCCGCCGTCCCAGTTCCAGCGCGGCCTGGAGTTGGGCCGCTTTAGCCAGCCCCATTCCCCGCTCGGCCACCAGTTCGGAGAAACTGGCCCGCGCCAGTCCAGCCAGCCCTCCATAGCGGGCCAGCAGGCGGGTCGCCACATCCAGCACACTCTCCCCGCCCACGCCGGTGCGCAGGATAATCGCCAGCAACTCGGCGGTGGAGAGGGCCCCCGGCCCCAACCGGGCCAGCCGCTCCCGGGGCCGCTCCGTCGTCGGCAACTCTTTGATGGTTGGACGGTAAACAGCTTCCTCTCGTTCGTCCATCCTGTTCCCCTTTGGAGATACCACCAAGACACGAAGACGCGAAGTTATTGGGGTGATTTCGGTATCCGGTCAGGGCCGTATCGGTGGAGGAACGTCTCCCTGGACATCCAGATTTCCGCCCGCCGAAGGCGGAGGAGAGAGCGCCCCTGCAGACTGGCCGGGTTGAAGGTCCACATGATGGCCCAGGTGTAGAAGTTCTCCCAGAACTCCCCGAACCGGCCCAGCGCGCGTCGGTAGGGGAAGACGTCAAATCCCAGATGCCGAATCAGGGGGATGGGGCGCCCGTCGGCGGAGAAGGCCAGGACGGTGATGCCGCCGATGGCTTCCACCCGGTGTCCTTCCAGCTGTTCCGCCAGCCAGCGGGCGACTTCCCCCAGCGAGTGTCTCAGCATCCGGTGGATCCGGGCGGCCCACTGCAGGTCGGGGCCGTTCGCGCCGGGGTGGGGGAGGTGTTCGTTCCAGAGATGGATCATCAGCACTGGCGCGCCCGTCCGTACCCGCGCGCCGTCGGAGAGCGTCAAATCGCGCGGCGCCCGCGCCCACTGGAGCCGTAGCAGGCACTCCGGGTCGTCGCAGAACTCAAAGACCCCGGTGGCCCGGCAGAGGAACCGGTCAAACGCCCGTACCAGGGCCCGCATCACCGACCGCCGATGAGCAGGATGCCCAGCACAATCAGCGCGGTGCCGAACCACTGGGCCGGCGAGACCGTCTCCCCGAAAAGCCAGACGGCGGCCAGTACCTGCACGCCGATCACCGCCAGTCCGGTGGTGACGGGAAACGCCACCGAGAGGGGGATGTAGCGCAGGAGTCCCGTGAGCGTGAGGACGGTGATGAACCCGGAGAGATTCCCGATGGCCTGCCAGAGGAGGAAACGGCGCCAATCCGGGCTATGGGCGGAGACCTTGAAACTGGCGTTGGCGATGACGTTGAAGAGCAGGTTGGCCCCGACCAGGGCCACCACGCTCCCTGTCCGGTCTACGGGCAAGGTCTGGAGGCGAAGTTTCGGCATCGGGTTCCCCCTTCTTGGACCGCAGAGACCGCAGAGGTTTCTTGCGCTCTTTATGCCCTTTGCGGTTCTGAAGCGGATATGGGCTCCCGGTCGCTGTGGACGGGGTTGGTCAGGCGACCGCCGCCGCGGGCAGGGCAAAGGCGACGGTCAGGCCGCCGCCAGGGGTCGGTTCGGCCCAGATATGGCCGCCATGGGCCTCCACAATGTGGCGGGCGATGCTCAGGCCCAGGCCGCTACCTCCTGTCGCTCGCCGACGGGAGGGGTCCCGTCGCCAGAACCGTTCAAAGAGATGGGGGAGGTCCTCCGACGGCACGCCCGGACCGTTATCGGCGACCGCGACAACCACATCCCGCCCCCGGTCGGTCACCCGGACCGTGATGCGCCCTTCCGGCGGGGTGTACCGGAGCGCGTTGCTCAGCAGGTTTCCCATCACCTGGGCCAGCCGGTCCCGGTCGGCCAGGACCAGCGGGAGCGCCGCCGGACGTTCCAGCGTGAGGGAGACGCGGCGCTCCTGAGCGACCGACCGGTGGGCTTCTACGACCTCCTCCAAGAAACCGCCCAGGTCCAGCGGTGCCTTATGGAGGGTCAATTCTCCGGCGTCGGCCTGGGAGAGCAGGCGGAGGTCTTCCACCAGCCGGGAGAGGGTGCGCACCTGGGCCAGCGCGGCCAGCAGGTTCTCCCGGTCGGCGGGGTAGACACCATCTACCATCGCCTCCAGAGTTCCCTGGAGGACGGTGAGAGGGGTGCGCAGTTCGTGGGCCAGGTCGGCGGTCTGGTTGCGGCGGGCTTCCTCGGCGCGGGCCAGACTCTCCGCCATCCGGTTGAAGGCGCGGGCCAGTTGGGCGACCTCATCGGCTCCGCGGACGGGTGCCCGGGCCGAAAGGTCGCCCCGGGCGATGGCCTGGCTGGCCGCGGTGAGTTGCTGCAGCGGATGGATGATGGAGCGGAAGAGCAATCCTCCTACCAGCAGGGCCACGGCGAGGGCGGCCAGAGTGGCCGCCAGTAGCGCGGCGCGAACGCGGGAGAGGAACGCCTGCTGTTCTGTGCTCAGGGGCATCGGCCCCGGGGCATTGATGTTGGGGAGGATGTAGCCCACCACCTCCCCGTTCACCAGGATCTGGATTCCGTTCCAGAGGTCCCGGCGGGAAGCCGTCCCGCCGGGGTCGCCGCGTGTATCGCCGACAATCCGGCCCGACGCGTCGGCCACCCGGAAATCCAGCATGCCGGGCGGGGCCATCCCCCGGTGCATCATCGGGGCCCGGGGGAGGACGGAGAGCGCTTCCTGGAGGCCGTCCCAGGAGCCGTAGGCAACGTAATACTCGGCCAGCGCGACCGCGACCCGTTCCCACATCCCGCCCCGGGCCAGCGCGTAGCGGCGAAACTCCTGTTCCGTCGTCCAACCGACCAGGGCCGCCACCACGCCGATGGCGACCAGGACGACGGCCAGAAAGGCCAGCATCCCCTTCCAGAACAGACTACGCATGCTCTACATCAGGGTTCAGCCGATACCCCACTCCCCAGACGGTCAGGATGAAGCGGGGATTAGCGGGGTCCGGCTCTATCTTGCGCCGCAGGTTCTTGATGTGGGCGTCCACCGTCCGCTCGTATCCCTCAAACGCCACGCCCTGGACCGCTTCCAGCAGGTCGGAGCGACGGAAGACCTGTCCCGGAGCGCGCATCATCGTTTCCAGAAGACTGAACTCCGTCGGCGTGAGGTCCACCGGTTTTCCGTGGACGGTCACCGTATGGGTGGCGCGGTCCAAAGAAATGGGGCCGAACTGGAGAAGGGGAGGGGGCGCGGCGGGCCCCTGGACGCGGCGCAGGACGGCGCGCACCCGGGCCACCAGTTCCCGGGGGCTGAAGGGTTTGGTGACATAGTCGTCGGCCCCCAGTTCCAGGCCCACGATGCGGTCCGTCTCCTCCACACGGGCGGTGAGCATAATGATGGGGACATCCTGCTCCCGCCGGATGCGACGGGTGAACTCCAGCCCGTCCATCTTCGGCATCAGGATGTCCAGGACGATGAGGTCGGGCTGTTCGTGGCGCGCGACATAAAGGGCCTGTTCGCCGTCGGAAGCCGTGACGACGCGGAAACCGGCTTCTTCCAGATAGGCCCGCACCAGACGCAGGATTTGCGGCTCGTCGTCTACGACCAGAATGGTTTGCATACCCCAATTTTCGGCCCGAACGGCGGAGATTTTGTGAAGACGGCGTGAAGAAATTGTGAATCTGGGGGTAAACTATCCGGTCCCGAACATCCGGTCGCCTGCGTCGCCCAGGCCGGGGACGATGTAGCCGGCCTCGTTGAGATGGTCGTCCACCGCCGCCAGGTAGACGGGGACATCGGGGTGGGTCTGGGTGAACCGGTTCAGGCCCGGCCACGCCGCGATGATGCCGACGAATTTGATCCGGCGCGCCCCCCACCGTTTCAGGATGTCCACTGCCGCCACTGCCGACCCGCCGGTCGCCAGCATCGGGTCCAGCACCAGGCAGACGTCCACCGTCGGGCTGACGGGGAGGCGGGAATAGTACTCCATCGGCTGGAGGGTCCGCTCGTCGCGGGAGAGGCCGATATGCCAGACTTCGGCCCCGGGCAACATCTGCCAGGCCCCCTCCACCATGACCAGGCCCGCCCGCAGAATGGGCACCAGTCCAACCTTCTCCAGTAGCCGTCGCCCCTCCGCGCGCCCCAGAGGGGTCTGGACTAGGACCGGTTCGGTCTGCAGGTCGGCCGTCGCTTCGTAGACCAGGAGGATGGAGATTTCCCGCACCAGTTCGCGGAACTTTTTGGGATCGGTGCGCTCGTCCCGCAGGAGCGCCAGTTTGTGCTGGACCAGCGGATGGGTGGAAAGGAATACCTGAGCCATCATGCCTCCGGAAGGGTGAGAGTGGGAATCAGTATACCTCATTTGGACGGATTGACAACCCGATTTCCCGCGCGGCCTGGATGCCAGCGTAACGCAGGCTGTCAGCCTGTACCGGACCGGCCGGGCGGCCGGCGCTACCGCCGCAGTCCCCGACGAGTAGCCCGCGCCCATCCCAGCGGGAATTCTTCCAACGTTACCAGCACCCATCCGGAGAGGTCGGGACCGGGGATGGTCTCCCCCCGCAGAAAGGCCGAGAGGGCGGGGTCGGTGAGTTCCAGTCGGTAGGCCTGCTGGGCCGCTTCGGGTCGGATTCCCATCGCCAGGGCGCGGGAGGGCACGAAGGCCGTCTCCTCCACCTGCCCCAGCAGCCATCCCGGGCGGAACACCCTCAGGCCTTCCCACATCTCGGGCGGGAGGACGGCGCGGTAGAGATGATGGCCCAGAACCAGCAGGCCTTCGTCGGGTGGCGGGTCCTGCAGGGTCTGCCGGACGAATTCGTTGTAAAGAGTACGCGCCCGACCCGGAAGACGGGTGCGAGGACGGGGGCGGTGAGGCCGTTCGTCTCCGGCGCGACGGAGGAGGGCGTAGAAGTGGCCCCGTCCGGGGCCCCGGTGGGGCCAGAGCCGAAGGGCGCGCTTCAACCGGGTGTCCGCCTCGCCGATCCATTCCGGGTGCCCGGTATCCCCCATCGGGCCGATGGATGCCCGGACGTCCAGCAACTCAAAGTCGGGGTGGGTGCGCAGAAAGGGGCCGAGGACGCCCTCGTTTTCTTCGGGGGCGAAGGTGCAGGTGGCGTAGAGGAGGTGGCCGCCGGGGCGGACCAGGCGGGATGCGGCTTCCAGGATGGCCGACTGTCGTCGGGCGCATCCCTGCACAGCCTTCTCACTCCAGTCCCGCGCGGCGGCCTCTTCCTTGCCGAACATCCCCTCGCCGGAGCAGGGGGCATCTACCAGGACCCGGTCAAAGAGCCCTTCCCAGCGCGCGGCCAGACGTTCTGGCGTCTCGTTCAGAACCATCGCGTGGGTGACGCCGCACCGGTCCAGGTTCTCCGCCAGGGCGCGCACCCGGCGGGGGTGAATTTCGTTGGCGACCAGGACCCCCAGGTTCTGCATCCGCGCGGCCAGATGGGTGGTTTTCCCGCCGGGCGCGGCGCAGAGGTCCAGGACCCACTCGCCGGGCTGGGGGGAGAGGAGCGGGGCGGCCAGCATAGCGGCGGGGTCCTGGAGGTAGTAGAGGCCCGCTTCGTGGTAGGGGTGGATGCCCGGGCGGGCCGTTGGTTCGGGGACGACAAAGCCCTCTGGACACCAGGGAACCGGCTGCAGGGGGAGCGGGGAGCGGGCCTGGAAGTCTGCAGGCGAAATCTTCAGCGAGTTGACCCGCAGACCGGGGAGGTGGGGAGCCTGCAGGGCCTCCAGAAAGGCGGGAAATTCCGGCCCCAACCAGGCGGCCATCCGCTGGAGGAAGAGAGGAGGGAATGGCATGCCGGTTCCTTCGGGGGACGGGGTTTTCGTATCGGACCGATTATATCCACCCCAGGAGGACGCCGAACACCAGGATGCTCACGATGTCTACCCCGTAGATGACCCCTAGCACCCGCGCCTGTTTCCGGATGTCCTCCATGTCGTGGACCCAGAATGAAACTAGGAAGAAGGGCAGGTAACCTATCAGGAAGATGAGCCAAGGGGCTCGCGCGTTCCACCAGGGATACTCCCACGTCAGCGCGCCAATCCTGTTCAACAGCACTTCCACAAACACGCAGAAGGCCGACCCCAGAACCGCGATGAGCAGCCGGTTCGGAATGCCCAGCACTCGTGCCTTTTTGTCCGCCGGGAGCATCTTCCCGAATCCGATGCCTGCGATGGCGAACATGAAGCAAATCTCAATGTTGAGCCCGATCAGGATCAGAAAGGCGGTTTTCCCCGGCGCTCCCCACACGGGCGCGTAGTTGGTGAAGTGGAACACCAGCGCGTTCCATATCTCGTTGAACCAGTCCATCCCCCAAAATGCCAGTCCTGCAAAGACCAGGTTCCAGTTCTTGCGCTCCACTTCCACTGCGTACACATAGACCACCAGCGCGAACAGGGGGATGACGTACCACTGGAACTGATTGCCATCCCGAAGTATTGCCAGTGCTTTCAGGGCAGAATCGGTGGGCATTTGGGTCCTCCTGGTAAAGCTGTGGGAGTGAAAGGTTGTTTCAGTGGTTTTTTTCCCTGCCGCTGATTATACCACAGGACTTCCGCCCCCGCATCCGAGCGGCGGGAGACCGTCACGAGTTAGGGACATCGGCCACCTGGAGGGGCCACATAATGCTCCGCCCTTCCCAGAGGGCGGTCATCGGCATCCGACGGATGTCGTAGCTCGCCCCTGTCCACCTGTTACGAAGGGGTGGCCCGAAGGGCTAGGGGAGGGGTGAGGATGACCCCTGTTCCAACTTGTGTCCGAACCTCATCTGCGAGGTCTTGCCTTCTCCACCGGTTGGAGTATAATGAGGTCGCTTCGCCGCATTCGCTGCAGCAGGCCCATGCCATAGAAACAGGAACCGCCACTTGCCCCAATAGGACCGGAGCAGGAATATGGATGGCCACATTCTGCTCATAGAGGGAGAACGAGCGGCCAAGACCTCCTGCGCGCCCATCCTGGAGGAACAGGGCTTTCAGGTAGCTCGGGCCCACACCCGACGCGCCGCCTGCACGGCGCTGGAAACTACGTCTCCGGACCTGCTGGTCATAGATACCCGATGCCTGCGTTTTAACGGACTGCGGCTCTGCGAAGCGCTGAGTGCCAGCGAGAACCACGTTCCCATCCTGCTGATCGTCCCGGAGGACCAGAAACGCCCCCATTATCCTGGCGTGGCTGTTCTCCGGGGGACTCCTACGGTGCGCAAACTGCTCAATCGGGTGAAACGGTTGCTTTCCCCGCCGGGCAATCACATGCTGAGGGTCGGAGACCTGACCCTGGACCTCCAGCGACGGGTGGTCATCCGGAGGGGTGAGGAGCACCGCCTGACACCCCGGCAGGCCCGATTGCTGGAGACCTTCATGCGGAACAACGGACGAGTTCTCACCCGCGCCTTTCTGATGAAAGAAGTCTGGGCGACCGATTATCTGGACGATACCCGCACGCTGGAAGTCCATGTCCACTGGCTGCGGAAGGTGATAGAAGAGGACCCCCAACACCCGCGCTATTTGACGACGGTGCGAAAAGTCGGTTACTGTTTCAAAGCCCCGCACTCTTCCATCGTCCGTCGGCCATCCGATGATTCTCAGGAGGTGAACGATCGCCAGACCGGCTGAACCCACCGGCCCCGCCCGCGAGCGAGCCATTCTGGTGGGGATAGACTGGAAGGCACCGGAGCATTCGCCCGACGGTGCCTGGCCCGTAGAGGCATCGCTGGAAGAACTGGCCCAACTGGCCCGGACGGCGGGCCTGGAAGTCGTGGGGCAGGTTACCCAGCGGCTGGAGCGGCCCAACCCGTCCACCTTTATCGGCCCGGGCAAAGTGGAGGAATTGGTGGAGCGGGTGACCGAAACGGCCGCGAATGTGGTCGTTTTTGACGAAGAACTCTCCCCCCGCCACCAGCGGGAACTGGAGAAGGCGCTGGGCGACGGGGTGAAGGTTCTGGACCGCACGGCGCTGATTCTGGACATCTTTGCCCAACACGCTCAGACGCGCGAGGGCGCCCTGCAGGTGGAACTGGCCCAGTACGAGTACCGCCTGCCCCGCCTGACCCGGGCCTGGACCCACCTGGCCCGACAGGCGGGTGGGCGCGCAGGGGGCGCGACGGGCGGCGTGGGCGTGCGGGGCCCCGGCGAGACCCAGTTGGAGACCGACCGACGGGTCATCCGGCGGCGCATTGCCCATCTGAAGGCGGAACTGGAGGAAGTACGGGCCCATCGCAGCCGATACCGTGCCCGACGCCGCCGGGAAGGCATCCCGGTGGTCTCCATCGTCGGCTATACCAATGCCGGGAAGTCCACCCTCCTGAACGCCCTTTCGGACGCCGGAGTCCTGGTGGAGGATAAGCTGTTCGCCACGCTGGACCCGACCACCCGACGGGTACGGTTGCCGGGCGGGAGAACAGTGCTGTTCACCGACACCGTCGGTTTCATCCAGAAACTGCCCACCCATCTGGTGGCCGCCTTCCGGGCCACGCTGGAGGAGGTGGTGGAATCGGACCTGCTGCTGCATGTCCTGGACGTCACCCATCCCCAGGCCCGCCGTCAGGCGGAGGCAGTTCTGGAAACCCTGGAAGCCATCGGGGCAGTGGGGAAACCTATGGTGACCGCCTTAAACAAGGTGGACCGTCTGGCAGACCCCGCAGAGGCCCTGGCCCTGGCCTCGGAGTTGCCCAACCCGGTGCTCATCTCCGCCCTCCGGGGAGACGGCCTCGCCGACCTCCTGGAGAAGGTGGAGAGTGTTCTGAAGAAAGATTTGGTGCGGGTAGACGTCGTCCTGCCCTTTGACCGGGGCGACTTGCTCCGGTTGATTCGCGAGCAGGGGGTCGTGGAATCGCAGACCCCCACCCCGCGCGGGCTGCGCGTGGTCGCCATGGTGCCCCCGCGCCTGGCCGGGATGCTGGATGCGAGCTGATGGTGCCGACTTCTCGTTTGACAAGTTGTCGCATCGGAGTATAATATAGTCGCCAGCCCCGGTGGCGGAATAGGCATACGCAGCAGGTTGAGGGCCTGTGCCCGACAGGGCGTGGAGGTTCGAGTCCTCTCCGGGGCAACGGGGCCATCGCCGCGACCCGATTCGGGTCGCGGCGATTTTCGTTCCCGCGACCGTTCGGGTTGCGGCGGGGAAGCCGCCGCAACCCGAACTCCCGGGCCTCTCTTCATCCCTCCACCACCGGCAGGTCTTTCAGCGCCTCCAGCACCCGCTCCGCCGGGTACTCATAGTTCTCCAGTTTCCCGGCGAAGTACTGCTCGTAGGCCCCCATATCAAAGTGGCCATGCCCGCTGAAGTTGAAGAGAATGACCCGTTTTTCCCCGGCCTCCCGCGCGGCCAGTGCCTCGTCTATCGCCGCCCGGATGGCATGGGCCGTCTCCGGCGCAGGGATGAAGCCCTCGGTGCGGGCAAACAGGACCGCCGCCTCAAAGACCGCCAGTTGGGGATAGGCGACCGGTTCTATATAGCCGTGCCGATGCAGCGCAGAGACGAGAGGGGCCATGCCGTGGTAGCGCAGTCCTCCGGCGTGGATGCCCGCCGGGATGAAGGTGTGCCCCAGGGTGTCCATCTTGGCGATGGGGGCCAGGTGGGCCGTATCGCCGTAGTCGTAGGCATAGACCCCCCGGGTCATGCTGGGGCAGGCAGTGGGCTCCACGGCGACGAAGCGGGTAGATGCGCCGTTCTGGAGCCGGTCGCGCAGGAAGGGGAAGGCCAGTCCGGCGAAGTTGCTCCCCCCGCCCACGCAGCCGATGACCACGTCGGGGTACTCCCCCGCCATCTCCATCTGGAGCCGCGCCTCCTCGCCGATGACCGTCTGGTGGAGCAGGACGTGGTTGAGGACGCTGCCCAGGGAGTACTTGGTGTCGTCGTGGGTGGCCGCGACCTCCACGGCTTCACTAATGGCGATGCCCAGACTGCCCGGCGAATCGGGGTCCCGCTCCAGGATGGACTGACCCGAACGGGTTTCCGGGCTGGGGCTGGGGACGACGCGCGCCCCCCAGGCCTCCATCAGCACCCGGCGGTAGGGCTTCTGGACGTAACTGACCTTCACCATATAAACCCTGCACTCCATCCCGAAGAGGTTACAGGCGAAGGCCAGCGCGCTGCCCCACTGTCCGGCGCCCGTCTCGGTGACCAGCCGTTTCACCCCGGCCTCTTTACTGTAGAACGCCTGGGCGACGGCGGTGTTGGGCTTATGGCTACCCGGGGGGCTGGCCCCTTCGTACTTGTAGTAGATGTGGGCCGGGGTATCCAGCGCCCGCTCCAGCCGTCGGGCACGGACCAGCGGAGTGGGCCGCCAGAGCCGATACACCTCCCGCACCGGCTCCGGTATCTCCACGTACCGCTCCCGCGTCTCCTCCTGCGCGATCAGCGCGTCGCAGAAGAGGGGCGGCGGGAGACAGGTCGGCTCGCGGGTCACCGGATGCAATAGCGGCGGGACCTCAAAGGGTATGTCGGCAACGATGTTGTACCAGGCCTTCGGCAGGCGATCCTGGGGAAGCAGGAAGCGATTCTGGTCTTTCATCTTGCACCTCCTCTTTTGGTAGACTGGTAGATTGGTATTGGGTTTGGGGTGGAACAAAAAACGCCCGTCCCACTGCCGGGACGGGCGATTTTTCCCGTGGTGCCACCCCGCTGAGGGGCCCTCCCCATAAACAAAAACGCGCCGGTGACGGCGCGTTGGGGAAAAGCCAGCCTCACTCGTTCGCGGGTACGGCGCCGACCCGGTGCACGGTCGGGCCCATACCCTCAGCCCGGATAACGGTGGCGGCTCCGGCCCGGACTACTGCCCCGCTATGCGGGGGTTCGGCGGGCGACTCCCAGGCCCATTCAGCATCGGCGCTGGTATCGGGCTTCCAGCCAAAGGCCCGACTCTCTGGAACCCCGCTACGATGCCTACTCTTCCTGATCTTCGTCTTTGGAGGTATCGGTTGTTGCATATTTTATACCACAACGTGGCAAATTTGTCAAGAATACCTGAGGCCTGAGCTCTCAGGCGGGTGCATCCCAGATTTGTCGGGCGTGCGCCACCGTACCACCGGCCGCCCGACCGGTACAAGCTGACAGCCTGCGCTACAAGGGTCATTGCGAGGGGCGATAGCTCTGAAAGCCTGTCACGAGCAGAGCGTGGTGCAATCCCCAGAAGCGGCGGGGAGATCGCTTCGCCCTTCGGGCTCGCGATGACTCCTGCTTCGCCCCCCTCGGGGGCTCGCGATGACCCTGGCGGAGAGGGCATCATCGCTGGGGCGCGCCAATTCCTTCCCGCAAGAATAAGACACGCCTCATCAGGCGGGTGTGTTGGCGAATTGGGCCGGGCCTGTGCTACGATACAGGCCTGGCGGCCTGCGCTACCCCCATCAGGCGGGTGTGTTGACAAATTAGGCCGGTTGTGGTATAAGAAAAGCGAAGTGGGAAAAAGGCGATGATGGAGACGAGTAGGCGCGGGGTACCGCTCCAGAGAGCCCGGGAGAGGTGAGAGCCGGGTGCGGGAGCCGGGCCGAAAATCCCTCCGGAGCTGCCGACCGAACGATGCTGCCCAGGCCTCCGCCTGGGCGCATCCAGTAGACTCGGCCGGGGCCGTCCCCCGTTATCGGGACGCGGCGATCGTGGGTCGCCGACCGAGGGGCCCCACGTTTGTGGGGCAAGAAGGGTGGTACCGCGGGAAGAAAAACTCCCGTCCCTTCAGGGACGGGAGTTTTTTGTTCAGGCCACCTCTACGACCCAACCCCAGTGGTCGGGCCGTTCCTGGAGTTGGATCTCCACCAGCGCCTGGCGGAGGGTCTGCGCCCGGGGGCCCGGCTGGCCATCGCCGATGGGATGGTCTACTCCCTGGTAGTGGATGACTGTCACGGGGGAGAGGACGGCCGCGGTGCCTACATAAAAGGCCTCGGCGGCGTCGTTCAGAACTTCGTCTATCGCGAGTCTCCGTTCTACAGCGATCCAGCCGAAAACTTCGCGGGCGACGGTGAGGATGGAATCCCGGGTGATGCCGGGCAGGATGGAGCCCAGCGCCGGAGTGACCAGCGTGCCGTCCTTTAAAATCGCGAAAAAGTTGGCGCCGGTCAGTTCTTCAATGTACCGGTCCTCCCGCGCGTCCAGGTACAGGGCGTCTATATAGCCCATATCCCGCGCGATTTTCTGGGGCCGGAGACATCCGGCATAGTTGCCCGCGGCTTTCGCGGCCCCGGTACCGTAGGGAGCCGAGCGGTGGACGCCGGAGAGGACAATGAGGCGGTTCCCGCCCATATACGGCCCTACCGGGCAACCGAACACGTAGAAGAGGTACTCCTGGGAGGGTCGGACACCCAGGACGGCCTCTGTGCCGATGAGCACCGGACGGAGGTAGAAACTGCCCTTCTCCGGCGCGGGGACCCAGCGGGCGTTGGCCCGGACCACCGCCGTCACGGCTTCTATGAACAGGTCCACCGGGGGCGGCTCCATCGCCAGTCGGGCCGCCGAGGCCCGCAGGCGGCGCGCGTTGTCCCGCGGACGGAAAAGGACAATTTTCCCGGCCCGCGTCCGGAACGCTTTGAGCCCTTCAAAGACGCCCTGGCCGTAGTACAACACGTTCGCGCCGGGGGAGAGTTCCAGGGTCGCTCCCCGATGCTCGTACAGACGACCAGGCTCCCATCCGGTGTCGGGCGTCCAGCGGGTCAGCCAGAAGGCGTCCACTTCCGTGTAGGCAAAACGCAGGTTCTCATCCCATCCCGCCTCCTGGGGCGGGAGAGGCAACGTGGGGTCAAAGGGTCGCAGCATACCTGACCTCCTGAGGGGTTTTTGTGGCCGGCAACTGGATTATAGACCGGAACGCTGGGAGCGCAAACGGAATACGCAGTACGTGAAACGTGAAGCGTGAAGCGTGAAACGTGAAGCGTGAAACGTGAGGCGTGAAGCGTGAAACGTGAGGCGTGAGATGAAGCGCCATCATTTGTTCCTGTTGACGGGCCTGGTGGTGGCCTTCGCCCTCCGGGTCTGCCGCCTGGGGGACCAGAATGTCTGGTGGGACGAGGGGCTGGCGATATGGGCCGTCCGCCATGGTTTCGCGGAGACGACGCTCTGGACGGCCGGGGATGTCCATCCGCCCCTCTACTTCTGGCTGCTCTGGCCCTGGGTGCGGCTGGCCGGGGAGACCGAGTTCGCCGCCCGCTATCTGACGGTTCTGGTGGCAACCCTCACCGTCGCCGCGATGGCACCGCTGGGTCGGCGGCTGGGAGGGCCCTGGGCTGGCGTGGCCGCGCTCTGGCTGCTGGCGCTCTCCCGCTTCCACGTCTGGTGGTCGCAGGAGATGCGGATGTACGCGCTGGCCGCGCTGGCGGCGACCCTCTCGTTCTACTTCCTTCTGCGATGGGCTTCTGAACCGCAAAGGGGTTTGCGCCCTTTGCGCTCTTGGCGGTTAGATTTCGCCTGGGTCGGGGCCACCCTCGCGGCGCTCTACACCATCTACTTCTCGGCCCTTCTGTTGGTTGTGCAAAACCTGTACGTCCTGGTCGTGGGCTTGCGGCGCAGGGACCGGTGGGCCCTCTGGCTGCGGTGGCTGATGATACAGGGCGCGGCGTTGGCCCTCTGGGCTCCCTGGCTGGCTCTGGCGATTCCCCGAATGCGTTCGTGGTCCGTCGTCCAGGAGCCGGTGTCGCCGGGGTTCGTCTTTCTGCTGGACGGCGTCCTGCTGACCCTGGGCATCTCCACTTTCGTGGAACGCTACCTGTGGGCGGTTCTGGCGGTGCTGGCGGTTCTTCTCTGGGGGACGGCGGTCCTGCTCGTCCGGGCCCGGCGGGCCGGAGTCCTGGGCCCGACGGCCGACCGGCTCTGGCTTCTGGCGCTGGGGACCCTGGTCCCACCACTGATGGTCTGGCTGGTGACCCAGCCCCGGATGCTCTTCTACACGCCGCGGGTGGAGGCCCGCTACTTTCTCTCCTTCGCGCCGCTGTTCTACGCCTGGCTGGCGTGGGGGCTGACGGCGCTTCTGGCCCGACCCCGCCTCCGCTTGGCAGGGGGCCCAGCGGCCGCGATGGTGCTGGCCCTGATGCTCTGGGCCCTCCCCGGTCACTACGCCGACCGCCGCCTGCGGGACGACCTGCAGAGCATGGTACGGGCCATCTGGGCCCAGGCGGAGCCAGGAGATGCCGTCGTTCTGGTCTCTGGCGACCGCTACCCGATTTTCCTGTACTACTACGACCGGGCCCCGGCCCCCACCGACCGTCCGCCGGTCTACCCCGTCCCCCAGAGGTCGCCGAGGCTGGAGGGGTCGGGGGCCGAGGCGGAACTGGCGCCGGTCGCCGAAGCGTACCGCCGCGTCTGGCTGGCTCAGGTGGAGAGCCACCTGCAGGACCCGGAGGGAGCGGCGAAGGCGTGGCTCTCCGAGCGATACGCTACGCTGTTGACGATGGAGTTCGGCTATAACCGCCTGTTCCTCTTCGGGCCTGCTGGAGGGGAGGCCACCGCTGAGAGGGCCTATCCCCAGTACCCCCTCTTTGCCGCGCCCGTCGCCGGGCTGGAGGTGATAGGGTACGACCTGCCCGTCCGGGAGGTCCGCCCCGGCGACCCGCTGCGGCTGGGGCTGTATCTTCGGGCCGGGCCCCCATTGCTTCCGGAGGGGCTTTCGGGAGAGGATTGCCGCTGGTACTGGGCCGCGAGGTCGTCCCTGCCGGGGGTGAGCCTGGTGGGACCGTCGGGGGAGACCTACGCGGTACTGCTGACTCCCTGCCCTGCCGGGAAGATTGTCTACCGCCTGCTGGAGTTTCCGGCGGCCTGCCTTCCCGCCGGGCGGTACCATTTTGAACTGCGCGCGCCGGATGGGGAATCTCTCACTTTCGGGAGCGTCCGGGTCACCCATACCCAGCCGGAGCTCTCCCCAGCGGAGATTCCCCATCCGATGGCAGCGCGGCTGGGGGAGTCGGTCCGGCTGGCCGGGTATGGGCTGTACCGGGACCGGGGTGTCTTGGGGGACTCGCCCCTCGCGCCGGGCGCGGCCGTCTGTCCGGGGGAGCGGCTGTTTTTGGACCTCTACTGGCAGGCCGACGGGCCGGTGGGGGCCAACTACGTCGTCTTCACCCACCTGGTCGGCGCGGCCCCCAACCCGGCCACGGGCAACCCGGTCTGGGCGCAGGACGACCACGAGCCCCTGCGGGGCGGCTGCCCGACCTCGCTGTGGCTGCCGGGCCGTTTGCTCCGGGACCGCTACGAACTGGTCCTTCCGGCGGATGCCCCCGCCGGGGAGTACCTGTTAGAGGTGGGGATGTACCGGTGGGATACCGGGGAGCGGCTGCCCGTCTCCGGCGACGGCGCCGACCCGGAGAACCGCCGTATTCTGTTGGGGGTGGTGAGGGTGAGGGAGTGAAACGTGAAGCGTGAAACGTGAAGCGTGAAACGTGAAGCGTGAAACGTGAAGCGTGAAACGTGAAGCGTGAGGCGTTTTATCCCCTCTGCGAAAACACTTTGCGGCGGATGAGAGCGATCAACTCTCTGGCGGTATCCAGGTCTTGCTTCAGAGCATCTTCTTCCAGAGGGCTCTGGATGCCCAAAGGATAACGGGTCTCAAGGTAATACTCTGTAGCCCGTTGGCAAAATGGCAGGAACGGGGCAAAATCCTCGTCCCGGTCTATCGCATCCTGAAGCAAAAGTTCCAGGTCGTGGATGCGCCGCAATGTCCAACCGGTGGATAGCAGAAACCCTTTCAGGTACTTCTCCACGGCCTGCTGCAAATGAAAAGCGACGATGGGCAAGGGGCCTCCCAGCGTAAGGAGGATTTCCGCTGCCTGCAGGTCCAGGTCACCCTGGGCAAACCAGTCCCGGGGCAGAGTAGACTCATTTTCTCTCATAAAGGACCAGCCCTCGGCGGATGATTTCCTGATAGAATGGGTCTCCGATAGACAGCCGGTGTGCTAACTCTTCAGGAGTCAAAACCAGAGGGGAGAAGGGAATCCAACGCCGAATATCGGAAACGAGCCGACGCACGCGAACGCGCCGCTCCAGGGGAGACTCCTCGGTCTCTTTAATGATGAGCAGGTCTATATCGCTGTCTTCGTCCGGTTCTCCCCAGGCCAGCGAACCGAACAACACGATCTTCTGGGGATGGTAGCCTTCAACAATCCGGCGCACAATTTGCCCGATGACCCGGCTGAGAGCACTATCCTGTCCTTTCGCCGTGACGTTCGCCGTCCAGACCATTTCCCTTTCTCCGTCCGACAAGGCTCATTTCCATTGTAGCCCGACCGACCGTTTTGTCAAATACTCACGCATCACGTTTCACTCATCCATGCCAAGGAGGTGCCTATGTTCCAACCCGTCCCATCCAAAGTAGACTTTATCCAGCAGGAGCACGAAATCCTGGACTTCTGGAAGCGGACCCGTGCTTTTCAGAAACTGGTGGAACTCCGCAAGAACGGCCCTCGGTGGTCCTTCATTGACGGGCCCATCACGGCCAACAACCCGATGGGCGTCCACCACGGCTGGGGGCGTACCTACAAGGACCTCTTCCACCGCTTTTGGGCCATGAAGGGCTACCAGACCCGCTACCAGAACGGCTTTGACTGCCAGGGCCTCTGGGTGGAGGTGGAGGTGGAGAAGGAACTGGGCTTCCGCTCCAAGCGGGATATTGAGAACTACGGGATTGAGCGCTTTGTCCGCAAATGCAAGGAGCGGGTCCTGCGCTTCGCCGCCGTCCAGACGGAGCAGTCCATCCGCCTGGGCTACTGGATGGACTGGAACGACCCGGAGTTCCTGCGGGACCTGGCCCGGCGGATTATGGAGAACCCCCAGGAGGTCATCACCGTCCCCGGCCCCCACGGCCCGGTCACCGATACGGTGGAGCAGATTGTGGGACGGTTGGGCCTGCCCGAACTGGGCGGCTCCTACTTCACCTTCTCCAACGAGAACAATTACATGATTTGGACCTTCCTGAAGCGGTGCTGGGAGCGGGGGTGGCTTTACAAAGGGACCGATGTGATGCCCTGGTGTCCCCGCTGCGCCACCGGCATCAGCCAGCACGAGATTGTCACCGAGGGGTATCAGGAACTGACCCATCCCGGCGTCACCCTGCGCTTCCCCCTGCGGGGCCGCCCGGGGGAGAGCCTGCTGGTCTGGACGACCACACCCTGGACGCTCACCAGCAACGTCGCCGCGGCCGTCGGCCCCGAACTGACCTACGTCAAGGTCCGCCAGGGCGACGAGGTCTTCTACCTTTCCAAGGGCACCCTTTCCATCCTCAAGGGCCCGTACCAGGTCCTGGAGGAGATGAAGGGCAAGGCGCTGGAGGGGTGGACGTACGACGGCCCCTTTGACGAACTCCCGGCCCAGCAGAGGGCAGGCGGCCCCCAGGCCCACCGGGTCATCCTCTGGGACGAAGTCGGCGAGGCGGAGGGCACGGGCATCGTCCACATCGCCCCCGGCTGCGGCGCGGAGGACTTCGCCCTGGGCAAGCAGTACGGTCTGCCCGCCATTGCTCCGCTGGACGAAGAGGGCGTCTTCGTGGACGGGTTCGGTTTCCTCACCGGGACTTCGGTCGTCGGGAGCGCCCAACGGGTCTTTGAGAACTTGCGGGAAAAGGGACTTCTCTATCGGGTGGAGGACTATACTCACCGCTATCCCGTCTGCTGGCGATGTGGCAGCGAACTGGTCTTCCGGCTGGTGGAGGAGTGGTTCATCTCTATGGACGAACTCCGCTACGATATGATGGACGTCACCCGGCAGATTCGGTGGATTCCGGAGTTCGGCCTGGACCGGGAACTGGACTGGCTGCGCAATATGCACGACTGGATGATCAGCAAGAAGCGGTACTGGGGGCTGGCGCTGCCCATCTGGGAGTGCAAAAAGTGCGGCCACTTTGAGGTTGTCGGCGATGAGCGGGAACTGCGGGAGCGGGCAGTCGCGGGATGGGAGGTCTTTGAGGGACATACGCCCCACCGCCCGTGGGTGGACGCCGTCCGCATCGTCTGCCCCAGGTGCGGCGCGGAGGTTTCCCGCATCCCCGATGTGGGCAACCCCTGGCTGGACGCGGGCATTGTCAGTTTCAGCACCCTCCGCTACCGCACTGACCCCGACTACTGGCGCCAGTGGTACCCGGCGGACTTCATCACCGAGTCCTTCCCCGGCCAGTTCCGCAACTGGTTCTATAGCCTGCTGGCGATGGCGACCGTGCTGGAGAAGTCACCACCCTTCAAGGTCTGTTTCGGCTATGCGACTCTGCTGGCAGAAGACGGGCGGGAGATGCACAAGTCCTGGGGCAACGCGATTGAGTTCAACGACGCGGCCGACCGGATGGGCGTGGATGTGATGCGCTGGCTCTACTGCCGCCAGAAGCCCGAGGCCGACCTGCTCTTCGGCTACGGCAAGGCCGACGAGGTGCGGCGGCAGTTCCTGCTTCCGTTCTGGAACGCCTACGTCTTCTTCGTCACCTACGCTCGGCTGGATGAGTGGACGCCCCGCAACGGGAGTGGAAACTTGCGCTACAATCTGCTGGACCGCTGGATTCGGGCCCGCTTGCACCAGGTGGTGGCGAGGGTGACGGAGCGGCTGGACGACTACGACGCCTACGGCGCGACGCTGGTCCTGGAACCATTCCTGGATGACCTGACCAACTGGTACATCCGCCGGAGTCGCCGGCGCTTCTGGAAGAGCGAGCACGACGCGGACAAGAACGCGGCCTATGCCACTCTCTACGAGGTCCTGACCACCCTCTGCCGGCTGCTGGCGCCCTTCATCCCCTTTATGACGGAGGCGATGTATCAGAACCTGGTCCGGTCGGTGGACCCGGAGGCGCCGGAGAGCGTCCACCACACCCTCTGGCCCCAGGCCGACCCGGCGGCGATGGACGAGGAGTTGCTGGCCCGGATGGACCTGGCGCGGGAGATCGTCTCCCTGGGCCACGCGGCCCGCAACAGCGCCAACATCAAACTCCGCCAGCCGCTGGCCCGCGCGCTGGTCCACCTGGACCCGTCACGGGGAACGCTGGAGGAGGAATTGTGGGAGGTTGTTCGGGACGAGTTGAACGTCAAGGAAGTGGCGCAGGTAGCGGACGTGGGCGACCTGGTCACCTACCAGGTCCTGCCCAACAGCCCGCTGCTGGGCCCCCGCTTCGGCGCTCGCTTCCCGGCGGTGCGGGCCGCGCTGGCCGCGCAGGACCCGGCGGAGGTGGCGCGGCGGGTGCGGGCTGGGCTCCCCGTCCATCTGACCGTGGACGGCGAGGAGGTGGCGCTGGCGCCGGAGGAGGTCCTCGTCCAGGAGAAGCCGCGAGAGGGCCTGGCGGTGGCCTCGGAGCGGGGGGTGACCGTCGCGGTGGACGTCGCCATCACGCCCGAACTGCGGGCGGAGGGGTTGGCGCGGGAGGTGGTCCGGCGGATCCAGAACCTGCGCAAGGACGCGGGCCTGGAACTGGACGACCGCATCGTGACCGTCTACTGGGCCGAGGGCGAACTGGCCGAGGCCATCGCGGCCTGGCGCGAGTACGTCGCGGCGGAGACGCTGAGCGTGGCGTTGCGGGTTGGGGAGCCGGAGCCGGACATGGCCGTCGCTGAGGACCGGGTGGATGGCTATGCCCTGCGCGTGGGGGTCCGGCGGGCTTCCTGATGGGAGA
>JACIWQ010000042.1 GCA_014360895.1 Thermoflexales bacterium | reverse complement strand
GGCGGCCCTTCGGGCCGCCGCCCCCCTCGTCCCCTCATCTACATCGTCGCGCCCGCCGGAAGGTTCGCGCTGGCGGGAGCAGGCGCTGAGGGCGGTGCAGCGTCCGGCGACACCCGCTCCCCCTTGCGGGCCCGCGACCGGCGGGGGCGGTGGGCCTTCGGCTGGGCCGACGCCTGCGCTTCCTGCGGCTGAGGCGGGAGCAACGCCACCTCTAACACCTCGTCCATCCGCTCCACCATCCGCACCTTCAGTTCCCGCGTCACCTTGCGGGGAATCTCCACCAGGTCGGGCTGATTCCGTTTGGGGATGACGACCTCCTTCATCCCCGCCCGATGGGCGGCCAGCAATTTCTCCTTAATCCCACCGACGGGCAGGACCCGCCCCCGCAGGGTGATTTCGCCCGTCATCGCCACCTTCCGCCGGACGGGGCGGTGGGTGAGGGCGGAGATGAGCGCTGTCGCCATCGTGATGCCCGCCGACGGGCCGTCTTTGGGGATGGCCCCTTCTGGCAGGTGGATGTGGATGTCCGTCTTCTCAAAGACGTCCGGCGCCACGCCCAGGTCTTTGGAGCGGGAACGGGCGTAACTGAGCGCCGCCTGGGCGGATTCCTGCATCACCTCGCCCAGTTGGCCGGTGAGGGTGAGGTTGCCCTTGCCGGGCATCAGGGCGACCTCCACCGGCATCAGGTCGCCGCCCGCCTCGGTCCACGCCAGCCCCATGGCCAGCCCGATTTCGTCCTTCTCTTCCGCCTCGTCGCGCGGGTAGCGGGGCGGGCCCAGGTAGCGGGGGAGGTCGGCGGGAGTGACGCGGGTCAAGGGCTTCTTCCCTTCCGCCAGCCGTCGGGCCGCCTTGCGGCAGATGTTGGCGATTTCCCGCTCCAGGTTGCGCACGCCGCCCTCGTAGGTGTACTCCCGAATGATGCGCCGCAGCGCCGCATCGGTGAACGTCACCGGATGCCCGTTCAGCCCGTTCTCCTCTATCTGGCGGGGGATGAGGAACCGGCGGGCAATCTCCAGTTTCTCTTCCTCCACATAGGACGGGAACTCTATCACCTCCATCCGGTCCCGCAGTGCCGGAGGGATGGGGTCTAATGTATTGGCCGTGGTGATGAAGAAGACTTTGGAGAGGTTATAGGGCACTTCCAGGTAATGGTCGGAGAAGGCGTGGTTCTGCTCCGGGTCCAGCACCTCCAGGAGTGCCGCCGCCGGGTCGCCCCGAAAGTCCAGCCCCAACTTGTCCACCTCATCCAGCATGAAGACGGGGTTAACCGTCTTGGCGCGGCGCATGGTCTGGATGATGCGGCCGGGGAGGGCGCCGATGTAGGTCCGGCGATGCCCCCGAATCTCCGCCTCGTCCCGCACGCCGCCCAGGCTCACCCGGACGAAGTTCCGCCCCAGCGCTTTGGCGATGGCCTGCCCCAAGCTGGTCTTACCCGTCCCCGGCGGGCCCACGAAGCAGAGGATGGGGCTGCGCATCTTCTCGGGGGCCAGTTTCTTGACCGCGATGTATTCCAGGATGCGCTCTTTGGCCTTCGGCAGGCCGTAGTGGGAAGATTCCAGCACCTCGGCGACGTGCTCCAGGTCCAGGTTGTCCTCTGTCTCCTCCGTCCAGGGCAGTTCCAGCAGCCAGTCCAGGTAGGTGCGGATGATACCGACGTCGGGGGCCATGGGGGGCATCGCGGCCAGGCGGGCCAGTTCCCGCTCCGCCTGGGCGCGCACCTCCGGTGGGAAGGACGCCTGCTCTATCCGCTCCCGTAACTCGTTAATCTCCTGGGTGAAGGTATCCGTCTCACCCAGTTCCGTCTGGATGGCCTTCATCTGCTCCCGCAGGAAGTACTCCCGCTGAGAGCGGTCCATCTCCTGCTGGACCTGGGAGTGGATTTTGTCCTGCAATTCCAGGACGTCCAGTTCCTTCGCCAGGAGGACGTTGACCCGTTGCAGGCGGGCGGTGGGGTCCAGCGTCTCCAGGACCTCCTGTCGCTGGGCCGTATCTAGGTTGAGGCTTTGGGTGATGAGGTCCGCCAGCCACCCCGGCTCCCGGATGTTCAGTGCGAAGACGTAGAGGTCTTCGGGCAGGTGGGGGCTCAACTGGACGACGCGCTCAAAGAGGTTGAGGACGGCCCGCATCAGCGCCTCGGTCATCCGGGAGCGCTCGGTGGGCTCCACGATGGGCATCGCCCGAACGCGGATATACGGCTCCAGGTGGACGTATTCCAGAATCTGCACCCGCTGATGGCCCTGGGCCAGGATGCTGAGGGTGCCGTCGGGCATGCGGAGCATGCGCCCGATGATGATGTCGGTGCCGAAGTTGTAGAGGTCTTCCGGCCCGACCTCTTCCACCTGCGGGTCCCGCTGGGCGACGGCGATGAGCGGCTCATCCAGTTCCAGCGCCACCTCCACCGCTTCCAAAGATTCCGGCCGCGCCACCACCAGCGGGGCGACCATGCGCGGGAAAAAGACCATGTCCCGCAGGGGCAGGAGCGGTCCCTCAATGATTTCTTCTGCCTGCTCCTCGGGCTCTTCCGCTTCCTCATACTCGCTGAAGTACGGGAAAAATCCGGGCTGCGACCAGCCCATCTGCGTCCACCATTCGGTCCAATCGCGATTCATCTTTGATACTCCGTATTTCGTACTCCGTGCAGTCCGTTCAGTCCGTCCGGTCGTTATCGGGGAGGGGGTGGCCGTTGCGTTCGGCCCACTCCTCCCGGGCCTCGGCGACCAGGAAGATGGAGCCGGTGACCAGGATACCGGTATCCGGCTTCAGGAGCGTCAGGGCTCGCTGAAGGGCGCGCCGGATGTTGACGGCGATTTCGGCCCCCCCGCCGACGGACGCGGCCATATCCGCCAGTTCCACCGGGGTGGCGGAGCGGGGGTGGTCGGAGCGGGTGACGATGAGGTGGTCGGCGATGGGCAGGAGCGCCCGCAACATCCCGGGGATGTCCTTATCCGCCGACGCGCCGAAGATAAGCACCCAGCGGCGGCCCGGGAACCACTCTCGGAGGGTCTCCCGCAGGACCTCTGTAGAGTAGGGATTGTGGGCGCAATCCACCACCACCAGCGGGTCGGTGCTGAGAATTTCCAGCCGCCCCGGCCACTGGACGGTGCGCAGTCCCTCCAGCGCCGCCGCGCGGGAGAGGCGGAAGCCCCGTTCCAGGAGAATCTGGAGCGCGGCCAGGGCGGTGGCGGCATTCTCCAGTTGGTGACGGCCCAACAGCGGTATCCAGTACTCCCCGGCCAGGTCATCCGGGCCATCCCCGACCCGGCGGAGGGTGAAGGACTGCCCCTTCAGGTCAAAGGGGCCGGACTCCCAGACCCAGTCCCGTCCCACTACGGTGAGGGGGGCCTGGCGGGCGCGCGCCGTCTCCTCTATGACCGCCAGCGCCTCCGGGCGCTGCGGCGCGGTGACGACGGGGATGCCGTCCTTGATAATCCCGGCCTTCTCCGCCGCAATCTCCGGCAGCGTATCCCCCAGAAGGTACGTGTGGTCCAGGCTGAGGGAGGTAATGACCGCCACCTCCGGGCGGAGGACGTTGGTGGCGTCCAGCCGCCCGCCCAGGCCGACCTCGGCGACCAGAAAATCTATCTTCCGGCGGGCGAAGTAGGTGAAAGCGATGGCGGTGACCGCCTCAAAGGTGGTGACGCCGGGGACGCGGGCAATCAGCGGGCGGAATTCCTCCACCAGTGCAACGACATCTTCTCGGGAAATCAGGTCGGCGCCGATGCGGATGCGCTCGCGGAAGGTGTGGAGGTGGGGGGAGGTGTAGAAGCCGGTGCGGTATCCGGCGGCGCGCAGGACCGATTCCATCATCGCCGAGGTGGAACCCTTCCCCTTGGTGCCGGCGATGTGAGCGGACGGGTAGAGGCGGTGGGGATTCCCCACCATGTCCAGCAACCGCTCCACGCGGGAGAGGTCCAATGTCTCCGGCGAGTAGCGCTCAATTCGCCGTTTCTCGTAGTCGGTCAGGCTGTGAAGATATTCTATCGCTTCCCGGTAGGTCATGGTTCTCCTCAAATAGACCATTCTACCGCGTTTGGCCGGAATTGCAAGCATCGCGGCCTTGACAGAATTTCCTGTTTGTGGTAAAATACTTTGTGATACAAAGTACTTTTTACGGAGGGAACATGCAGCCACAGAACGCCCTGGACGACCTGAGGGCGATCCGGCAGATTATGGAGCGGGCCCGCCGGTCCTCGGACGGGTTCGGAGGCTGGTTTATGGTGCTTTGGGGAGCTATCTGGCTGGTCGGCTTCACCGGCACCCACTTTCTGGTCCGGATCAACCGTGCGCTATCCGTCAACTGGCTCTGGATGTTCCTGGACACCCTGGGCGTCCTGCTGAGTATCTATCTGGGTATCCGGATGGGCCAGCGGGCGCGAACGAGGTCCTCTTCCCTCTGGCTCCCGATTCTCCTCTGGTGGCTGGCCCTGGCCGCTTTTGACGGGGTGCTGATCTGGAAGTTGCGGCTCTACACCGAGGGGCTCAACTTTGCCTTCCTGATGGTCCTCACCATCGCCCTGGGCTACATCCAGTTTGGCCTCTTCACTCACTGGGCCATCAGCGTCATCGGCCTCTTCATCGGCCTTCTGGCCGTGGTAATGGCCACCTGGTTGCCGGAATCCTTCAACCTGGGAGTGGCCTTCCTGGGCGGCGGCGCCCTCATCGGCGGCGGCATCGGATTCCTCCGTCAGGGGGAATAATGAGGATGGCAGACCTGGACCCCGTCATCCATCAACCGACCCGGCTGCGCATTATGGCCGCGCTGGTGGGCCTGGATGAGGGCGACAAGGCCGACTTCATCTTCCTGCGCGACCTCCTGGGCCTGACCGACGGCAACCTCAGCGTCCACCTCCAGCGGCTGGAGGAGGCGGGCTACGTGCGGGTGGAGAAAACCTTCGTCGGACGCCGCCCCAAGACCTGGGTCTGGGTGACGGCGAAGGGGCGTGAAGCGTTCGCAGCGTATATAAACGCGCTGGAAAATATCCTGTACCCGGAAGGAGTACGGTGATGAACCTGGATTCCCTTACTCGCAAATGGTGGTTTGTGCTTATCTTCATTCTGTGCGGGACCGTTGTGCCCCCCATAGTTACCAAAGGGTACGAACCTCCCCGAACCGGCGAGGTCATCGTGTATATCCTCTCTCATTCCCTATTCGCCTGAGGAGCACCTTTGAGAAACCGCAAAGAGCGCCAAGGGCGCAAAGGAAATTCTTGAAAGAAGCTTTGCACTCTCTGCGTCCTTTGTGGTTCAATACTTCAACCGCATAGGTGGGAAAAAGGCAGCGCGGGCTATTTGCAACCGGAAAAATTATTCCGGCAATCCCGGTCGCCGACTCAAGTCGCCCTCACTTGGGCCTTCGGCCAGGTCGCTTCACTCCATTCGCAGGTCGCTTCACTCCATTCGCAGGTTGCTTCACTCCGTTCGCAACAAGGACGGCCTGCGCCGTCCCTTGAAAGCCCTGTCGGCGAAGGCCGACAAGGGGCATGAAATGCCCAGGAAGGCCGATTTCCAATCGGCGCAGAAGGCGCGCCATTGCCGAAATAATTTGTTAAACTGCAATCAGCCTGTACCGGCCTGGCGGCCGGCGTTACGAACGGAATACGCAATACTTAAGGAGGCAAAATGAACGGCAAAGTCGGTAAAATGGTATCCCTGGTCCTTCGGGCCCTCGCGCTGGCCATGGGCGTGGCCGTGGTGGTCCTCCACATCCTGCGCGCGGCCGATGCGGGGACGATGATCCTGCTACTGGGACTGGGCCTGCTGGCTCTGTCCATCGCCGCTTTCCAGGAGTGAGCCGATGGGGATCGCAATAGAGGTCCGGGAACTCTACAAGTCGTACGGCTCCGTGCGGGCGGTGGACGGGGTCTCCTTCACCGTGGAGGAGGGGGAGATTTTCGGCATGGTCGGTCCCAACGGCGCCGGGAAGACCACCACCATAGAGTGTGTGGAAGGGCTGCGCCGCCCCGACCGGGGGACGATCCGGGTGCTGGGGCTGGACCCGCAGCGGGACGGCTACGAACTCCGCTGCTGCATCGGTGTCCAGTTGCAGGAGGCCGCGCTCCACCCCCGCCTCAAAGTCCGGGAGGCGCTGGACCTCTTCGGCTCCTTCTATCCCCGTCGGGTGGACGCGAACCATCTCCTGGAGCAACTGGGGCTGGCGGAGAAGCGGGGCGCGCCTTTTGAGAAACTCTCCGGCGGGCAGAAACAGCGCCTCTTCATTGCCCTGGCCCTGATCAACGACCCGGAACTGGTCTTCCTGGACGAGTTGACTACCGGGCTGGACCCCCAGGCCCGCCGGGCGACGTGGGACCTGGTCCGGAGCATCCGGGACCGGGGCAAGACCGTCTTCCTGACCACCCATTACATGGAAGAGGCAGAGCGGCTCTGCGACCGGGTGGCCATCATAGACCACGGGAAGATTGTGGCGCTGGATACGCCGGAGAACCTCATCCGGTCTCTGGGGGCGGAGCACCGGGTCGTCTTCAGCGCCGACGAGCGGCTGGACGTGGGGATGTTCCGGCAGTTGCCCGGTGTGACCCGCGCGGAGCGCGTCGGAGAACGGGTGGTGGTCTACGGGAAAGGGGAAGGGCTGGTGAGCGGCGTGGTCGGCCTGCTGGAGCGGGCCGGTCTGCCCTTCCGCGACCTGCAGACGGAGCAACCGTCGCTGGAGGACGTCTTCCTGGCGCTGACGGGGCGGGAGATGCGGGATTGAGGCGTGAGGCGTGAGGCGTGAAACGTGAAAAGTGAAACGTGAAAAGTGAAACGTGAAGCGCGAAGCGTGAAAAGTGAGAGGTGAACGATGCGCGGGGTGTGGAAACTGACGCTGATCCAGATGAAACTCTACCTGCGGGAGCCCATTGCCACCTTCTTCACCATTTTCTACGCGCCGATGATGCTGTTGCTCTTTGGGGCGATCTACGGCAACAAACCCACGCCGCTCTTTGGCGGGCGTGGCACGATGGATGTCTCGGTGCCCGCCTACATCGGGCTGATCATCGCGACGGTGGGGCTCATCGGCCTGCCCATCGGGACGGCGTCGGCGCGCGAGAGCGGCATCCTGCGGCGTTTCCGGGCGACCCCCCTTCACCCCCTGGCCTACATCGTCAGCGACGTCCTCAGTTACCTCCTGATGACTATGCTGGGTGTCCTGCTGCTCATCCTGACGGGCAAACTGGTCTTCAACATCCGGTTTGAGGGGAACATCCTGAGCGTGCTGGGGAGCTTCCTTTTGGGGACGACGGCCTTCTTCGCCCTGGGGTATCTCATTGCCGGGCTGGCCCCCACTGCCCGCATTGCTCAGACGGTCGGGATGGTGCTGGCGTTCCCGATGATGTTTCTCTCCGGGGCCTCCATCCCCCTGGAGGTGCTGCCTGCGAAGATAGAGGCCGTCAGCCGCTACATCCCACTGACCTATGCTGTGAGGTTGATCAAAGAGCTCTGGTTCGGCGACGCGTGGGGTCAGCACTGGAAAGAGGTCGCGGTGCTGGCAGGGTGCCTGCTGGTAGGGGGGATCATTGCGGCGTGGACGTTTCGGTGGGAGTAGGGGAAACGTCCGCGCCCCTTACCAACCCGCTCTATCTACCGTATTCTCCAACCGTTGCTGACGGCGTCCTGCAGTGGCTTGCACTTTTTCCGGCCTCTCGCATCGGCCGGGTGACGCTGCCGCTTGCGCTGCGCGCCTTGTACCCACGCCGCGCGGAAGATAGAACCCCATTTGCACTCCTCCCTTCTTGGGGTATAATCAAAGCGCATCTTCACTGTTTCCCCAGGCAGTCCACACAGAAATAGGAGGGCATTATGGGAAGCGTGTTGACGACTCTGGGATGTGTGGTCGGCGCCGCCGTCCTCTTCCTCATCGTGATCGCCAGCGCGGCCATCAAAATCGTCCAGGAATACGAGCGCGGCGTCATCTTCCGCCTGGGCCGGCTGGTCGGCGCCAAGGGGCCGGGCCTGTTCTTCATCATCCCCTTCATTGACCGGATGGTCAAGGTGGACCTGCGGGTGGTGACGCTGGACGTCCCGGCACAGGAGTGCATCACCCGGGATAACGTCACCGTCAAAGTCAACGCGGTGGCCTATTTCCGCGTCGTGGAGCCGACCAGCGCCATCGTCCAGGTGGAGGACTACAAGCGGGCCACCTGGCAGATTGCCCAGACCACGCTGCGGAATGTCATCGGGCAATCGGAACTGGACGAACTGCTGGCCCACCGGGAGCGGATCAATACCAAACTGCAGCAGATCATTGACGAGCAGACCGAGCCCTGGGGGGTCAAGGTGAGCATCGTGGAGATCAAGGACGTGGAACTCCCGGCCACTATGCAGCGGGCGATGGCCCGGCAGGCGGAGGCGGAGCGGGAGAAGCGGGCGAAAATCATCCACGCCGAGGGCGAGTACCAGGCCGCCCAGACCCTGGCCCAGGCCGCCCAGACCATCGGGCAGGTGCCCGCCGCCATCCAACTCCGCTATCTCCAGACGCTCACCGAAATCGCCACCGAGAAGAATTCCACCATCATCTTCCCCGTACCGGTGGAGTTCCTGCGCGGGCTGGCAGGCATTCTGGGAGTCACGCCGGAGGAGAGCCCGAAAGAGTAGCGCGGATGCCCCTGGAGAAACTGAACCTGAAAGACGTGGCCCGTCGGCTGGACCGTCCCTTTGCCATGATAGATATGGCTCTCGTCGGCGACATCATGGTGAGCCTCTATCTCTGCCAGGGGACGCTGGCCTGGCACCGGCATCTGGACCAGGATGAACTCTTCTGGGTCCACCAGGGGGTCATCTTGCTGGAGACGGAGCGGGGGGAGGTCCGACTGCGCCCCGGGGAGATGTCCGTCGTCCATAAAGGGCTGGCCCACCGCTCCGGTTCTCCTTTCCCGTCCACCGTCCTCCTGCTCCGATGTACCGTGTTGCCGGAGCGCAAGAACGGGCGCCGTTTCCTCTACGGCACCAGCGAGAGTCCGCCCCAGCGGATCAGCCTGAGCGCCGCAGTAGAGAGTCTGCGGGTGCCGTTCCAGCCCAAGACGGTCGCCCACATAGAGGATTCGGCCATCCAGGTGATGCGGGGGGAGGGAGAGTGGCCGCTGATAGAGCCCTCCCCCCACGACGCGCTGCTCCTCTCGCTGGCGGGCACGGCGATGATTTACGAGGTCGGAGCCCATCGGGTGGTCCCTTTGACCCTGGGCCCGGATGAGTTGACGGTGCTGTATAAGGATACGCCGTATCAGATGTTCACCAAAGGAGAGGCGGTCCTGGTGCGGCTGACGCGAGAGGCGTAAATGGCTCAGGCGCTCTACCGCAAGTGGCGTCCCCAGACCTTTGATGAGGTCGTCGGGCAGGAGCATGTCGTTCGCACCCTGCGCAACGCCCTGCTTTCCGGCCGCGTCCACCACGCCTACCTCTTCGCCGGCCCGCGCGGCACCGGCAAGACGACGACTGCGCGCCTTCTGGCGAAAGCCGTCAACTGCCTGGACCCGGAACCGGCTAACCGCCCCTGCAACCAGTGCGCCATCTGCCGGGCCATTAACGAAGGGCGGCTGATGGACCTGATAGAGATAGACGCCGCCTCCAACACCAGCGTGGAGGACGTGCGGGAACTGCGGGAACGGGTGGGCTACCGTCCCTCCGAGGCCCGATATAAGGTGTACATCATTGACGAAGTCCACATGCTCTCCACCGCCGCCTTCAACGCGCTGCTCAAGACGCTGGAAGAGCCCCCGTCCCACGCCATCTTTGTCCTGGCGACCACGGAGCCCCACCGCATTCCGGCGACGGTCCTCTCCCGCTGCCAACGGCTGGATTTCCGGCGGGTGCCGCTGGCGGATATGGTGGCCCGGCTCCGGCGCGTCGCCGAACAGGAGGGCATCCAGGCCGAGGAGGACGCGCTGAGCCTGATTGCCCGCCACGCCACCGGCAGCATGCGGGACGCGGAGAGTCTGCTGGACCAACTGGCGGCCTACACCGACCGCGTGGTCACCGTGGAGGCAGTGCGGACGGCCCTCGGCACCGGCGATGAGGGCGCGGTCCTGGCCCTCACCGACGCGCTGGCCGCGCGGGATGTGGGCCGGGGGCTGGCCGTCATCAACGAGGCGGCCGACCGGGGGGCCGACCCCCGCCAGTTCGCCCGCCAGATGACCGACCACCTGCGCGCGCTGATGCTGATTCGCCTGGGGGCCCCCGTCCCCCTCTACATCCCGGATAGCCTGCGGCCAACGGTTCAGAGCCAGGCCGCCCGCTTCACCCCCCGCCAGTTGGCCCGCGCCGTCCGCCTCTTTGGACAGGCGGCATCGGACGCGCGCGCGGCCTGGCAGCCGCAACTCCCGCTGGAACTGGCTTTTATGGAAGCCGCACTGCCGGAGGAAGAGGCCGGCCCCACCCGGGCGGGCCAGCCGGAGCCGTCGCCCCGCCGCGAACCGACGGCTCCCTCTCCGGTCCCCTCACCGGCCCGGGCGGCAGGGCATCCCGCCGCCCCCCCGGGCCGCCCGTCCCCTGCGGCATCTCCCACTCCCACCCCGACGGCCCCGCCGGTCCGGGAACCGCCCCATCCAGAGCCGGTCGCGGAGTTCTCGCTGGAGGAAGTGAACCGGCAGTGGAACGACATGCTGCGCCTTCTCCGTTCCGTTAACCACTCGCTGGAGGCATTGATGCGGTCCGGCCGGCCGGTGAGTGTGGAGGGAGGGGCGCTGCTGATTGGCTTTCCCTACGCCTTTCATCGGGACAAGGTGGACGAGGAGGCCAACCGGCGCGCGGTGGAGGACGCGCTGACCCAACTGCTGAGCCGACCGGTGCGGGTGCGCTGCGTGCTGCTGGCAGGGTCCAGCGGGAAGCCCTCGGCGCGCCCGGCCCCAGCCCG
Source organism: Thermoflexales bacterium (assembly GCA_014360895.1). Classification (GTDB taxonomy): domain Bacteria; phylum Chloroflexota; class Anaerolineae; order B4-G1; family DUEL01; genus SpSt-77. The sequence continues at coordinate 14,589 of JACIWQ010000042.1, read as the reverse complement.
CGCCCCGACCCCTCAGCCCCGGACACCGCCTTCTGCTCCCCCGTCGTCGCCGCCTCCTCCTGCTTCGGAGGACGGATTGGTGCAGGCGGCGGTGGAAAAACTGGGCGCGCGGGTAAAGACAAACTGACGCTGGCCCGTTGGTTGTCGCACCGGCCACCCGGCCTGTTTGGACAGAACTGCCTTTGCCCCCTCGGGTCGCCGTTTCGGAGATGCGACGGTCCTTCAGACCCTGTACCCGGAGAGGCTATGAACAACGTCCAGAACACGGCACCGGTTTCTGAGACCCAAACAGCAACTCGCGGCCCAACCCGGGCAACTCCAGACTGCCACCAGTATTTTCTTCTCTCCTGCGTGCTTTCCCGCTGACCATTTCATCCGCACAGGAGGAAGCTATGAAAGCCGCCGTCTTTCGGGGAATCGGACAGATAGAAGTAACGGACGTTCCGGTGCCGGAGCCAGGGCCGGGGGAGGTGCTGATCAAGGTTGCCTGCTGCGGCATCTGCGGCTCCGACCTGGAGGCCTTCCAGACCGGGATGTACGAGCCCGGCCTGATTATCGGCCATGAGTTCGCCGGGACGATTGTGGGGACAGGGCCCGGCGTGACCGGGTGGCGGGTCGGCGACCGGGTCGTCGTGGGAGACCTCATCCCCTGCGGGCAGTGTCGGGCCTGCCGGGCCGGAAACCCGACGGCCTGCGAAAACATCTATATGATTGGCGTCACCCACGACGGCGGAATGGCGGAGTACGTGAAGGCCCCGGCGGTGGGGCTCTACCGGCTGCCGGAGGGGGTGAGCATGCGGCAGGGCGCGCTGGTGGAGCCGTTGACGGTGGCCCTCCACGGCGTCCGCCGGTCCCGCCTCAAGCCGGGAGACCGGGCGGTGGTGATGGGGGCCGGCCCCATCGGCTTGCTCACCCTGCAGTGCGTGCGCCTGGCGGGCGCGCGCTCTGTCATCGTCACCGAGGTGGACCCCACCCGCGCCGCGCTGGCGGCCCGCCTGGGCGCGACGGTCGTCCTGAACCCACTGCAAGATAACCTCAGCGTCTCCCTCTCCGAACTGACGGACGGGCTGGGGCCGGACATCATCTTTGTCTGCACGGGCGCGCCGGAGCCTTTCGCCGAGGCGGTCTCCCTGGTCCGCAAGGGCGGGCAGATTTTCCTGCTGGGGCTGCCCATACAGCCGGTGGAGGCGGACTTTTTCAGCGTGGTGATGGGGGAACTCTCCATTGAGGGGAGCCTGGCGGGATGGGGGGAGTTCCCGGCCGCGATAGACCTCATCGCCCAGGGCCGGGTGGACGTGGAGGCGCTGGTCAGCCACGAAATCCCGCTGGACGAAGGGCTCCCGGAATGGTTCAGCTGTCTGAGCGGACCCGGCTCCGGCGCGGTGAAGGTGCTGGTCCGGATGGAGTGATTGGCCATTGGTTAATCTTTCGGAGGTCTTTATGGAGGCGGCCACGGCTCTGCGCATCGTCTCGCAAAGGTTGGGTATTCCGGAGGACACTTTAGTTAGAGAGGGCCTGATTTCTTACCTGGAAGCCCGAAAACGCGCGCTGATGGCTGAACGGTTTGAAATTCTCTCCCGCTACGGTGTCCATTCTACCGAAGAACTCCGAGGCCGTATTGAAAGTGGCGCATCCCCAGAGCATCCCACCTGGGAGGATTATATAGAGTTGGTCAATCTGGAGGATGAGTTACGTATGTTGGAAGACCAACTCTGTGAACTCCAGATGGTCAGGACGACACCGTGAAGGAAAGCCATATTGCAGACACACCGGAAGACGCCTTGCGCGATGTCCTTTCGGAGGTGCGGCTGAAAATGGCTTCGTTTTCCCGACAACAACAGACTGTCAGCAGTTAGATGGCAGACAGACATGTGGCTGGACACGTCTCTGTATCCGGATGAGGAGCCGCCCGCCGATATGGAGGACCTGGCGGCGCGCGTGGATTTCCTGGCCCGCCTCTGTGCGGCCTGGGATTTCGGCATCCTCCCCGACCCGGAAACGGTGGAGGAAATCCGCAAGCCCTCGTGGCGGGAGGCCGTGGATGCATGTCGGCTGCTCACCTCCCCGGCCTACCACCTCCTGCGAGAGTGGCACGGGCTTCCTCCATTGCCCTATCTGGGCCAGCAACTGGCCTATATCCGGGAGGACCCCAATCTGGACTACGTGTAACGGCCATCCACAATTTCCGTCAAGGAGGTCTACCATGAAACTCGCCTCTCTGGAATACTTGGAAGAAGTCCGGCGGCGCTCCAACGCCGACCCGCAGTACCTGGAACTGGCGAAGGGTCACAACGCCTCCTATACGCTTGTGCTGGAGGCGGAGCCCGCGAAAGGGGTCAACGAGACCACCGTCATCGGCTTTGACAACGTGGACGGGAAAATCGGCGAGGTCTGGGTCGGCAAGCGGCCCACCGATTTCACCCTCACCGCTCCCTACGGCGTCTGGGTGGACATCCTGCGGGGGAAACTGGGGGCCACCCAGGCCATCGCCTCCCGCAAACTGAAGACCCAGGGCCCCTTCCTCCAACTGCTGCAGGGCGCCAACCGCATCATCCGCTGGGTGGAAATCCTGCGCACCATCCCCACCGAGTTTGAGGGAGACTACGCCCAATATAACCTGCCGGGGACGCCATAAGTAGGACAACTGTGAACAGTTGTCCTACAAGCCACTCAAAGGAGGCCCCATGAGCAGTCCACCGCTGTTGCGCGGCAAAGGCATCTGGGCCTGGATGCGGGCCGGCGACGAACTGGGCCGGGCCATCCAGATGGCCCAGCAGACCGGAGCCACCCACATCCTCTACAAAGTCGGGCAGGCCGGGATGTACTACGAGGATTCCGCCCCGGCCCTTCGCCGGATCACCGAAGCGGGCCTTATTCCCTTCGCCTGGACCTGGCTCACCCTGGACGACCCGGAGAAGGAGGCCCAGGTCGTCCTGCGGGCCTTCGCCGACGGCTATCAGGGCTTCGTCTTTGACATGGAAGCCCCCTGCAGCCGGAAGTTTGACGCGGCCCGCAAACTGGTCCGGGCCCTCAAGCGCCCCGACGTGAACCCGGAAGCGCTTTTCCTCTGCTCTTTTCCCAACATCTCCGCCCACACCGACCTCCCCTACATGGAGATGCTGGAAATCTGCCGGGGCGGCCTGATGCCGATGGCCTACGGCTCCTTCTTCGCCCCCGGCGACCCTACCCCCTGGGACGTCCAGGCCCGCCGGGTGATAGATGAGTGGACCTACGGCCACTACGAGGAATGGTGCCTCAAGTGGGACTTCCGCCCATCCCTCTACCCCATCCTGGGGCCCTACCACGACGAGTATGGCCGCGTCCCGATGGCCCCGGAGGAGTTCCGCCTCTGGCTGGGCCGGCTGACTGCCTACGGGCCGACCTTCGTCAGTTTCTACACCGCCCGCGCCATCGCCGACGCGCTGGTCCCGCTGATTCGGGACTTCGCCCCCGCCGAGGCGCCGGTGGCGATGCCTGTCCCCGCCGCCATCTGGATGGCCCCGCTGGAGGGGGCGGTGCTGTATGCCCTGCCGGACTTCGCCGCCCAGCGGACCCGGGCCCTCATCTACCGGAGCACCGCTGAGGGGGTGGCTTGGCGTCGGGGGAGTGACGGCCGCCGCTGGCTCCAGGTCCGCACCGCCGACGGCGCGCTGGGCTGGCTGCCGGAGCGGCGGGCCGACGGCTCCGCCTCCTTCGCCCTCACCGACCCCGGCGACCCGCCGGTCCTCCCCGCGCCCCCACCCGCCCCGCCCGGCCACCTGACTCACGTCTGGACGACCCAGGAGGTCAACTTCCGCAGCCAGCCCGTTGTGCGCCCCGATACTCTCATCGGGCGGCTCTACCCCGGCGCGCGCCTGCAGGTCATGGAGGACCCCGCGCTGGCGCGGCAGAAACTGGGCAAGAACCAGTGGCTCAACGTCCGGCTGGAGCCGGAGGGGCCGGAGGGCTGGGTCGCCGCCTGGTACGTCACCGACCACCCGCCGGTGGCAGAGGCCCCTCCTCTGCCCACCCTCCTGCGCGTCCGGAGCCCGCAGGTCGGCTACCTGAACATCCGCCAGGGGCCGGGGACGAATACCCCCACTGTCTGGCGCGTCCCGGACGGCACGGTTCTGGAGATTCGGGAGGACCCGCAGCAGGCCCTGGCAAAGGTTGGCAGAGAGGGAGAGTGGATCAAAGTCCGCACCCCCAGCCTCCACGAGGGCTATGCCGCCGCCTGGTATCTCGCCGCCGACGTCCCGCCGGATAACCGCCGCCCGGTGGAGGATGCTCCCCTGCCCTTCGGCGAGTGCGCCTGGATCTTCGGCATCCACGGCGCCGGCGCCGCCGAGACCGAGGACTTTCGCTTTCTCTTCCAGGGCTCCGGCAAAAAGGGCTGGGTGCTCTTCACCGAATCTATCGGCCGCCATCCCCAGAACCTGCAACCGAACGAAGCGCTGCGGCAGAAACTCTGGGACTGGGCGCGCAGCGGCTTCGGCGTGGTCATCCGCCTCAACTACGGCTACGAACCGGCGGGGACTCTGCCCGAATCCCAGTACTACGGGGACTTCGCGGCCACCTGTCGGCGCTGGGCCGAACTCTACCTGAAGCGCCCGGAGGTCCCGCCGTCCCACTACACCTGGGTCATCATCATCGGGAATGAGCAGAACAACGTCCGGGAGCACCCGGGCGGGTTGGCGGACCCCCGGGAGCACATCACGCCGCAACTCTACGCCCGCGCCTTCAACCTGGCCTACCGGGCCATCAAGGAAGTCCTGCCCAACGCGACGGTGGTGCCCGGCGCGGTGGACCCCTACAACACCACCCCCTGGGTCCGGCTGGGCGGCATCCGCTACCGTCCCCTCACGTACTTCAAGGAGATGCTGGACGGGATTGTGGCGCTGGACGGCTTCGCGCTCCACACCTACACTCACGGCCCGGTGGTGGACTACATCACTCATCTGCGGCCCTTCACCGACTGGCCGCTGGTCCCCGGCACGCCGGATGAGCACTATTATGACTTCCAGGCCTACCGCCCGTTCATAGAGGCCATCCCCGCGAAGTGGCGGGACAAACCCGTCTATATCACCGAGAGCAACCACTGGACGGTGAACCCGGACGGGACCGGGCCCAACGGCTGGATCAACCGCAACATCGGCTGGGTCCAGGCCGCGTATGCGGAGATTCACCGCTGGAACAGCACGCCCCACGCCCAGCAGATTCACTGTCTGCTCCTCTACCGCTGGCAGGGGGACGAGTGGGAGATTCGGACGAAGGACCAGATTCAGGAGGACTTCCGGCAAGCCCTGCGGAACGATTATCGGTGGAGGAAATAGGAGAAAATATCCGTTCGGCCCGCTCACCCCGGCGCAGATGCTGATGCCACCCTGGGGCGAGGGTAGCCTGGGAAGACCGGCGGCTGGGTCTTTGCCACGGGAGAGAGGATTTTGCGGCGAGCCGTTTTGCCGCTGCAAAATCCTCTCTATTTCTCCCCTTCCCGGCAAATGCATTTGACTTTCCCCAATGACGTGATAAAATATCTGTATGATATTCTGAATACCTGTCCGCAGAGCGCGCTGGATAGACCGTTCCCACCTCAGTTTGCACGAAAGGAGGACGGGGGAAGGCACGGGGGCTCCGCGATGCTGGGCACAGCCCATTACCCGGCATCGTCCGCGCAGCGGTAAGAGCGTTGACGAGGCCGGGTTTTTTGTGGACAGGTATCGGGCTTGAGGAGAGGAACTATGGTGTCGGAGTTCACCGAATCATCATCCGCCCAGCCGGAGACGGCTGTGGACATGGAAAGCCTGCTCCAGGAGCAGGAAGGGTACGTCGCCCGCCCCGGAGAAATCCGTAAGGGACGCGTGATCCAGGTGACCGAGGACGGTGCTCTGGTAGATGTGGGGCTCAAGCGGGAGGGATTTGTCCCCATCAGCGACCTGCGCCAGGTGCGCAAGGAGATGGGGGAAATTCACGAGGGCGATGAGGTGTTCGTGAAACTCCTGGAGAGCGAAAGTGAGGGGTACATTAAGGCCTCTATCTACCAGGCCCGCTTGGAGGAAGATTGGATTCGGGCCGAGGAGATGATGAGGAGTGGCGCCCTGTACGAGGGGCGCATCTCTTCATACAACCGGGGCGGACTGACGGTCCCCTTTGGCCGCATCCGGGGGTTCATCCCGGTCTCCCAGGTCGTGGGCATCCCGCGCGGCCTGAAGGAATCGGAGCGGCGCCAGCGGCTGGCCGCGATGGTCGGCCAGACGGTGGGCCTGCGGGTGGTGGACGTCAACCGGGAGGAGAAGCGGCTCATTCTCTCCCAGCGACGCGCCCATCGGGCCTGGCAACGCATCCTGCGCAAGCGGTTGCTGGATAGCTTGGAGGTCGGGCAGCGCCGTCGGGGGAAAGTCTCCAGCATCACCGACTTCGGCGTTTTCGTGGACTTGGGAGGCGTGGAGGGGATGGTCCACGTCTCCGAACTCTCCTGGCACCGGGTGGAGGACCCCCATCAGGTCGTGCAGGTGGGAGATGAGGTGGAGGTCGTCGTCCTGGAAGTGAACCGGCGCCGGGAGCGCATCGCCCTGAGCATCAAGCAAACCCAGGAAGACCCCTGGACCCGGGTAGGGGAGAAGTACCGTGAGAATCAGTTGGTGGAAGGAGAGGTGACGCGCGTCACCGACATCGGCGCTTTTGTGGAACTGGAGCCCGGAGTAGAGGGATTGCTCCATGCCAGCGAACTGATCGGTGCTCCGGATGTAACCCCCCAGCAGGTGCTGAAGCCGGGGGAGACCATCCTGGTGAAGGTTCTGGAGGTCAACCCTTCCCGCCGCCGCATCCGCCTGAGCGCCCGACGGGTCCGCCGGGATGAGTGGGAGCGCTGGGCCGCCGAGAAGGCCGCCCGCGAGCGCGCCGCAAAACCGGCCCCTGAGGCAGAGATGGCCGTCTTTGAAGCCGAAGCGGAGGCCCCCGATGAACCTGCCACCGTCCCCGAGGTGGAGCCGGTGGCCCTGGCCGACGAGGGGTGATCGGGGATTCGGCTCTGTTCTTTCACTTCCCGTAACTGTTCAGTTGTCATCGCGAGCCCCGAAGGGGGCGAAGCAGGAGGTCATTGCGAGCCCCCACGGGGGGCGAAGCAGGGGGTCATTGCGAGCCCCCAAGGGGGGCGAAGCAATCTCCCGCCACCTTTGGAGATTGCTTCGGGCGCTGCGCGCCCTCGCAATGACCGGAAGAGGGCCCCTTCCCGACATCATTTTCATTGCGGCTGAAACGTGCCAGGCACCTCGGAAAGTGCCTGGCACATTCTCCCCGCAACACCCAGTAGCACCAGGAAAGGGTGGTTTATGGCCAAACGCGAAGATAAAGTAGAAATTGAGGGCACGGTAGTAGAAACCCTGCCCGGCACCCAGTTCCGGGTGAAACTGGATACCGGCCATGAAGTCCTGGCCTACCTCTCCGGCCGGATGCGCAAGTACTACATCCGTATCCTCCTGGGCGACCGGGTACGGGTGGAACTCTCCCCGTATGACCTGACCCGGGGGCGGATTGTCTACCGGTACAAGCGACCGGAGGAAGCGGAATTGGAAGGATAGAACGGATGATCAGACCGATGCCCCCGGCGTGTCGGGGGCCGTCATCGCAACTGGCATAGTTGCCAAACTTTTCCCCGTATTCCCCTTGCTCTCCCTACCCCCTGGCGGAGGCGCGATGGGCGACCACATCCTCGCCATAGACGTGGGCACTCAATCCATCCGGGCCCTTCTCTTTGACCTGCAGGGCCGTCTGATCCACAAAGTCCGTATCCCCATAGAACCCTACGTCTCTCCCCAGCCCGGCTGGGCGGAACAGGACCCCGACTACTTCTGGGAGAACCTCTGTGCGGCCTGCCGCCGCCTCTGGCAGGAATCCCCCGTCCCCAAAGACGCGGTGGCGGGCGTGGCGCTGACGGCCCAGCGGGCGACAATGGTCAACGTGGACCGGGACGGTCGCCCCCTGCGCCCGGCCATCGTCTGGCTGGACGGGCGCCGCACGGAGGGCCAGCGGCCCATCGGTGGACTCTGGGGCCTGGCCTTCCGCCTGATCGGCCTCACCGACACCGTCGCCTACCTGCAGGCGGAGGCGGAGGCGAACTGGCTCCGCACCTACCAGCCCGAGGTCTGGCAGAATACCCACAAATACCTCTTCCTCTCCGGCTACCTGACTTACCAGCTGGTCGGGCGTTTTGTGGACTCGGTGGGCTGCCAGGTCGGATACGTCCCCTTTGACTACAAACAGCTCACCTGGGCCCGGAAGTGGGACTGGAAGTGGCAGGTGGTGCCGATGGACGAGCGGATGTTGCCGGACCTGATTCCGCCGGCCCAGGAGTTGGGGCGCATCACTCCCCAGGCCGCCGAAGCGACGGGCATCCCGGAGGGGCTGCCCCTCATCGCCGCCGCCGCCGACAAAGCCTGCGAGGTCCTGGGCGCGGGGGCGCTGGAACCGGAGGTCGCCTGTCTCTCCTACGGCACGACGGCCACCGTCAACACCACCAGCCGCCGCTACGTGGAGGTCGTCCCCCTCATTCCGCCCTATCCCAGCGCGGTCCCCGGCGCCTACAACCTGGAAGTGCAGATTTACCGGGGCTACTGGATGGTCAGTTGGTTCCGGCGGGAGTTCGGCCTGCGGGAGGAGCAACTGGCCCGGGAGCGGGGATGCGCTCCGGAGGATTTGTTTGACGAACTGGTGGAGGCGGTGCCGCCCGGCTCCATGGGCCTGACCCTTCAGCCGTACTGGTCGCCGGGGCTGCGCCGCCCCGGGCCGGAGGCGAAGGGCGCCATCATCGGCTTCGGCGACGTCCACACCCGCGCCCACATCTACCGGGCCATTCTGGAGGGACTGGCCTACGCCCTGCGGGAGGGGCTGGAGTGGACCCAGCGGCGGCTGGGGGTGCGGACGCGGGAGATTCGGGTCTCCGGCGGCGGGTCGCAATCGGACGCGGCGATGCAGATTACGGCGGATATTTTCAACCTGCCCGCCTCTCGCCCCCACATCTACGAGACGGCGGGCCTGGGCGCGGCCATAGACGCGGCCGTCGGCCTGGGGCTGCACCCGGATTTCCCCACCGCCGTCGCCGAAATGACGCGCGTCTGCCAGACCTTCCACCCCCGCCCGGAGACGCAGGAGATATACCAGGCGCTGTATGAGCGGGTGTACCGGCGGATGTACCGGCAACTGCAGCCCCTCTACCAGGAGATTCGCCGCATCACCGGCTACCCGCCCCGATAGAGGAGCCGTCTATGGAACTCGGCGTGGTCCGTGAAGTAGAGATTCGGGACGAACTCCAGCGGGCGTACCTGGACTACGCGATGAGCGTCATCGTCGCGCGGGCGCTGCCCGATGTGCGCGACGGCCTCAAGCCCGTCCAGCGGCGCATCCTCTACGCCATGCACGAACTGGGCCTGGGCCCCGGCGCGCCCTACAAAAAGTCCGCCCGCATCGTCGGCGAGGTCCTGGGCAAGTACCACCCCCACGGCGACGCCGCCGTCTACGAGGCTATGGCCCGCATGGCCCAGGACTTCTCCCTGCGCTACCCCCTGGTGGACGGGCAGGGCAACTTCGGCTCGGTGGACGGCGATAGCCCGGCCGCGATGCGCTACACCGAGGCCCGCCTGGCCCCCATCGCCGCCGAGATGCTGGCCGACATCGGGAAGGACACGGTGGACTTCGTCCCCAACTTTGACGCCACCCTCCAGGAGCCGGCCATCCTTCCGGCGGCCATCCCCAACCTGCTGGTCAACGGCTCCTCGGGCATCGCCGTCGGCATGGCCACCTCCATCCCGCCCCACAACCTGGCCGAAGTCTGCGACGCCCTCATCTACCTGCTGGATCACTGGAAGCGGCTGGACGACATCGGCGTGGAGGAACTGCTCCGCTTCATCCAGGGCCCCGACTTCCCCACCGGCGGCATCGTCTACCGGGAGACGCCGGAGGGAGAGGACGCGCTGGCCGCCGCCTACGGCACCGGGCGCGGCCGCATCACCGTCCGCGCCCGCGTCCAGTTGGAAAGCGTCATTGCGAGCGAAGCGAGGCAAACCGACCGCGCCCGCCAGCGGCTGGTCGTCACCGAAATCCCCTACCAGGTCAACAAGAGCAGTCTGGTGGAGCGCATCGCCGAACTGGCCCGGGAGGGCCGTTTGGAAGGCGTCACCGACCTGCGGGACGAATCGGACCGTCACGGCATCCGGGTCGTCATAGAACTGGCCCGGACGGCGGAGCCGGAGGCGGTCCTGACCGAACTCTTCCGCCACACCCCCCTGGAGAGCACCTTCAGCATCATCCTGCTGGCGCTGGTGGACGGCGAGCCGCGCCTCCTGACGCTCAAGCGGGCCCTCCTCCTCTACCTGGAACACCGCCAGGAGATTGTCACCCGGCGCAGCCGCTACGACCTGGAGCGGGCGAAGGAACGGGCCCACATCCTGGAAGGGCTCCTGGTCGCCCTGGACAACCTGGACGAGGTGATAGACCTCATCCGCCGCTCCCGGACGGCGGAGACGGCGCGCACCAACCTGATGCGCCGGTTCAAACTGACGGAGGTCCAGGCCCAGGCGATTCTGGATATGCCCCTCAAGCGGCTGGCCGCGCTGGAGCGGCACAAACTGCAAGAAGAGTACAAGGAGAAACAGCAGCAGATTCGCTACCTGACGGCGCTTCTCAAGAGCCCGGCCAAAATCCGGGAGGTCATCAAGGAGGAACTGGTCGCGCTGAAGGAGAAGTACGCCGACCCGCGCCGGACCGAAATCGCGGGCGCGCGGGCGGCGGTCTCGGCGGAGGAACTGGTCCCGGACGTCCCGGTCTGGGTCGGCGTGACGGAGACGGGTCGGGTGGCCCGCGTGGCCGACGAAGGCGGGCCTCCCGCGCTCCCGGACAAACTGGAGAAATCGGACCTGCCGGTGGCCCTGCGGCGGGCGTCCACGCGGGATATTCTCTACGTCTTCTCCGCCGACGGGCGCTTGGCCGCCTACCCCGTCCACCAGTTGCCGGAGGGCCTGGTCTGGGAGGGCAAGGGCCGCGCCATCGGCGACCTGGTCTCCCTGAGCGGCCCCTTTCCGGCGGTCGCCGCGCTGGTTCGTAGCGAGGCACGGGGCGAAGCGGAGGGCCGTTATGAATACCTCTTCCTGGCTACCCGTCGCGGCATGGTCAAGCGGGTCGCGGTGGCGGACCTGCCCCCGGTCGGCTCCGGGACGGTCATCGGCGTCGCGGAGGGCGACGCGGTGGTCGGCGCGGCCTGGACGACGGGCCGCGACGAAGTGGTCCTGGTCACCCGCGCGGGGCAGGCTATCCGCTTCCGGGAGGAGGAAGTCCGCCCCATGGGCCTTCCGGCGGGCGGCGTCGCGGGGGTGAAACTGGAAGAAGCAGGTCGCACATCGCAGGTGGCAGGGAGCAAGAAAAAGGGGGAGGAGGACCGGGTGGTGGCGCTGGTGGTGGTCCATCCGAAAGAGGACCTGGCGGTGGTGGCGGAGGACGGGCGCGGCAAGCGGACCCCGCTCACCGAATACCCCACCCAGGGCCGCTACGGGAAGGGCGTCATCACGGCCCGCTTCGCGGCGGCGGGCGTCGGGCTGGCGGGCGCCGCCATCATTCAGAGTGCGGCCCGCAGCGGAGCGGAGGGCCGCCTGGTTCTGCTCACCGAGGCCGGCGCGGCCCGGGTGGTGGGCGCCCGCTCCATCCCCCAGCAGGAACGCCCCGCGCAGGGCCGCTCCCTCCTCACCCTGCGCAAGGGGGACCGGGTGAAGCGGGTACTGGCGCTTGGGTGAACATCGCCACGAGTGCTACCCGATTCTTGACTTTTAAGGCCGACTATTGGATAATAGAAATCGCGAGAGGCCAATCGGTCCGGTTAGACATAAAGAATACCATGCCGAGGACAGTTAGAGGTGTGTTAGATAAAGAGGGCAACGTTCATTTGCTGGAGCCCGTACAGGTACCAGCGCTCCGCCCGGTGCTGGTGATTGTCCTGGACGATGAGCCCCTCTGGCAGGTATCGGAAACGGCCCTGCTCAGTGAGCTGGCCCTGGCCGAGGATTGGAATCGGCCGGAGGAGGATGAAGCATGGTCACACCTGCAGCGGGTGCCGTGGTCCTGATTCCCTTCCCGTTCTCCGACCTCTCCCAGGCGAAGTTACGCCCGGCGGTCGTGCTGGCTGATGCGGGGCGCGGGGATTGAATTCTCTGTCAGATCACCAGTAGACATATGCAGACCCCTGGGCAATTGTGTTAGACGATACCTGTTTCGTCGCCGGTTCCCTGCACCTCACGAGTTACGCGCGACCAGGGAAGCTGTTCACCGCCCATCATGACTTGATGATTGCAGAGGTTGGCCGATTGAAGGTTTCCTCACTCAGGGAAATTGTAGAGGCAGCTGTAGCGATTCTGCGTTCCGGCCTGGATTCTGAAAACGGCGAAAGAATTGATGTGTGAGGCCCCCGGGCCGATTCCCGCTCCGATCTTTCCTCACCGGAGGCTCCATGCACTGCATCTTCTACCCCCAGAGCATCGTCGTCATCGGCGTCTCGGAGAAACCCGACAACCTGGCCCGCACCATCCTCCTCAACCTGCGCACCTTCAGTTATTCCGGTGCCCTCTACGCCGTGGGACGGGAGCGGGGGGAGGTCTATGGCGTCCCCATCGTCCCCTCGCTGGACGAGGTCCCCGACGGCCTGGACCTGGCCGTCATCCTGGTCCCTGCCCCCCTCGTCCCCGGCATCATGGAGACCTGCGGACGGAAGGGCATCCGCCACGTGGTGATTGAATCCGGCGGCTTTTCCGAATTTTCGGAAGAGGGCCGCCATCTGGAGGAGCAACTCATAGAAATCGCCCGCCGCTGGGGCATCCGCTTCGTGGGCCCCAACTGTATCAGCGTCGTCAACCTGGACGCGGGGGTCTGCCTGCCCTTCGCCCCCATCGGCCGGGAGACGCTCCGCTTCGGGCCCGTCTCGGTGGTCGCCCAGAGCGGCGGCGTCTCCATCACCTACGCGGAGATGTTCTCCGCCGCCGGGCTGGGCGTCAACAAGGTCGTCAGCATCGGCAACAAGGCCGACCTGGACGAGGCGGACTACCTGGCCTACCTGATAGAGGACCCCGGCACTCGCGTCGTCTGCCTGTATCTGGAGTCGGTGGACGATGGACGGGGGCTGATGGACCTGGCCCGCCGGTCGGAGAAGCCCATCATCGTCCACAAGGCCAACCGGGGGAGCGCCAGCCAGAGCATCGCCCGCTCCCACACGGCGGCGCTGGCCAACGACGACCGCATCGTCAGCGCGGCCTTCCGGCAGGCGGGCATCCTCCGGGCCGACACCTTCGGCGACGCGGTCGCCATCGCCCAGGGGCTGGTCCTGCCGCCCGTCCGGGGGGACGACCTCGTCGTCATCTCCCGCTCCGGCGGGCACGCCGTCATCGCCGCCGACTTCGTGGACCAGTACGGCTTCCGCCTGGCCCCCCTGCCGGAGGAGTTCGTCGGCGCGGTCCGGTCGCTCTTTCGCGCCGACGTCATCGCGCCGACCAACCCGCTGGACCTGGGGGTCATCTTTGACTTTGACCTCTACGCCCGCATCGTGGAGGGAGCGCTGCGGATGATCCGCCCGGACGCGGTGTTGCTGATCAACACCTACAGCAAGACCGAGGCGGAGGGGGCCCACCATCTGGCGCATCAGGTGGACCGGATTGTCCAGGAGACGGGGATGCCGGTGGCCCTCTGTATGTACGGGGAAGGGGGCATCGCGCGGGAACTGATCGGGCAGGTCTCCATCCCGGTCTTTCTGGATATGGGGCAGGCGGTGCGCGCGCTGGCGGCCTCGCGCGATTGGCACCGCCGCCGGACCTGGACGGGGGCTATGCCGGAGGGCGGGCCGGGCCGTTCCCTGCCCATAGACGCCCCGGACGGCCCGCTGGCCCTCTGCCGGGAGTACGGCATCCCGGTGGCCCCCTGGGCGGTGGCGGAGGACCCCGACGGAGCGGCGGAGGCGGCGGACGGTCTGGGCTACCCGGTCGTCCTCAAAGCCCTCTCCGCGCGCGTCGTGCACAAATCGGACGTGGGCGGGGTGGTGCTGGGCCTGCGGGACCGGGAGGCGGTCCGGCGGGAGGCGGAGGCGATGCGGGCGCGGGTTCTGGAGCGCGTGCCCCAGGCCGGCGACCTGCGCTTCCTGGTCCAGCGGATGGTGGAGGGCGGCGTGGAAGTCATCTTGGGCGGCAAACAGGACCCCGCCTTCGGGCCGGTGGTGATGTTCGGCCTGGGCGGCGTCTTCGTGGAGGTCTTCGGGGACGTCTCCTTCCGGGTGGCGCCGCTGACCCGCGCCGACGCGGAGGAGATGATGGAGGAAATCCGGGGGAAGGCGCTGCTTCGGGGCGCGCGGGGCCGCCCCCCGGCGGACCGGGAGGCGCTGGTGGAGGCCATCCTGGCCTTCTCCCGCTTGCTGGTGGAGAACCCCTCCCTGGCGGAAGTGGAGATCAACCCCCTGCTGGCCCTGCCCCAGGGCGTCGTCGCGGTGGATGCCCGGTGGGTGGGGTGAGGCTGTAGTTAAGGTGACAGTCACCTTTTTGCAACTTGAAAAATGAATCCGGCAATCTGCCGTTTTTTGCCCTCACCCCT
>JACIWQ010000041.1 GCA_014360895.1 Thermoflexales bacterium | reverse complement strand
CCGACACAAAAATCCTTCTTCATTTTTCGCATTAAGGAGGTAGTACCATGACCGACCGTTATCAACCCAAGCCGGAGCACAAATTCACCTTTGGTCTATGGACAGTGGGAAGTGTGGGACGGGACCCCTTCGGTGAGCCGGTGCGCCCTCGCCTGTCGCCTGTGGAATTGGTTTACCTCTTGGCCGAGGTGGGGGCCTATGGTGTCAATTTCCACGATAACGACCTGGTCCCGATTGATACCACGCCGGCCGAGCGGGATCGCATCGTCGCCGAGTTCAAAAAAGCCCTCAACGATACCGGCCTGGTGGTGCCGATGGCGACCACCAACCTCTTCAGCGACCCGGTCTTCAAGGACGGCGCATTCACGTCCAACGACCCCCGGGTGCGGGCCTACGCGCTCCAGAAGACCATGAAGGCCATAGACCTGGGCGTGGAACTGGGCGCGAAGGTCTACGTCTTCTGGGGCGGGCGCGAGGGGGTGGAGACCGACGCGGCCCGAAACCCGCTGGATGCCCTGAAGCGGATGCGCGAGGCGCTTAACTTCCTCTGCGAGTACGTCATTGACCAGGGCTACGACCTCAAGTTCGCGCTGGAGGCGAAGCCCAACGAGCCGCGTGGGGACATCTATCTGGCGACCACCGGCCACATGCTGGCCTTCATTGAGACGCTGGACCACCCGGAGATGGTAGGGGTGAACCCGGAGGTAGCCCACGAGCACATGGCCGGGCTGAATTTCCTGCACGCGATTGCCCAGGCCTGGGAAGCGGGCAAACTGTTCCACATTGACCTGAACGACCAGGCCTTCGGTCGCTACGACCAGGACCTGCGCTTCGGCTCCCATAACGTCAAGTCCGCTTTCTTCCTGGTCAAGTTCCTGGAGGATGTGGGCTACCAGGGGAGCCGCCACTTTGATGCCCATGCCTACCGTACCGAGGACTATGAGGGCGTCAAAGAGTTCGCCCGCGGCTGCATGCGGACGTACCTCATCCTGAAAGAGAAGGCGGAGCGCTGGAACGCCGACCCGGAGATCCAGGCCCTGCTGGCCGAGATTAATGCCGACGACGGCTCCACCGATGCCTTTAAAGGGCCTTACACCCGGGAGAAGGCCGCGGCGCTGAAGGCGGCGACGTTTGATCGGATCGCCCTGGGGCAGCGCGGCATGGCGTACGAGCGGCTGGACCAGTTGACAATGGAGATTCTGCTGGGCGTGCGATAGGGCTTACGGCTGGAGTGGAGGCCCATTCGCCCGCTCACACAGGATCAGTGGGTGACCCCTGGTATGGCGTGAGGGGATGGCACCCAGGATGACCGCGCACCAGAAGGAGGCGCACGATGGCGTTCTTCATGGGAATTGACGTTTCCACGACGGCGACAAAAGCCCTGCTTATTGACCCGGATGGCCGGGTGGTGGGCGTTGCCTCGTCCGAATATTCCTACGAGACGCCCCGCCCGATGTGGACGGAGCAACACCCCCACCTGTGGTGGCAGGCGACGGTGGCCAGCATCCGCCAGGTGCTGGCCGAATCCGGGGTGAACCCCGCCGACGTCCAGGGGGTGGGGTTGACCGGGCAGATGCACGGCCTGGTGTTGCTGGACGAGAAGGGCCAGGTGTTGCGCCCGGCCATCCTCTGGAACGACCAGCGCACAGCGGCGGAGTGCGATGAGATTCGCGCCCGGCTGGGCAAAGAGCGGCTGATCCGGATTACCGGCAACGACGCCCTGACCGGTTTCACCGCCCCCAAAATCCTGTGGGTGCGCAACAACGAGCCGGAAATCTATGCTCGGGCCCGGCACATCCTGCTGCCCAAAGATTATATCCGTTACCGCCTGACCGGCGAGTACGCGATAGATAAAGCGGATGGGGCCGGGACCATCCTCTTTGACCTCAAGACGCGGGACTGGTCCAGGGAGGTTCTGGAGGCCCTGGCGATTGACCCGTTCTGGCTTCCTCCAACCTTTGAGGGGCCCGAGATTACGGGGAGAATCACGGCGGAGGCCGCCGCAGAGACGGGATTGAAGGCGGGCACGCCGGTGATGGCCGGCGGCGGCGACCAGTCGGCCCAGGCGGTGGGGGTGGGCGCGGTGGAGCCCGGTGTGGTGGCGCTGACCCTGGGGACCTCTGGCGTTGTCTTCGCCAGCACTCAGGAGCCGTTCATAGAGCCAGAGGGGCGGCTTCACGCCTTCTGCCATGCCGTCCCGGGACGCTGGCACCTGATGGGAGTGATGCTCTCCGCCGGAGGGAGTCTGCGCTGGTACCGGGATACCGTGGCGCCAGGCACGGATTTTGATACACTCCTGGCCCCCGCCGCGACCGTCCCCCCGGGCAGTGAAGGCCTGCTGTATCTGCCGTATCTGACCGGCGAGCGCACTCCCTATCCCGACCCGCTGGCGCGCGGGGCCTTCGTGGGGCTCACGGTGCGCCACTCGCTGGCGCATATGACCCGCGCGGTGCTGGAGGGGGTGGCGTTCGGCCTCCGCGATAGTTTTGAACTGATGAAGGCGGTGGGGTTGGCCGAGATCACTCAGGTGCGGGCTTCCGGGGGTGGGGCACGCAGCCCGCTCTGGCGGCAAATCCTGGCGGATGTCCTGGGGGTAGAACTGGTGACGGTCAACACTACCGAAGGGGCCGCCTATGGGGCCGCGCTCCTAGCGGCCACTGGAGCGGGCGCTTTCGGCAGCGTGGTGGAGGCCTGCTCCGCGGTCATCCGAATCACCGGAAGTACGGTGCCGGGCCCGGCGACGGAGGTCTACCAGCGGGCATATCCAACATACCGAAGCCTCTACCCGGCACTCCGGCCCGTCTTTTACACTATCGCTCAGTTCGTCGTGTAATCACTTCTACTTTTGCAGGAAGGCGCAAAGGGCAGCCAGAGCATCCGTTGTTCAAAGGTGCTTCTGGCTGCTCTTTTTTACTTCGTGCCTTTCGTAGGGAGCCATGAAACGCCGCGGGGGAGCGTTCATCTGCCGGACGACGAGCGCCCCATCAATTATGCAGTGCTGCCGGTTGGACGGGTAGTCCTGCATTATAGCGTGAAGGGCTTGGAGTCAGGCACGGAACGCAAAAGAAGGTCAGCCCCTCTCCTCCGCCAGGAATTCCAGCAGGATGCGGTTGAATTCACCGGGGTTATCGGCGATGATACCGTGGCCGCTCCCTTCCACAACGACATGCCGGGCGCCGGGAATTCCCCGCGCCAGGGCGGACTGGACCGGCGGCGGCACGGTGGTGTCTTCCGCACCCGTCACCACCAGGACGGGCATGCGCAGTTCCCCCAGTCGGCCCGTCGTATCAAAGCGCATCAGGGAGCGCATGGCGGACCGATAAGCACAGGGATTGGCCTGGTTGATGCGCCGGATGATGTTCTCCCGCAGGAGTTGCTGGTCGGGGCGGGGGAAGAGCCGCCGGGCCACCATCTCGGCCTGGCGCTCCGGGCCGACCAGACTGCTCAGGACGGTCCGCGCCAGGAAGTAGAGCCAGCCGCTCATGCTCTTCGGACGCAGGCAGGCAAACGTGTTCACCAGCACCAGACGGCGCACCATTTCGGGGTGGTCCAGCGCCAGTTGCTGGGCCACCGTCCCGCCCATAGAGATGCCCACGACATGGGCGGGCACAGCGTCCATCCGTTCCAGAAAGAGCGCCATATCCTCCGCCATCGCCTGGACGGTCACTTCGGGTGGGGCACTGGAACGGCCGAACCCCCGCAGATCGGGGGCCAGCACCCAATACCCCGCCCGGGAGAGGGAACCGAACTGCATGACCCAGTCCCCACCGGCGGAACCCAGGCCGTGCAGCAGGAGAACGGGCGGAGCACCCGTGGGGTTCACTTCCTCGTAGTGGAGGCACAAGGTCTCTGAGAGGTCTATCGCGGGCATGGTCACCTCCTGGACCGGATTTCGTTGAACTCATCACCGTTACCGGCTTCCTGCTTCCTGCTTCCTGCTTCCTGCTTCCGGCTTCCTGCTTCCTGCTCCCTGCTTCCTGCTTCCTGCTTCCTGCTATCCTTCCTCCTCCCACACCAGTTCCACTTTCCCAATCCGTACCGTATCTCCGGGCTGGACCCCAGCTTCCCGCAATGCGTCCAGTACCCCCATCGCCTCCAGGGAGCGGTGCAGGCGGTAGACGGCCTCCTCCAGTTCCAGCGGGGTCATCGCGGCCAGTCGCTCCACCCGTTTCCCCCAAACCCGCCAGCCGTCGGCCTCCCGCTCCACCCAGAACGTCCGCTCGTCGTCCTCCAGCCGGAAGACCGGGATTTCGTGGGCGGGCTCGGGCATACGGGGGATCTCTTCCAGTTTCCGGGCCGCCGCCCAGAGGAGGTCCCGCACCCCCTCCCGGGTCAGGCCGGAGATGGGGAAGACCTCATAGCCCCGGGCCTTCAGGGCATCCCGGACCCGGGGCCAGCGCTCCCGGGCCTCCGGCATGTCCATTTTGTTGAAGGCCACCAGTTGGGGTTTCCGCTCCAGTCCGTGACCAAACGCGGCCAGTTCGGCGTTGATGGCGGCGAAGTCCCCCAGCGGGTCCTCCGCCGTCCCGTCCAGCAGATGGATGAGGAGACGGGTGCGTTCCACGTGGCGCAGGAATTCGTGCCCCAGCCCCCGGCCCTGGCTGGCGCCCTCTATCAGCCCGGGGAGGTCGGCCATCACAAAGTCGGTCTGGGCGTCCAGGACGACGACGCCCAGGTGGGGCTCCAGGGTAGTGAAAGGATACGGGGCGATCTTGGGCCGCGCCGCCGTCACCGCCGCCAGCAGGGTGGATTTCCCGGCGTTGGGTTTCCCGACCAGTCCCACGTCGGCCAGGAGTTTCAATTCCAGGTGGAGGGTGCGCTCTTCCCCCGGTTCCCCGTTCTCGGCGATGCGGGGGGCCTGATGGGACGGGGTGGCGAATCGGGCGTTGCCCCGTCCGCCCCGCCCGCCCCGGGCCACCACCACCTCCTGCCCGGGCTCCGTCAGGTCGGCCAGCAACCGGCCGGTCTCCGCATCCCGCACCACCGTACCCGGCGGCACCGGCACCCGCAGGTCGGCGCCGTCGGCCCCATGCTGGTTCTTGCCCCGCCCGTGCTGGCCCCGTTCGGCCCGAAAATGGCGCTGGCGGGTGAAGCGGTAGAGGGTGTTCAGATGCGGGTCTACGTAGAGGACGACATCCCCCCCCTTGCCACCGTCGCCCCCCGCCGGCCCACCGAAGGGGACGTATTTCTCCCGTCGGAAGGCCACGCAGCCGTTCCCGCCGTCTCCGGCTTTCACATAGATAATTGCCTCATCTACGAACATAGCAGATTCCGTTTCACGCCTCACGTTTCACGCTTCACGTTTCACTCTTCACGTTTCACTCTTCACGTTTCACGCCTCACGTTTCACGCTTCACGCTTCACTCTTCACGCTTCACCTTCACGTTTTACGACCAACGACCCGGATTATGGCCTCCTCTATCCGCTCCCGGTATCGGCCGAAGAGGTACGCCAGCGCCAGCCCGCCGCCCACCAGTACCGCCCAGATTTCTGCGGGGGGACGGGTCGCGTTGGCCCCCACCCAACTGGAGACGACCAGCCCGGGCAGCCGTCCCACCCCGGCCAGGAGCAGCATGTACGGGATGGAGAGCGGGCTCAGTCCGATGACGAAACAGGCCAGGTCATCCGGCAGGAACGGGAGCAGGAAGACCAGCAGGAAGAAAGTCGGCCCTCGCCGTCGGGCCAGGCGGTCCCAGCGCTCCAGCCGCGCCGGGCCCGCCAGCCGCGCGACCAGTGGGCGGCCCAGCCAGCGTCCCAGCCCCATCGCCAGCGCCGACCCCAACTGGACGCCCAGCCAACTGTAGAGGGTGCCCCGAACGACGCCGTAGAGATAGCCGTTGACCAGGCCGAAAATCTGGCCGGGGATAGGGGCCAGCAGCACCTGCGCCGCGTTCAGGAGAACGCCTCCCAGCGGCCCCCAGGGGCCCAGCGCCGCCACCCAGGCCTGGATGGCGTCCCGGTCCGCCAGCCAGCGGTGGAGCACCGGCCCGGCGACCGCTCCCGCACCGAAGAGCAGGAGCAGAGGAACTCCCCGGAGCATCCACCAAAGGCATCCGGTTGGGTGAAGCGCGCCAGACACGGGCAGGGAGGGGGAAGACCGAACATCCACGGCTGTCGTCTGTCGTCTACTTCCGGGTATCCCTCAACCCCAGGCTCATCCACAGCCCACCGGCCACTCCCAGGGCCGTCGTAGCGAACAGGACCGGATAAGAGGTCAGCCGCAGGAGCACCCCGCCCAGGAAAGAGACCGGCACCAGCACCCCGCCCAGGGTATTGTAGAGGCCCACGAAGAGCGGGCGGCGGTCCTCCGGCGCAATCTCCAGCAGATAGTTGAACATCCCCATCATCCAGGTGTTGTTGGTGATGCCGTAGCAGAAGTAGACCAGGGGATAGGTCTGGGCGAGCCAGCGGCTCCCGGTCAGGTGGATGAGCAGGGCCAGCAGCGGGCTGATGAGGGTGGCCGTGGCGCCGGCCCAGATGGCCGCCCGGGGGCCCCAGCGCTCGCTCAACCAGCCCAACCCGATACTGGCGACGATGCCTCCGACCATCTGGGCGGAGACAAACCAGCCCACCACCACTTCGGGCAATCCCACCACTTCCGTCGCGTGCAGGATGTAGAAGGGGAGAGCCAGTCCAAATAGCCCGATCAGCCAGCGGCCGAAGACCAGACGCCGGAAATCCGGCCAGCCTCCCCAGACCTCCCCCAGTTGACGGCGCAAACCGGGCGAGGCCGCCGGCGCGGAAGGAGAGGGCGGTTCCCTCTCCGGCTCCCGAAGCAATGTCAGTGCGATGGTGGAAGGCAGGAGGGCCAGTCCTCCGAGAGCAAAAAGCACCGCGTAATTGCGGGGATACGGCAACATCGGGCTGGAGAGGATCGCCCCTACCAGCGCGCCCACTCCGATACCGGAGAGTCCTCCCAGAAGTTGCGCGGCCCCAATCAGCCGTCCCCGTCGGGTGGGCGGAATCGTTGCCCCCATCAGGTCAAACCAGGCCACCGAAGCGACGCCGTCCAGGATGTTGAACAGCCCCATCCCGGCCAGAAAGACCCCCAGCATCCAATCGGCATGGCGGGTCAGGCCGGCCCAGATGACCAGCGCCAGCAGGAAGTAGATGGGCCGGCCCACGTAGATGGCCCGCAGCAGGTACGGCTTCTTGCGGGGTTTCGGGCCAATCACGGCTCCGACCGCAAATTGGGGCAGCAGCCACCCCGCCGCCATTACCGTGCTGACCATCCCGATCAGCGGCTCCGACGCCGTCAGAGTACGGGCGAAGGCCGGCAGGACGGTGTTCGGGTTCAGAAACGAATAGGCAATCCCGAAAAAGACGTAGTCTATCAGCAGGACGGTAAAATTATGACGGAAATGGGGCGGCAACCCCCCTGAATTCGCGTTGTTGATCTTTCGGGTCTCCAGATGTGCGCTCATACAGGGCGTGTTTTCTCGCGGATGGATCCAGCCCGTACCGGTGCGTCAGGGGAACCTTCGGGCCAGATCATCACAAAGGTATGACACATCTGTTGAGGATACCACAATTCAGGCGATAGTCAACCGACCCGGATTGCCTTTTGTCTGCTCCAGTGCTATAATCCCCCCAGACCGTCCCACTGCGATGACCATCTCTACCTTCCCGCGTTCCATCCGGAGGAAACCATGGATACTGCCGCCACCCCTGAAACGTTCGCACCGGTCCGCCTGAGCGCTGGCTACAAATTCATCTGGGGACTGGCCGCGCTGGGGACCTCTCTGGTCTCCGGCACCTACGGGGCCCTGCTCCCCATCTTCTACCAGGACTATCTGGGCCTGCAGGCCCGCTGGATCGGGATTGCCTCCGCCATTTACGCGGTGTGGAACGCCTTGAACGACCCCCTATTCGGCTACATCACCGACAGCACCCGCTCCCGCCGGGGACGGCGCATCCCCTACATGCGCTACACCGCCCCCTTCCTGGGCCTGACGTTCATCCTGGTGTGGCTGGCCCCCGCCCGGGCCGGTCAGGTGGCCCTTTTCTGGTGGATGCTGGTGACGATGCTCCTCTACGACACCTGCTACACCATCGTTGGCCTGGTCTACTCGGCGCTCCTGCCGGAGGTCAGCGAGTCGGACGCCGAACGGAACCACCTGCAAATCTCCGCCTCTCTCTTCGGACTGCTGGGCTTCCTCCTGGGCTTCATCATCCCGGAGATGTTCCGCCCCAAGGCCGGGACCTCTCCGTCCTTCCTGCCCTTGCAGGTCTCTATGGTCGCGGTCGGCGTGGTCAGCGCGCTGCTGGTGATAGCCACGACCCTCAAGGTGAAGGAGCGCCCGGAGTTCTATCGGGTGGACCAGCCCTTGCCCCTGAAAGAGGCCATCCGCTATACGTTCACCAGCAAGTCCTTCTTGCTTCTGGTCAGCCAGAACTTCATGTCCATTCTGATGCAGTCGCTGGTGGTGGGGATGCTCTTCTATCTGGCCGACTATGTGCTCCGGATGAGCGCGATTCTGCTTCTGGCGGCGGTCTTCATTCCCCTCTTCATCGGCGTTCCGATGACTCCTCTGATCCGGCGACGGTTCGGTGTCGCCGGGGCGCAGCAATTGCTCCTTCTGGTGGCCGGGATCGCGCTGGTCCTGATTACCGTGGTGCCGAATCCCCTCATCCCGGTCTGCCTGGCCGTAGCGGGATTCGGTCTGGCCGGCCCACAGACGCTGACCAACGTCCTCTTTGCTCAGGTGGCGGACGAGGACGAACTCCGCTCGGGGGTCCGGCGGGAGGGCGCGTTCTTCGGCGTCAACGCGCTGCTGACCAAACCCGCCCAGTCGGTGGCGCTGGCCCTCATCCCCTTCATCCTGGAAGTAACGGGTTTCGTCACCCGGGAGGCGCACGGCGGTCAGGTCTACCTGGACCAGCCCGCCAGCGCGCTCTTCGGGATTAAGGCCCTCATCGGATTGATCCCGGGCGTGGCGCTCATCATCGGCGCCGCCATCCTGCACTGGTTCCCCCTCCAGGGCCGCTATCTGGCGGAAGTGCAGGAGCGCGTCCTCCGCCTCCACGCCGAGAAGCACGCGCGGCTTTAAGGGGACGCGGATTTACGCGGATGAGCGCAGAGATTTTCCACGTTAATCCGCGTTTATCCGCGTCCTCATCCGAAACATCATGCCGGAGTTTGTCCATCTTCACGTCCATACGCACTACTCCCTGCTGGACGGCCTGTGTACGCCGAAGGCGCTGACCCAGCGGGCCGCCGAGTTGGGCATGCCCGCGCTGGCCATCACCGACCACGGTGCTCTCTACGGCGTCGTGGAGTTCTATCAGGCCGCGCAGGAGGCCGGAATCAAGCCCATCATCGGCCTGGAGGCGTATCTGGCCCCGCGTCGTCTGCATGAGCGCAACGCCGCCGAGGACCGCAAGCCCTACCATCTCCTCCTGCTGGCCCAGAACCAGACCGGCTACCAGAACCTCCTCCGCCTGGCGACGATTGCTATGCTGGAGGGGTACTACTACAAGCCCCGCGTGGATAAAGAGACGCTGGAGCGGTACGGCGAAGGGCTCATTGTCTTCTCCGGCTGCAAGTCCTCCGAAATCCCGCGCCTCATCATAGACGGGCGCCTGGAGGAGGCGCGGGCCGTGATCGCCTGGTACCGCGAGCGCTTCCCCGACCGCTTCTACCTGGAACTGCAGGACCACGACCTGCCGGACCTCCATCGGGTCAACCGTCACCTGCTGGAATTGGCCCGGGAGTTCGGCCTTCCCCTGGTGGCGACCAACGATGTCCACTACCTCACCCGCGAACAGGCTCCCGTCCACGACACCCTGCTGGCCATCGGCACCGGCAAGTCCCTCAAAGACCCAAGCCGGATGCGCTACGAGGGGGACACGTACTACATGCGCACTCCGGAGGAGATGGCCGCGCTCTTCGCCGAGGTGCCGGAGGCGCTGACCAACACCCTGCGCGTCGCCGAGATGTGCCAGGTGGAACTGGAGTTTGGCCGTCCCCACCTGCCCGTCTTTCCCGTGCCCGAGGGGCATACGCCCCAATCGTACCTGCGCCTCCTCTGCGAAGAGGGCCTCCGCCGCCGCTACGGAGACCGGGCCGAGAGTCCCGAAATCCGCCGACGGCTGGAGCACGAACTGGCGGTCATCCACCAGATGGGCTTTGACACCTACTTCCTCATCGTCTGGGACCTCTGCCGGGCGGCGCGGGAACGGGACATCTGGTATAACGCCCGGGGCTCCGCCGGTGGCTCTATCGTCGCCTACTGCCTGGAAATCACCCGGGTAGACCCGCTGACCAACCATCTCATCTTTGAGCGGTTCCTCAATCCGGGCCGGGTCACCATGCCCGATATTGACCTGGACTTCCCCGACGACCGCCGGGCGGAGATGATTGAGTACGCCCTTCAGAAGTACGGGCAGGAGAACGTCGCCCAGATTATCACTTTCGGGACCATGGGGGCCCGTGCGGCGGTGCGGGATGTGGGCCGCGTGATGGACATTCCCCTCTCGGAGGTGGACCGCATCGCCAAACTGATCCCCTCCATCCCCGGCAAACCGGTCTCCATCGCCGAGGCGCTGGAAGGGGTTCCGGAACTGGCCGAACTCTATCGGACCACCCCCTACGTCCGGCAACTGCTGGATACGGCGATGCAACTGGAGGGAGTGGCCCGGCACGCCTCCACCCACGCGGCCGGCGTGGTCATCGCCGATGCTCCACTGGTGACCTACTGTCCCCTCCACCGACCCACCAAAGAGCAGGGGAGCGGAGGAGCAGAGGAGCCGAGAAGCCGGGGAGCGGAGGGACGGAGAGGCCGGGGAGCGGAGGAAGGGGAGAACGGAGCGGAGTTGGAAGAAGCGGGCGAGGCGGTCCTCAGCGCCGTCACCCAGTGGCCGATGGAGGACCTGGAAGCCATCGGTCTCCTCAAGGTGGACTTTCTGGGGCTGAGTACGCTCACCATTATGCGCCGCGCCTGCGACCTCATCCGCCAGCGGCATGGGGTCGTGCTGGACCTGGACTCCATCCCGCTGGACGACCCGGCCATCTACCGGTTGCTCTCCAGCGGGGACGTGATGGGGGTATTCCAGGTGGAAGGGGCGGGCTTCCGCCGGGTCCTCCAGGAGATGCGCCCCACCCGGTACGACCACGTCGTCGCCGCGCTGGCCCTCTACCGCCCCGGCCCGATGGAGTACATCCCCACCTACATCCGCCGCATGCACGGCGAGGAGAAGGTGGAGTACCGCCATCCCGCCCTGGCGCCCATCCTGGACGAGACCTATGGCATCATTGTCTACCAGGAACAGATTATCCGCATCGCGACCGACCTGGCGGGGTACGAGCCGGGCGAGGCGGATACCATCCGCAAGGCCGTCGGCAAGAAAAAGAAGGACGCTCTCCTGGCCCATCGGGCCAAATTCGTGGAGGGATGCCAGGCCCGAGGCATCGCGCGCGAAGTCGCCGAGGGGATTTTTGACGATATTGAGTTTTTCGCGCGGTATGGCTTCAATAAGTGCCTGCCAGGAGACGTGGAAATCGTGGACGCTGCGACCGGGCGCGTCGTTCGGATAGAAGAGATGGTCAATTCCGTCGTCCCGGTGGGACAGGTGCTCACCTGCGATACCGATCGGCTGAAACTTCAGGCCGGTCAAGTGACAGGGGTAGCCTATAACGGGGTCAAGCCGGTTTTCCGGCTGACCACTGCGCTGGGGCGGGAAATAGAGGCCACCGGCAACCATCCATTTTACACGTTTGACGGTTGGCGGCGGCTGGAGGAACTTCAGCCGGGAGACCGCATCGCTGTCCCCCGCTGCCTTCCGGTGGAGGGAAGGCAGGAATGGCCAGAGCACTGGTTGATTGCCCTGGGACATCTCCTGGCTGAGGGAAACCTTTGTCACCCCTATTCCGTTTACTACTACACCCAGAGCCAGGAGCAACTGGAGGACTACGTCCGCGCGGCGGAGCAGTTTGAGAACGTCCGGTGCCGGGTGACCCGCCACAAGGGCACCTGGTCGGTCTATGCCGGACGCGTTCGGCGGGACGAACCCCCGGGCATTGTCAACTGGCTGAAGGGACTGGGACTCTGGGGGAAAAATGCCCGTGAGAAGGAAATTCCCGCCGACGTCTTCGCCCTGAAGAACGACCAGATTGCCCTTCTATTAGGCCGACTGTGGTCTGGAGATGGGTATGTTGGCGTCCGGGCTGGCTTTGTGCATGCGTATTACGCCACGGCGTCAGAGCGGCTGGCCCGGCAGGTGCAACACCTGCTCCTGCGTCTGGGCATCGTGAGCTGCCTGCGGAAGGTAGACTTTTCGTACAAAAATGGGCGACGAGGATACCAGGTGCATGTGATGGGCCACGAGCACATCCGACAGTTCGCTGCTGTGGTGGGCCCTTATCTGCTCAACCCTGCCCAGCGGGAAGCCTGTGGTCAGGCGGCGAACACGGATTTGCCCACCGCCAGGGGAACGGGCGATACGATTCCCGTAGAGGTTAAACACATCATCCGGGCCGAAAAAGCGGCGGCAGGGATCACCTGGCAGCAGGTGCGGGATGAGGCAGGGGTGGCCCCTCGGGAGTTCCTCCCTTCCACCACGCTCACGAAAAGGGGGTTCCGCCGGGAGACCATCGCCCGGCTGGCCGAGTACTTTGGCAGCGATGCCCTGCGGCGGTACGCTGAAAGCGACATCTATTGGGATCGGGTGGTCCGGATTGAGTACGTCGGCGAAAAACCGACCTATGACCTGTCGGTGGCGGGCACACACAATTTTATCGCGAACGACATTCTGGTCCACAACAGCCATGCTGCCACCTACGGCGCTCTGACCTGCCAGACGGCATACCTGAAGGCCCACTACCCGTTAGAGTACATGACCGCCCTGCTGACGGTGGAGCGGCACAACACCGAGAAGGTCGGCATCCTGATCAACGAGTGCCGCCGGATGGGCATAGAGGTTCTCCCGCCCAGCATCAACCACTCCGGCCTGGAGTTCACTATAGAAGAAGCAGGAAGTGGGAAGTGGGAAGCGGGAAGTGGGAAGTGGGAAGCGGGAAGTGGGAAGTGGGAAGCAGGAAGTGGGAAGTGGGAAGCGGGAAGTGGGACACAGAAGGCATGGAGCAGGGAGCAGAGGAGAGGGGCCATTCGCTTCGGCCTGGGCGCCGTCAAGAACGTGGGCGATGGCCCCGTCGGGGTCATTCTCGCCGCGCGGGGCGACCGTCCCTTCTCTTCGCTCGCCGACTTCTGCCGTCGGGTGGACCTGCGGCAGGTCAATCGGCGAGCGCTGGAGAGCCTGATTCGGGCCGGGGCGCTGGATGAATTCGGTCCCCGGGCCCGTCTGCTGGCCGCGATAGACCGGATGATGGACCTCAGCGCCCGTACCCACCAGGCGCGGGATATGGGGCAACTCAGCCTCTTCGGCGAGACCACCGGCGTCCGATTGGGGGATGACGAGGGGCTCTTCGTCGGCCTGCCGTCCATTCCCGAGGTGCCCCTGCGGGAGATGCTGGAGTGGGAGAAAGACCTGATGGGGGTCTACCTCTCCGAACATCCGCTGACCCGTGCGGCGCGCGAACTGGCGGACGTCATCAACGCCTACGCCGGGCAATTGCACGAGGAACCGCACGAGTCCGTCGTCACTGTGGCCGGAATGGTCCGGCGCATCCGACGGCACACGACGAAGGACGGCAAGGAGATGGCTTTCGTCACCCTGGAGGACCTCTACGGGGCCTGCGACGTGGTCGTCTTCCCGCGCGTCTGGGTGGAGAGCCGGGAGAAATGGCAGCCGGAGGCCTTAGTGGTCGTCTGCGGCAAAGTGGATGCCCGGCGCGAGCCGCCGAGCCTCATCTGCCAGTGGGTCAAGCGGCCGGAGGAGGTTGCCCGCCCCCGCCCCAATGGGACGGTGATGCTGAGGGAATCAGCGGGTCCCGAATACCGGACTGCTCCCTGGACGGAAGCGGCGGCACAGGCCATCGACCTGCGCCCCCGGACGATCCAGGTCACCATCCGGCGCAGCGGCGATATGGAGCGGGACTTCCGCCTCCTCTCCGCCGTCCACGAATTGCTGACGGCCTACCCCGGAGAGGACCGGTTCACCTTCCATCTGGTGGGCGGGGCCAACGGGGAGGTCGTCCTGGAATTCCCCAACCATTCCACCCGCTACTGCGACGAACTGGGGGAGAAACTGGCGGACCTCCTGGGGCCGGGGGCGGTGCGGGTCCTCGGGGGCTGAAACATCTATTTCCCCAGATAGAGCAGATACCAGGCTGTAAAGTCCAGCACTTCACCCTGCCGGGTCTCCGCCGTCAGCGCGATCCAGGTGGGGGAGCCCAGTTCCTCCAGATCCACCCTGTACCATAGAAAGCGCCCGCGCTCCTCCCATTCTCCCTGCCTGACCGCTCCCCAGCGGCCCACCCGGGCAGTAGACTCCCCGTTGGGGAAGACGGCGCGCAGGGAAATCCGGTAATCGTACGCTGGCGTTGGGGGGCGGCGCAACTCTATTCCGACCCAGAGGGAATCCCCCGCCCGGAACAACATCATATGGCTGATGTCAGCTCCGGCAGCCACCCAACGGATCACGTTATCCTTTACCGGCTCCCGTACCAACCCATCTGTCCCTTTCCAGTTCCTCTGGACCTCTTCGGGGTCCTGCCAGATGGCGCCGTCCACGATTCCCAGGGACGTGACCGCGTCCTGGAGTGCAAACAGTTCGTTCTGCCGGACGAAACTGCGCAGGAAACGGCCCAGCACTTTGAGTTGGGAGTGGTACTCCTCCACCGCCGCCCCTTTGGCTGCCACGTCCAGCTCGGCCAGCGGCCATTGGACCCATTCCTCCAGCGCGTCCAGTGGCCGGGGCGGGAGCAGAAACGCTTGGGGTTTCAGCCCCACCGGCTGGGGGAACCGACCGTAGTGGACCAGATACCCCAGCAGGCGCGGACGATAATCCGAGTCCTGGTCTTCCTCCATCGCGACCGCCAGCCGGACGAACACACTCAGCGCCCGATGGTCGGGATGGACGTCATTGGGATGGGGAAAGACGATGAGGTCTGGACGGAAGGTCTTCAGCAATGTCCGCAGGTCCTCCAGCAGCGCCTGACCGGTGTAGGGGGCGTTGAATTGGAAGGCGCGGGGATAGAGGTTCCGCGTCCGCCCGGTGAACGGGGAGCGGTCCGGCGTGTCCCAGCGGCTCCACCAGAGGACGCCGATTCGCCGCTCCGGGTAGGTCAGAAAGACCGCGTCCTTCTCGTCCAACCCCAGGTGGGCAAGGGCGGCAAGGGACTCTCGCTGGCGCATCTCCCCCAGGGCCACGAAGTCCGCCGCCCGGGGCGGACGGCGAAACCAGGTGGCCGTCGCCCGGATATAGCCGTCGCCGGCGGTGGCGATGACCACCCGGATGTCCATACCGCGCCGCCGGGCGGCCTGGATGAGGCCGGCGGCGGCCAGCGTCTCGTCGTCGCAGTGGGGGGCCACCACCAGCAGGCGGTGATACCCCTCCAGCGAGAGCACCGGATAGGCGTCGGCGGGACGGTCAGAGGTCGCCAGATACCGCTCGTAGTTGGATGTACCGACGACCAGGAGAATAAGGACCAGTCCGAGCGTCCAGAACCACCGCCAGGGGAGACGCCACATATGCCTGGTGACTCCTTACAACACTCCCTCCAGCCGGAGCAGGGCCGCCTTGATGTCCAGTCCGCCGCCGTAGCCCACCAAGGAGCCGTTGGCGCCCACCACCCGATGGCAGGGGAGGATGATGGGGATGGGGTTGGCCCCCACCGCCTGACCCACTGCCCGCGCGGCGTCGGGCCGGCCGACCCGGCGGGCCAGTTCGCCGTAGGTAACGGTCTGGCCGTAGGGAATCCGCCGCAGTTCCTCCCACACCCGGCGCTGGAAAGGAGTGCCCCGCAGGTCCAGCGGCAGGTCAAACTCCCGCCGGATGCGGGAGAAGTACTCCCGCAGTTGGACGAAGGCGTCCGAGAATGCCGCCGGGTTCTCCTCCGGCGGCTCCGGCCCCACCCATCGGGCGGCCCAGGCCTCCAGAGAGGCCCGACTCTCGCCGGGTAGCCCCACCCGGCACAAGCCTGTCGGCGTGGCCAGCAGCATCAGCGGGCCGAAGGGGGAATCCGTCGTCGCATAATACAAGCTCATTGTGCTCCTTTCAGAGGATGCCTTCGCCCTATTTTACCCCTTTCCGCGAATTTTGCATTTCTCACCCGTTCTCTCCTCCCACCGGCGCGCTCTGCGTACCTTTGCAAACCGGGCAAGTTGGGGTATCATAAAACGCAAGGAGGAGACCCTATGCAGGCCCAAATGGATGACCTGGACCGTCTGATTCTGCAGACCTTGCAGCAGGACGGGCGGACCCCCTTCACCCACATCGCCCGCCAGGCCGGCGTCTCCGAGACGACGGTCCGCCTCCGCTACCGCGCCCTGGTGGAGGCGGGGGTGATCCGCACCGTGGGGATAGTGGACCCCTACGCGCTGGGCTTCCAGGCCCCGGCCATCGTCGGCGTCACCGTCGCCCCAGGGCAGATAGACGAGGTGGCCCGACGGGTTGCCGAACTCCCCGAGGTCAGTTATCTGGTGATGACTCTGGGGGCGTTTGATTTGGTTATGGAGGTCTTCTGCCGCGACCTGAGCCACCTGACCGACTTCCTGCTCCAGCAAATCCATCAGATTCCCGGCGTCCGCTCCACCCAGACGCTGATGATTGCCCGCAGTTACAAACTGAGTTACCGCTGGTCACCGTTGCCGGAGTCGGAATAACCGCGCCTGCCATGCCTGGCATCATCTCCGCCGTCCAACCCAACAGCTTGGCCGCACGATGGGGCCTGCGCCCCGGCGATGAGCTGCTGGAAATCAACGGTCACCCCCTGCGGGACCTCATAGACGTCCAGTTCTACGGGGCGGAGGAGCAGCTGACCGTGCGCGTCCGCCGGGAGGGAGGAGAACAAATCCTCCGGGCGCGCCGCCGGTACGACGAGCCGTTGGGCCTGGATTTCGTCCACCCCCTCTTTGATACCGACATCCGCCGCTGCAACAACCGTTGCGAGTTCTGCTTCGTCGCCCAGATGCCCCGGGGGTTGCGCCCATCGCTCTACATCAAAGATGACGACTACCGCTACTCCTTTCTCTTCGGCAGTTACATCACCCTGACCAACCTGACGGAGGAGGACTGGGCCCGCATCGGGGAGCAACACCTGAGCCCCCTCTACGTCTCCGTCCAGGCGACGGACCCCGACCTCCGGCGGCGGGTGCTGGGCAACCCCCGCGCCCCCGACGTGATGGACGGATTGCGCCGTCTGGCCCGGATGGGCATTGAGGTCCACACTCAACTGGTCCTGGTGCCGGGCATGAACGACGGCCCTCATCTGGACCGCTCCATCGGCGACCTGGCGGACCTCTACCCCTCCGTCCGCTCCGTCAGCGTGGTCCCGGTGGGGCTGACGAAGTACCACCGGGGCGGATGCCGACCGTACACCCTGCCGGAGATGCGCGGAGTCTGGGAGCAGGTGACGGCCTGGCAGCGGCGGCTGCGGCGTCGGCTGGGCGTCCGCTTCGTCTACCTGAGCGACGAGTGGATTCTCCGGCTGGGGGAGGCCGTTCCCCCGCGCGCGGCCTACGACGGCCTGGACCTACGGGAGAACGGGGTGGGGCTGGTGCGGTCGCTGCTGGACCGGTGGCGGGGCCTGGAGCGGACGTTATCCGCCCTCGGGGGCCCGGGCCAGACCTGGGTCACGGGGACGTTGATGGCGCCGGTGCTGGAGGGTCTGGCGGCGAAATTCGCCGACCGCACCGGCATCCGGGCGGAGGTCGTCCCTGTCCCCAACCGCTTTTTCGGCGAGACGGTGACCGTGGCCGGCCTCCTGACCGGTCAGGACGTGGTGGCCCATCTGCGGGATCGTCCGCTGCGGGAGAAAGTGGTCCTGCCCTCGGTGATGTTTCGCGGCCCGGAGGGCCAGTCGCTGGACGAGATGTGGCCGGACGACCTGGCGCACGCCCTGAACCGCCCGGTTTTCCCTGTAGACTGATCCCGTTTCACTCTTCACGTTTCACTTTTCACCCTTCACGTTTCACGTTTTACTTTTCACTCTTCACGTTTCACTTTCGGAGGCACCATGCGTATCCTCATCCTCTCCCACCACGACGTCCGCCAGGCACTGCCGATGCGGGACGCCGTAGAGGCCATGAAGCGCGCCTTTGCCCAACTCTCCACCGGACAGGCCGAAGTGCCGCTGCGGGTGCCGGTCCACGTCCCCCGGCACAACGGCCTCACCCTCTTTATGCCGGCCTACCTGGCGGCGGATGACCAGATGGCGGTCAAGATGGTGTCCGTCTTCAACGACAACCCGGCCCGGGGCCTGCCCCTCATCCACGCCCTGGTGGTGGTTATAGACGCCCAGACCGGCGCGCCGGTGGCGGCGATGGAGGGCGCGTCGCTGACGGCGCTGCGGACGGGGGCCGCCTCCGGCGCGGCCACCGACCTGCTGGCCCGCCCGGATGCCGCCGTCGCCGCCGTCTTCGGGGCCGGAGTGCAGGGGCGGACCCAACTGGAGGCCGTCTGCGCGGTGCGGCCCATCCGGGAGGCCTGGGTCTACGACACCGACCCCCAGCGGGCGCAGGCGTATGCCGGGGAGATGGAGGGGCGGTTGGGGATACCGGTCCGCGTCGCGGCCAGCCCCGCCGAAGCGGTCCGGCGGGCGGATGTGGTCTGCACCGCCACCACCTCCTCCACCCCCGTCTTTGACGACGCCGACGTCCGGCCCGGCACCCACATCAACGCCGTCGGCGCCTACACCCCCCAGATGCGGGAGGTCCCCACGGAGACCGTCCTGCGGGCGCGCGTGGTCATTGACCACCGCACCGCCAGCCTGGCCGAGGCGGGCGACCTGCTCATCCCCATCCGGGAGGGCCGGATGACCGAGGCGCACATCTGGGCCGAATTGGGGGAGATTGTCGCCGGTCTCAAGCCGGGGCGGATGTCCCCGGAGGAGGTGACCCTCTTCAAGTCGGTGGGGGTGGCGGTACAGGACGTGGCCGCGGCGGCGGCCGTCCTGGAGGCAGCTCGGCGCCAGAACCTGGGGGTGGAGGTCGCGCTGTGAGGGGGCGGCCCTCCGCTACGCTCCGTGCCTGACGATCAACGATTTGAGGTCCCACTGTGAGAAGCGTTGGGGGCTACGGGTTGGTCCTGGTGGCGGCCGCGCTCTGGGCCACGCTGGGCCTCTTCTACAAGGGGCTGGCGGCCTCCGGCCTCCCCCTGCTGACCATCGTCTTCTTCCGCGCGGGGATTGCGGCCCTGGTGCTCTTCCTGGCCCTCCTCTGGCGGGACCGGGCCTCCCTGCGGCTGAGCCGGCGCGACGTCCTCTTCTTTCTGGCCTTCGGACTGGTCGGCGTGGCGGCCTTCTACGTCGTCTACATCCACGCGATTGACCGGGCCGGGATGGGGGTGGCGGCGGTCCTGATGTACACCGCCCCCATCTGGGTCTCCCTCTACAGTGTGCTTTTCCTGGGGGAACGGTGGACCCTCCGGCGGGGCGGGGCCCTTCTTCTGGCGTTTGTGGGCTGTGCGCTGGTGGGTCGGGCCTATGACCCGGCGGGGATGCGGCTGAACGGCCCGGGCGTCCTGGCGGGCCTGGGGGCCGGGCTGACCTACGGGGCGTACACCGTCTTCAGCAAGATTGCCCAGCGACGCCACACTGCCTGGGCCACCCTGGCCTGGGCGCTGGGGATCGGCGCCCTCTTCCTTCTGCCGCTGCAGTCGCCGCAGGCCCTCGCGCGCGCCCTGACCCACCCGTCCACGCTCTTCTGGCTGGTGATGCTGGGGCTGGTCCCCACGCTGGGGGGCGGGCTGGCCTTCAATCTGGGACTCCGCCGGGTACCGGCGAGCAACGCCAGCATCATCGCCACCCTGGAGCCGGTCATCGCGGCCGTGCTGGGTTGGGCCGTCTGGGGGGAACGGATGGAGGGGCCCCAGGCGGTCGGCGCCGCGCTGGTCCTGGCGGCAGTCGTCCTGCTCCAGCGGAGGGCGTGAGGCGCAATGGAGACCGGGTCGGTTGCCCTCTACATCCACATCCCCTTCTGCCGGAGCCGCTGTACGTATTGCGCGTTCAACACCTACGCCGGGCGGGAGGCCCTCATCCCGGCCTACGGGGAAGCGCTCTGCACCGAAATCCGGGCCGCGCCGTCCGCTCCGGCCCATACCGTCTACTTCGGCGGCGGGACGCCCTCCATGCTCCCCCCGGATACCCTGGCCCGAATTCTCCGGTGCCTGAGAGAACATTTTCCCCTCTCCCCGGACGTGGAGGTCACTCTGGAGGCCAACCCGGGTACGGTGGACCCGGCGTACCTGCGGGCGGCGCGGGGACTGGGGGTGAACCGGCTCAGTCTGGGAGTGCAATCCGTCCACCCGGACGAACTGCGCCTGCTGGGACGACGGCACACCTGGGAGGACGCGGTGGGGGCGGTGAGGGCGGCGCGGGCGGCGGGCCTGGAGAACGTCAATCTGGACCTCATCTATGGCCTGCCCGGCCAGGCCCTCTCGGATTGGCAGGAGACGCTGGAGGCGGCGCTCTCGCTGGCCCCCGACCACCTCTCCCTCTACGCGCTGACGCTGGAAGAGGGGACGCCCCTTCAGGAGCGGGTGGCGCGGGGGGAACTCCCTCCGCCCGACGACGACGCGGCGGCGGAGATGTACGAATGGGCCGAGGCGCGGCTGGCACAGGCGGGGTATCTCCACTACGAACTCTCCAACTGGGCCCGCTCCGAACGCCACCTCTGTCGCCACAACCTGACCTACTGGTACAACGAGCTGTACCTGGGGCTGGGGGCGGGGGCGTCGTCCTGGTGGGGAGGGCGGCGGTGGACCAATGCCCGGCATCCGGAGGAGTATATCCGCCGATTGGCGGCGGGCCGGTCGGTGGCGGAGGAGGTGGAGGAGATTCCCCTGCGGCTGGAGATGGGGGAGACGATGATGATGGGGCTGCGGCTGGTGGAGGGGGTGAGCGACGCCCGCTTCCGCGCCCGCTTCGGCGTGGGGTTGGCGGAGGCCTTTGGCGCGGAACTGGCCCGCCTGGTCGGGCAGGGCCTCCTGGAATGGGACGGGCGGACGGCGCGCCTGACCCCGCGCGGGCGGCTGTTGGGGAATTGGGTGTTTCGGGAGTTCGTGTAGGGGAAAGGTTCCACCTGTGCGGTTGATTTATTGAACCGCGAAGGACGCAAGGAGCGCAAATTCTTTAGAGTTTCTTTGCGTCCTTGGCGCTCTTTGCGGTTTTGAAAAGGTGCCTCCCTACCGACGCGCCGGCAGGTAATCGCACAGGTGGGAAAGGTTTGCATCTTCCCACCCCCGCGCTATAATGGCGGAGGGGAGAGCCCTCACCAGCATTGGGCAGGCTCTCCCCGGGCAGGAGACGATATGGCCGAACGCTGTGAAGTGCTGCGGGTGGAGAACGTCACCGTCGCCTACAACGGGCGGGTCGCCCTGCGCGGCGCGACCTTCACCGTCCTCGGCGGCGAACGGGTGGCCGTCGTCGGGCCCAACGGTGCCGGAAAGTCCACCCTCTTCAAAGCCATCGTCGGTTTGCTCCCCCTGGAATCCGGACGGGTGGAGGTCTTCGGCTGCGACCCCCGGCGGGAGCCGGCCTCCGTTGGCTACGTTCCCCAGCGGGAGGACGTGGACCTGACCTTCCCGGTAACGGTGCACGACGTGGTGATGATGGGGCGAATCCGCCACATCGGATGGCTGCGGCGACCGTCCCGCCGGGACCGGGAGGCCGTGCGCCGGGCACTGGAACAGGTCGGGCTGGCGGACCTGGCCGGACGTCCGCTGGGGGAACTCTCCGGCGGGCAGGTCCAGCGCGCCTTCATCGCCCGCGCGCTGGCCCAGGAGGCCCCGCTATTGTTGATGGATGAACCCTTCGCCGGGGTGGACGCGGCCAGCGAGGAGGCCATTCTGCACCTTCTGGACCGCCTTCGGGAGCGCCGGGTAACGGTCCTGCTGGCCACCCATGACCTCCAGATGGCGGCGGAGTGGTCGGACCGGGTGCTCCTGCTCAACGGCGAAGTGATTGCTTACGGCCCGCCCGCAGATGTCCTCTGCCCGGATGCCCTCCGGCGGGTATACGGTGGACAACTGACCCTTTGGGAGCACGAGCGGGGGACGTTCATCCTGGGCGACGGTCACTGTTCGGGAGGGCGAAGATAATGGGATGGTTGCTGGAACCGCTGACGTACCCCTTTATGCTCCGGGGGCTCATAGCGGCCACCCTGGTCGGAGCGGTCTGCGCGGTGCTGGGGACCTATGTGGTGCTGAGAGGTATGGCGTTCTTCGGCGACGCGCTGGCCCACGCTATCCTGCCCGGCGTGGCGGTGGCCTATCTGGCCCGATGGCCCCTCAGCGCGGGCGCACTGGCTGCCGGGCTGCTGGCCGCCGCCGCCATCGGCTCCCTGCAGAACCGCATCCGGGAAGATACCGCCATCGGCATCGTCTTCTCCGGCGCCTTCGCCCTGGGCATTGTCCTGCTCAGCCTGGTGCGCACCTACACCGTGGACCTCACCCATTTCCTGTTCGGTAACGTCCTGGGCGTCTCCCCCACCGACCTGATGGTGACGGTCATCCTGAGCGGCGGGGTGCTGTTGCTGACGGCGGCCTTTCACAAGGAACTGGTCCTGGTGGCCTTTGACCCAGTGCTGGCGACCGTCCTGCGCCTGCCCACTTCGCTCCTCCGTTACCTCTTGCTGTTCCTGCTGGCCGTCACCGTGGTGGCCGCCCTCCAGGTGGTGGGAGTTGCGCTGGTGGTGGCGATGCTGGTCACGCCGCCCGCTACCGCCTACCTGCTGGTCCGGCGGGTCGGGCCGATGATGGGCCTGGCGGCCCTCTTCGGTATCCTCTCCGCAGTGGCGGGCCTGTACGCTTCGTATTACCTGAACATCCCCTCCGGCCCGGCGATGGTCCTGGTCTGCACCGCGATGTTCGGGGTATCTCTCATCTTCTCCCGAAAAGCGGGCAGGCCCCGCTGAAGAGAAGGCGTCGTCTCCCGGCCTGCCCTCTCAAGACCTGTAAAGGAGACTTATGAGCCCTGTCCAGCCGCAACGAGGTCTGGCGGAAATCCGGCCCTACGTGCCGGGCAAACCCATTGAAGAAGTGCAGCGGGAATACGGCCTGACCGACGTGGTCAAACTGGCCTCCAACGAGAACCCCCTGGGGCCCTCCCCCCGGGCCATGCGGGCCCTGGCGGAGGAGGTCCCCCGCCTTCATCTCTACCCCGACGGCGACAGTTACGAACTGCGCCATGCCCTGGCCCGCCATCTGGGTGTCCGGCCCGACCAGGTGACGGCCGGCAACGGCGCCGACGGCGTCATCGTCCAGACCTGCCTGGCCTATCTGGATGACGGGGACGAAGTCGTCGTCGGCCAACCTTCCTTCCCCCTCTACGAAATCTACACCCACGTCATGCGCGCCCGCCTGGTGCCGGTCCCCCTGCGGGACTACCGGCTGGACCTGGAGGGGATGGCCGCCGCCATCACCGACCGGACCAAAATCGTCTTCGTCTGCAACCCCAACAACCCCACCGGCACCATCGTGACCGCCGACGAGGTCTCGGCCTTTATGGCGCGCGTCCCCGAGAGTGTCCTGGTCGTCTTTGATGAGGCCTACTACGAGTTCGTCCACGCCGACGACTTCCCGGATACTCTGGCCTATGTCCGGGAAGGGCGGGAGAACGTCATGGTCATCCGGACCTTCTCCAAAATCTACGGCCTGGCGGGCGTGCGTCTGGGCTATGCGGTGGCCCAACCGGAGGTCCTGGCGCCGCTCCTGAAGGTGAAAGAACCCTTCGCCGTCAACCGGCTGGCCCAGGCGGCGGGCGTCGCCGCGCTGGAGGACGACGGCTTTATGGAAGCGACGATTGCCGCCACTATCAACGGGCGGCAGTTCATCTGTCGGGGGGTCCAGCGACTGGGGCTTTCCTGCATCCCCAGCCATACCAACTTTGTGCTGGTCCGGGTGGGGCCCCGGGCGGGGGAGGTGGCCCGGCGCCTCCTGGAGCGCGGCATCATCGTCCGCCCCTGCGACATCTACGGCCTGCCGGACTTCCTGCGCATCACCATCGGGACCCCTACCCAGAACGCCCGCCTCATGGCCGCACTGGAAGAAGTGCTGAGGTAGAAGATGGATTACCACAAAGACACGGAGACACGAAGATTTAATTGTTAATTTAAAATTTCTTTGCGCCTTCGTGTCTTCGTGGTTTCAAAAAAGGAGCGTATATGCCGCTTTCGTCATTGCGCGTCCTGGACCTCTCCCGCCTCCTGCCCGGGCCCTATTGCTCCCTCATCCTGGCCGACTTCGGGGCGGAGGTCATCCGGGTGGAGCCGCCGGGCGGGGGGGACTGGACCCGCTACGTCCCCCCGCTGGCCCCGGACGGCCAGAGCGTCCTCTTCCATGCCGTCAACCGGGGCAAGAAGAGCCTGACGCTCAACCTCAAGGCAGAAGAGGGCCGCGCCGTCTTCCTGCGCCTGGTGGGGACCGCCGACGTGCTCCTGGAGAGTTTCCGCCCCGGGGTGATGGAGCGGCTGGGCCTGGGCTACGACCGTCTGGCACAAGAGAACCCCCGGCTGGTCTACTGCGCGCTCAGCGGCTACGGGCCCGAGGGGCCGTATCGGGAGCGGGCCGGGCACGACCTGAACTACATCGGGCTGGCGGGGCTTCTGGACCTGACCGGCCCGTTCGGAGGGCCGCCGGTCGTCCCCGGCGCGCCGGTGGCGGACCTGGCGGGCGCGCTCTGGGCCGCCGTGGGCATCCTGCTGGCGCTCCTGGACCGGGAGCGGACGGGCCGGGGCGGGCGGGTGGACGCGTCGCTCCTGGGCGGGGCCCTCTCCCTGCTCCCCATCGCCGTCTCCCACCTGCAGGGCGGGTCGCCCATGGCCCGGGGCGCCAGCACTCTGACCGGCGGCGTCGTCTGCTACAACGTCTACCCGACCGCCGACGGCAGCTATATGACCCTCTCGGCGCTGGAGCCGGAGTTCTGGGCCGCGTTCTGCCGCGCCGTGGGTCGGGAGGACTGGTTGGACCAGCAGTTCGCGCCGGCCGTCCCCGGTAGCTCGGTTTGGGAAGAGATGTGCGCGCTTTTCCATACCCGCACCCGGGCGGAGTGGGCGGAGGCCCTGGCTGGCGTGGACGCCTGCTGCGAACCGGTGTACTCCCTGGCCGAGGCGCTGGATTCGCCCCCCGTGCGGGCCCTGGGGATGCTCCCGCCGGTGGGCGGGGCGGGCCTGCTCCCTCCACTGGCCTTCTCCGACGTCCCGGCGCCGGCCCTGAGCCCTGCCCCTGCCCCCGGCGAGCACACCGCCGCCATCCTGGCTGAACTGGGCTACGACCCCGACACCGTTGCCCGCTGGCAGTCCGCCGGAGTGATTTAGAAGAAAACCACCAAGACACGAAGGCTCTGCTGAGTCTCGTAAAATCGTACCGGGTGAAAGTCCTGAAAAGTCGTGCCGCTTTTCCCCTCACCCCCCTCCCCCCTCTCCCTCCTC
>JACIWQ010000040.1 GCA_014360895.1 Thermoflexales bacterium | reverse complement strand
CGGGTCAACAGCCTGGGCCTGGCCGAGACCATCGTCCAGATTCAGGGCGGTCGCCGTATCATCGTGGAGTTGCCGGGGATTGAGGACCCCGAACTGGCCATAGAAATCATCCGGGGCACGGCGCTTCTGGAGTTTGTGGATGCGGGACGGTATGCTTTGGAGAAAGGTGCAGTGATCACCACCACCCTGGGCGGCCCGCGCCTGAGCGAGAGCCCCGCCGGGGAGACCCCGGCCACACCGGAGGCCACCCCCACCCTCTCCCTGGGCCCCGCCACCGTGGTGACCGAGACGACCCCCACCACCCCCACCGTCCCTTCGGGCGTTTATGAGACCATCCTCACCGGCGCGGATTTGGACCAGGTCGGGTTGGACCGGGACGACATGGGGTACTTCATCCCCTTCCGTCTGAAAGCGGAAGCGGCGGACAAATTCGCCCAGTACACCGCCAGCCATGTCGGCCAATACCTCTGCATCGTCCTGGATAAAGAGGTCATCTCCTGCCCGCAGATTCAGGAGGCCATCCCCAGCGGCAACGGACGGATCACGCTGGGGCAAGCCACCTACCAGGAAGCGCGCGGGCTGGCCATCCAACTCCACTACGGCGCGCTGCCGGTCCCCCTGCGGGTAGAGACGGCCACTACCGTCGGCCCCACGCTGGGCGAAATCTCGGTCCAGAAGAGCGTCCGGGCGGGCATTATCGGCCTCTCCATCGTGTTGCTCTTTATGCTGGTGTACTACCGCATCCTGGGCGGAGTAGCGGACCTGGCCCTGCTGCTCTACGCCGCCCTCAACCTGGCCCTCTATAAACTGGTCCCGGTCACGCTGACCCTGCCGGGTATCGCCGGTTTCCTCCTCTCCGCCGGAATGGCCGTGGATGCCAACATCCTGGTCTTTGAGCGGATGAAGGAAGAACTCCGGGCCGGGCGCAGCCTGCGGGCCGCGATGGAAGCTGGGTTCAGCCGGGCCTGGACCTCCATCCGGGATTCCCAGGTCTCCATCCTGATTGCCTGCGCCGTCCTCTATCTTTTCGGCAGCAACTTCGGCGCCAGCATGGTCAAGGGCTTCGCCATCACCCTGGCGATCGGCACGGTCATCAACCTCTTCACGGCCATCGTGGTGACCCGGACGTTCCTGCGGACATTGCTCCGCCTGGCCGGGAACTGGCTGCAGAACCGCCGCTGGCTGATGAGCGTGTGAACTCCCCGCGCGAGGTGAGGAATGTTCAATCTGGTGGAAAAACGCCGCTGGTTTTTTACCGTCTCCGCCGTTCTGCTTCTGCTGAGCATCGGAATGCTGGTCCTGACTCAGGTCCGGTTCGGGATGCCGCTCCGGCTGGCCGTGGACTTCACCGGCGGTAGCCTCTTCGTCCTCCATTTTGACGGCCCGGCCACCGAGACAGGCATCCAGGCCGTCTTCGCCGCCAACGGGCTGACGGATACCATCATCCAGCGCCTGGGCCGCCCCGAGGATAACACCTGGCAGGTCCGCACGCGCGAGGCCACCCCCGAGCAGGTCCGGGCCATCTTCAGCGACCTGGCCGCCCAGGTGGCGCCGGTGAACCGGGACCTGAGCACCTATGAGAGCGTATCCCCCATCGTCGGCGGAGAGGTGACCCGCGCGGCGGGCATTGCCATCACCGTCGCCGCCATCCTGATTATCGGCTACATCTGGTACTCCTTCCGCCGGGTCCCCCACTCGGTCCGCTACGGGG
Source organism: Thermoflexales bacterium (assembly GCA_014360895.1). Classification (GTDB taxonomy): domain Bacteria; phylum Chloroflexota; class Anaerolineae; order B4-G1; family DUEL01; genus SpSt-77. Next base: position 24,457 of record JACIWQ010000040.1, on the reverse strand, counting down.
TCTCCGCCATCGCCGCGATGGTCCACGACCTCATCATCGTCCTGGGCTTCTACGCCCTGATGGGACTCCTCCAGGGCTGGGAGGTGGACGCCCTCTTCCTCACCGCCGTCCTCACCGTGACCTCCTTCTCCGTACAGGACACCATCGTGATGTTTGACCGCATCCGGGAGAACATCCCGCGCTATCGGGAGGAGCCGTTTGAGCGGATTGCCAACCGCTCCATTCTGGAGACCATCCACCGGTCCCTGGCGACGCAGTTGAACGCCATCTTCGTGATGATTGCCATCATCCTCTTCGGAGGAGAGACCATCCGACCGTTCATCTCCGCGATGTTGGCCGGGATGCTGGTGGGGACATACTCTTCTTTCGGAATCGCCGTTCCCCTGGTGGTGGCGTGGGAACAAGCGACCGAACGGCGAAAGAAGAAAGCCACAGCATAATTTCAGGGGGGACGATGCCCGCTGTACGGAAGGCGGCGTTACGGGAACTGGCCGCGGCGGCCTACGAACTGGACGCCGAGGTGATGCAGGGGGAACTGCACAAAGACTCCCAGGGGGAATGGGCCATAGGGGAGGCAGCCCTGAACGGCTGGCTGGAGCGATACGCCGGACAGCAGGTCTACCTGATTATCGCCTCGCTGGAGGATGAACGCCCGCTGCCCTCTAAAACCTGCCGCACCTGCGGCACGGAGTACACGGGCATGGAATGCCCCCGCTGCCGGGAAGCCCGCGTCCGCCTGCGCGGGCGGGGATAAAAACCACGGCGTAGAAAGAACCCCAGAATCCGCGAGCCCGAGAGCCGGGTTCGCCGATTCTGGGGTTCCCCAACATTCAGGACAGGCGGGAGTGGATGGGAGTCGAACCCACCGCGGCCCGCTCCGCGCGACCCGCCACCGGTTTTGAAGACCGGGGGGCCCACCGGGACCCAACCACCCCCGCAGGCACCCATATCATACCCGAAGTTGCGGATTCCGTCAAGGGGAACTCGTGATGGATAACACAACGCTATCCTGGCCCCACGGCCCAAATCTTCGTGATGTTTCCGCCGTCGTCCACTACCGCCTCGGCGAGGCCCCCCACACCCTCCGCCTGACCGAACCCGACCGACCCGTCCAGGGCCCCGGCCTGCAGGCCCTCTGGCGGCGAGAGCCCCACGGCGACGGCTACCATCTCTGGCTGGAACTGACCGCCTCCGGCGACGCCCCCGTCTATCTGGAGACGGCGGACGTCTTGACCAGCCCGGCCCCCGACCTGGGCGCGCCGCCCGCCGCCTGGCGGGTCTACCAGAACGGGTGGCAATCGTGGAGCCCGGCCTTCGCCCGCCACCTGGAAGGCACGATCTACGCCGACCCGGGCACCCCGGAGTACCGCGCCGCCCACCAGCCCCACTGGGAGCCCGACTACGACGGCCTGATTTCCTCCGAATGGGTCGCCGTCCTCTTCGCCCCACCCGCCACGGCCCTCCTCCTGAGCTTCGTCACCGCGAAGGACCAACTGGCGGAAGTCCGCCTCCGCGCTGACGGCTCCGAACTGACCGCGCGCTGCCACCTGGACGGTGTCCCCCTGGCCCCCGGCGCCTCCCTGCGGACGGAGACCCTCTGGCTGGAGGCCGGCCCCGACCCGCTGCGGCTGCTGGAAGCGTGGGCCGATGGTATTGGCCGGGAGATGGGGGCGCGAGTCCCTTCCTTCACCCCCACCGGCTGGTGCACCTGGTACTACTTCTACGGCGAGAATACCGCCGACGACGTCCTGGATAACCTCCGCACCATTGCTGACTATCGCCTCCCCCTGGACGTCATCCTCATAGACGACGGCTACCAGACCGCCATCGGCGACTGGTTCTCCATCAACACCGACAAATTCCCGGAGGGGATGGAGCCCGTCGCGGAAGCCGTCCGCGCGGCCGGGCACCGGCTGGGCATCTGGACCGCCCCCTTCGGCGCCGCCGCGACGTCCCAACTCTTCGCCGCCCACCCCGACTGGACGGTGCGGGACGAGGCGGGGAACCCCGTCGTCGGCTGGGTCCACTGGGGCGTGCCCTGCTACGCGCTGGACTGCACCCATCCGGAGGTGCTGGCCTGGCTGGAGGAGACCTTCCGGCGGATGCGCCGGGAGTGGGGCGCGACGTTCTTCAAGATAGACTTCCTCTTTGCTGCGGCGCGGCCGGGCCGCCGCTACGACCCCACCGCCACCCGCGCGCAGGCGCTGCGGCGGGGTGTGGAAGCCATCCGCCGCGCCATCGGCGACGACGCCTTCCTGCTGGGGTGCGGCGCGCCCCTGGGGCCCTGCATCGGCCTGGTGGACGGCATGCGCATCGGCACCGACGTGGACCCCAACTGGCATCCCATCTTCCGCTACGACCTCACCGCCGCCTCCACCGAGAACGCGCTCCGCAACAGCATCACCCGCGCGCCCTTCCACAACCGCCTCTGGCTCAACGACCCGGATTGCCTCCTGGTCCGCCAGCGGGGCCCGGACCTGGACCTGGTCCTCAACGAGATGCGCACCCTGACCGCCGTCATCGCCCTGCTAGGGGGCCTGACCCTGAACTCCGACAACCTGGCCCTCATCCGTCCGGGGCGGCTCAAGTACCTGCGGCAGGCGCTCCCGCCCACCGGAATCGCCGCCCGGCCGCTGGACCTCTTTGAGCGCGAGATGCCCCGGCTGCTCCTTCTGCCGGTGGAGCGGGACTGGGGCCGCTGGTGGGTGGTGGGGGCCATCAACTGGGAGGACCGCACGGTGGAGACGACGGTCCGCCTGGCGGACCTGGGCCTTCCGCCGGGCCGCTACCATGTCTTCCACTACTGGCGTCGCCGCTACCTGGGAGTGACGGACGACGCGGTGGTCCTGCGCCGCCACCAACCCCACGAGACCGCCGTCTTGCTCTTCAAGCCCGTCTCCGACCGGCCCGACCTGCTGACCACCACTTTCCATGTCTGCCAGGGGGCGGTGGAGGTGGCCGATTGCCGCTGGGACGAGGCCCACGGCTTGCTGCACATCGCGCTGGAGAAGGCGGGGAGGCAATCCGGCGAGGTCTGGCTGACGGTGCCGGAGCCGTGGGCGGTTGTGGAGGTCCGGGTGGACGGCGATCGGCGCCCCTGGGTCTCCCCGGCCCCCGGCCTCCTGCGCGTCGGCCTGACGCTGGAGGGGCGCGCGGAGGTCGTGGCGCGGTTCCGGAGGGAGTAACGGAGGTGACAGTCACCTTCAAGGTGACTGTCACCTTTTCGCAGGAGGATAGGTGAACCCCGAAGAGTACACCATTATGTACCAGGTGGAGGACCACCACTGGTGGTACCGGGGGATGGCCCGCATCACCCGGGCCGTTCTGGGCCGATGGTATCGGCCCGGTTCGGGCCTGCGCATCCTGGATGCCGGATGCGGCACGGGCGGGGCGATGGCTTCCTACCTGCGCGACTATGGGGAAGTTACGGGGTTTGACTTCGCGGGCGAGGCGCTCTCCTTCTGTCGCCTGCGGGGAGCAACCCGGCTGACCCGGGCCTCTGTGGTGGAAGTCCCCTTCGCGGATGAAAGTTTTGACCTGGTGGTCAGTTTTGACGTTCTCTGCGAGCGGGCGGTCCGGAGCGACCCGGATGCCCTGCGAGAATTTTATCGGGTCCTCGTTCCCGGTGGTCGGGTTCTCCTGCGCCTTCCGGCCTACAACTGGCTGCGCGGGCGACACGATGTCGCCGTCCATATTCGGCATCGGTACACCTGCGGGGAAATCGCCCGGCAACTTCGGGAAGCGGGGTTTCAGGTGGAACTTCTCTCGTACGCCAACATGTTCCTTTTCCCCGGCGCCCTGGTCAAACGGATGGCCGAACGTCTCCTTTCCCGCCAGAAGGGTCCGTCCGATCTGGCGGTGAATGTAGGGCCACTGAATGGTGTCCTCACCGCCGTCCTCTCTGCAGAGGCGCCGCTGGTGGCCCGTGGCTTGCTGCCCTTTGGGCTCACCGTTGTCGCCGCAGGACGAAAACCCCAGGGGTGAGATATGCAGCGGCTTCGCAGTATCTCCGCAGTCTTTCCCGCCTTCAACGACGGGGGCACCATCCCCAGCATGGTTCTGACGGCCCTGATCGCGCTACGTCAGGTCGCCGACGACTACGAAATCATCGTCGTCAACGACGGGAGCCAGGACTACACGGCGGACGTCCTGGAGGAACTGGCCCGCCGATACCCGGAACTCCGGGTCATCCACCACGAGCGGAACCGGGGCTACGGCGCGGCGCTGCGCACCGGCTTCTCCGCCGCCACTAAAGAGTGGGTCTTCTACACCGACGGGGATGCCCAGTACAACCCGCTGGAACTGGTCCACCTGGTAGCAGCCCTTCGGGACGGGGTGGATGTGGTCAACGGTTACAAAATCTCCCGCAACGACCCCATCATCCGCAGGATTGTGGGGCGGCTGTACCACTACTTCGTCAAATACACCTTCGGCTTCAAACTGCGGGACGTGGACTGCGATTTCCGGCTGATCCGGCGCCCCATTTTTGACGAAATTCCGCTGGAGAGCGACAGCGGGACTATCTGCCTGGAGATGGTCAAGAAGTTCCAGGACGCGGGCTACGTCTTCGCCGAGGTGCCGGTCCACCACTACCACCGGCAGTATGGGGTCTCCCAGTTCTGGAACTGGCGCCGGCTGCTCCGGACGGCCCGGCAGTTGGCCGCCCTGTGGTGGAAACTGGTCGTCCGCAAGGAACACCTGCGGGCCCTGCGCGCCCGGAGGGAGCAGTCCACCGCTCCGGCGGGGGATTTGGTTTAAAAACCACGAAGGGCGCAGAAACGCTTTGCGCCCTTCTTGGCCTTTGCGGTAATTCCGGGAAAATGGCCGACCTGGGCTCCGTTTTTGCGGGAAAATCCGTCCTGATTACCGGCGGGCTGGGCTTCATCGGCAGCAACCTGGCTCACCGTCTGGTGGGCTTGGGCGCCGAGGTGACCATCGTGGACGCGCTCTTCCCGGATTGTGGGGGAAACCTCTTCAACATCGCCGGGATAGAGGACCAGGTGGAGGTCCACGTTCTGGATATTCAGGACGAGGCGGGAATGGGGCGCCTGGTCCAGGGGAAGGCCTATGTCTTTAACCTGGCCGGGCGGGTGAGCCATCTGGACAGCATGCGCAATCCCTACGCCGACCTGGAGAGCAACGTCCGGGGGCACCTCTCCGTCCTGGAGGCCTGCCGTCGGCACAACCCGGAGGCCAAAATCGTCTACGCGGGGACGCGCCAGATTTACGGCCGCCCCCGCTACCTGCCGGTGGACGAGGCCCACCCGCTGGACCCGGTGGACATCAACGGGGTCAACAAACTGGCGGGGGAATGGTACCACATCGTCTACCATCGGGCCTACGGTCTGCGGACCGTCTGTCTGCGGCTGACCAACACTTACGGGCCCCGGATGTGGGTCCGGGATAGCCGCCTGACCTTCATCGGGTGGTGGATCCGGCGGGTGGTGGAAGGGCAGGAACTGGAGATTTTCGGCGACGGCCGCCAGATTCGGGACTTCAACTACGTGGACGACGTGGTGGACGCGCTGCTGCTGGCGGCAGCCAGTCCCCTCACCGACGGACAAGTTTACAACCTGGGCAGTGAGCCCATCTCCCTGCTGGAATTGGCCCGCCTGCTGGTGGAGGCCAACGGCGGCGGGGAGTACTGGCTGATACCGTTCCCGCCGGAGCGGAGCCGGATTGACATCGGAGACTACTACGGCGATTATTCCCGAATCCGTGCCCAATTGGGCTGGGAGCCGAAGACCCCGTTGCGGGAGGGGCTTGCCCGAACCCTGACCTACTACCGGGAACACCGCCAGCATTACTGGTGAATCCTACCCTATCAGCGAAAATCTGCGTTCATTAACTGCAGGGAACGCAAAGGACGCAGAGGTTTTTTTCTTTCTTTGCGTTCTTCGCGCCCTTTGCGGTTGACGAAAATACCCGCATGATTCCACCCTTTGACCTGACCCGCCAGTACGCCGGTCTAAAAGAGGAAATAGATGCCGCCATCGCGCGGGTTCTGGCGCGCGGCCGGTTCATCCTGGGGGAAGAGGTGGCGGCTTTTGAGGAGGAGTTCGCGGCCGCCTGCGGCGTCGCCCACGCGGTGGGCGTCGCTTCGGGGACCGACGCCCTGTACCTGGCGCTGCGGGCCTGCGGCATCGGCCCCGGCGACAAGGTCATCACCGTCTCCCACACCGCCGTCGCCACCGTCGCGGCGGTGGAACTGGCGGGCGCTCGGCCCGTATTGGTGGACGTGGACCCCCGCCGCTACACGATGGACCCGGCGAAGGTGGAAGAGCGGATCACCCCCCGCACCCGGGCCGTTCTCCCGGTCCACCTCTACGGCTGCCCGGCGGACCTGGCGCCCTTGCTGGAGATTGCCCGCCGGCACGGCCTGTTCCTGATAGAGGACTGCGCGCAGGCCCATGGGGCACGCTATCGGGGCCGTCCGGTGGGCTCCTGGGGGGATGTCGCCGCCTTCAGTTTCTACCCTACCAAGAACCTGGGGGCCTTCGGCGACGGCGGGGCCGTCGTCACCAACGACCCGGCGCTGGCCGAGCGGGTCCGGCTCCTGCGGGAGTACGGCTGGGCCCAACGGTACGTCAGCCACATCCGGGGGACCAACAGCCGTCTGGACGAACTCCAGGCCGCCGTCCTGCGGGTCAAGTTGCGGCATCTGGAATCCTGGAACGAGCGGCGGCGGCAGATTGCGGCCCTCTACGCCGAATATCTGACGGAGTTGGCCGGCCAGGGGCTGGTGCTCCCGGGCGAGCCGGAAGATTCCTGGCATGTCTATCACCTCTACGTCGTCCGCCATCCCCGGCGCGACGCCCTGCAGGCCTTTCTGCGGGAGCGGGGCATCGGTACCCTCGTCCACTACCCCGTGCCGGTCCACCTTCAGCCGGCCTACGCCGACCTGGGGTACCCGGCGGGCTCCCTGCCGGTCTCCGAAACCCTGGCCCGGGAAGTCCTCTCCCTGCCGATGTACCCCGAACTGACCGACGAGGAGGTTCGGCAGGTAGCGGAGGCGGTGAGAACAGCGCTAATGCATATCCCCTTCTCGGGTAATGGAGATGAACCTCATTAGACGCTATCTGTGGTTTTATGTTGTTCCCGTGTTCCTCCTGCTGACTCTGTTTGGCATTCTGATTACAGGAGCGCGAGCCCTCTCGTTGACCACTGATGAGCCTCTCCATGTGGCTATAGGGTATGCGATACTTGCAAGGGGGAAAGCGGCCTTCTGGCTCTTGCCCACACACGGGCATCCCCCATTGCTGAATGTCCTGGAAGCAACTCTGTTGTATCTGGAGAAACCAGACATTCCCCTGGAACAATTTCCGGGGTGGATAGAAAATGACTATACAAAATACACACAGGCTTTTATCCTTCAACTTGTACCGACGGAACGTATTGAACTGATAAGTCGCTTTCCCATTATCCTGACGACGTTGATTTTAGCCGGGTTGGTATATCGGTGGGGCAAAGAACTGTGGGGGAATCGGGCTGGCTTAATTGCGCTGTTTGCCCTTTGCTTTGATCCTAACCTCCTGGCTCATGGGCGACTGGCGACTACGGATGTCGGTACAGCGGCTTTGGGAACTTTCGCTTTATACTTCACTTGGCGCTGGATGCTCTCCCCATCTTGGAAAAAGTCCCTCGCTATCGGGGTATGGACGGGCTTGACAGTGCTGGCAAAAATGAACGGCCTGATCTGGCTGGCTGCTATAGGTCTGCTAATGGTCTTTAGGGCCTTTAAAGAGCCGACCCGGCACTGTGTTGCTTTGTTGGCCCAGGGCATGAGCGCAACAGCGCTGAGCCTTCTAATGTTATGGGCTGGGCACGGGTTTAGTTGGGGGCCTGTACAGGGGCTACCAGGCAAATATCCGGTACCAGAATTTTGGAACGGGTTGATATTACAAGCCGAGTTTGGTAAGCACCTTCTCACCTTCGCCTGGGGCACCATAGAAATGGGGCCCCGCTGGTGGTACTTTCCTCTCGCCTTCTTTATAAAGAATCCTGTCCCTTTGCTTTGTGCCTTAGGTATCGCCGTCGCGATCTTCTTGCACAGGCCCATCTCCTTTAGCCGCAACCGTTTTGTAAATGTAATGGTCTTCCCCGTTCTTTACATACTGGTCGCTGTGACGGGGAGCATAAACATCGGTTACCGTCATCTCCTCCCCATCCATCCTATTATTTATCTTATTATCGGGGGCGGGCTCAACTGGCTCTGGGGAAAAGAGTCTAACAATGTCTGGAAGTTAGGACTGATGGCACTGAGTATGTGGTATGTAGGGACAACATTACGGATATTCCCGTATGAGATTGCCTATTTCAATGAGGTGGCCGGCGGCCCTTATAATGGACATCACTATTTGGTAGATTCTAACCTGGATTGGGGACAGTCCATCAAGGCGCTGCGACGCTGGCTAAACGACCATAGAGAGTGGCAAAAGGAGCCGTTGTACGTAATAGGCTCAAATCCTGCTTTGTACACTCTTTATGGTATCCCATCTCACTCCTATCGCTGGGTTGGATCATCATTGCTATATGCCCGCTTTGCCCCCCCCATCTGGAATTCATGCTATCGGAGCCTCCGCTCTTCAGGGGATAGATGTCGGCGAGCCGGATAATTTTGACTGGTTCCGCCACCGGCAGCCGATTGCCCGGCCGGGCATCGCTTTCTTCGTTTACCGCGTCCCTCCGGCGGACCCTCCTCCAACCTGGCTGGCCCAATGTACTGTGCCGGTGGTGCCACTCACTCCTCAAGCCGTCGCCGACGGATTCGGGCGAAACGACCTGCGAGAGGTCCATTTTGACTGCTCCTCCGGCTGGATCTATCCCACCGGGGGCCAGGGCCCGGGTTGGTTTGCCTTCTTCCGGGAAACAGCCCTTTCGCGCGACCCTTTTATTAAAGATCATCTGGCAACCAGCCGGCTCTCCTTTGAGCAGCGCCGCACAGGAATTCTTCCACCTTTCGCTATCTACGAACAACCTGCTGGCCCTCTTACCCCGCATTTTCCGGCCACAGAACGGATTCGGGTTGGGTATTTGACCTTTCTGGGATATAATGTACGTGGTCCATCCCATCCCATCCGGATGGTAGAGATAGAGACCTGGTGGCAAGTAGAGGATGTCCCACACCGACCATTTTCCGTTATGATGCATCTGGTGGGGCCGGACGAGAGACGAGTTGTGGGGGACGGACTGGCTATGCCAGCAGACCAGTGGCGGTCAGGCGACATCATCGTCCAGCGTCATCGGCTTCCCTTGCCCCCCGATGCTCCGTCTGGTGAATACCGTCCTTTTACGGGTGTCTACTGGCTGGATACGATGGAGCGATGGACTGTTGTAAGAGAGGGAGAACCAGCGGGCGACCAGATTGCTCTCCCGCCCCTTCAGGTTCTGAGATGAACAACCCAAAAGACCGGCGACTATTAGGGAAAGCCCTGTTACTGCTGATCATCGGCGCTGTCCTCTTCGCCTGCGGCCTCTGCCTGGGCGCGGCGGCGACGGCGGTCCTGACGCGTCCGGGGCTCCCCAGCCTCTCTTCCGGCCCCGCCGGGTCGGCTCTGGACCACCCGGCCCGGCCGGGTACGGCTGTCGTGGCCGGCGACCTGGAGATTCGGGTGATGGACTCCATCCGCCCGGCGGACGACATTGTGGCGGAAGGCAGCACTCTCAATCCCCGACCAGGTCCGGGCAACGAGATGATACTGGTCACCGTCTCCCTTACCTGTCGCCCGGAAGAAGAGACCTGCGCCTTCGTCCCGGCGCTGGATTTTCTTCTGGTCAGTTCCATGGGCGTGCACCGGCCGAAGTGGCTGGTCGTCGGCCTGCCGAACCCGCTGAGAGGAGGTGAAATGCAGGCTGGAGAAACGGTTTCCGGGGATATAGTGTTTGAGGTGGGAAAAGAGGAAACCGGGCTGGTCCTGGTATACACCGAATCGTTCGGGAGCAACACGGTGTATCTGGAGGTCCCATAGGACTGTGGACGGTTTGTTTCTGGAGGTATTCTATGAATGCACCCCGTTTACCGACTGTGCCTGAGCAACATCCTTTGGCCTCTCCGGAGGGAACGAACGTGTTCATCTCGTGGGCAAAAGAACTGGTCCGACAACTGCGCCTGGCCTGGCGGTTGTTCAAAGACCGGCGGGTGCCCTGGGTGCTGAAACTGATCCCCCCGGCCGCGCTCATCTACATTTTCTCCCCTATAGACATCCTGCCCGACCTGAGCCTGGGGCTGGGGCAACTGGACGACATCGCCATCCTCTTGCTGGCCCTCAAACTCTTCATTGAACTGGCCCCGGCAGACGTGGTCCGGGAGCATCTGCGGGCCCTGGGGGCGAAAATCAGCGAGTGGGCCGCAGAGGAGCCCTCCGTCGTTGAGGGCGAGTTTGAGGTAAAGGAAGAATAAAGACGCGCCGGGCACTTCGGAAGTGCCCGGCACGTCTTTCGCGTCGTTCGCGCTATTTCGTCTTGACCTTAATCGTCTTGGGCTTGATCTCTTCCGCCTTGGGCAGCGTGAGGGTGAGCACGCCGTTCTCAAAGGTCGCCTCCGCCTTCTCCACATCCACCGGCACGTTCAGCACCAGGGAGCGGGCGAAGGGGCCGTAGGGCCGCTCCTGGAAGAGGTACTCCACGTTGTCCAGCGGCGGACGGAGTTCCCCCCGAATGGTCAGCGTGTCCCCCTGGATGGAGATGTCCACCTCTTCAGGCAGCAGGCCCGGGACCGAGGCAACCACGACAATTTCATCGGGAGTGGTGTAGACGTCCACCGGCAACCGCAGCGGCTCCTCCGGCGTGCCCCGCCGCCACGTGCTCCACGGGCGGACGAACGATTCCTCAAACAGACGGTCCATTGCTTCCCGCAGACTCATCATTTCCCGAAACGGAGCGAAGAATGCCATCGCGCACCTCCTGCTCAACGGATTGGAGATGGACCGACGCCTCTGGGGCGTCGGTCCGCTTCAAATTTTACTTTTTGGCCTTGACCTTGATGGTCTTCGGCTTGACCTCCTGAGCCTTGGGCAGCGTCAGGGTGAGCACGCCGTTCTCAAAGACGGCCTCGGCGTCATCGGCGACGACCCGGGTAGGCAGGAGGAAGGAGCGGCAGAAGGAACCATAGTAGCGTTCACGCCGGACGTAGTTCTCCTCCCGAACTTTCTCCTCCCGCTTCACCTCGCCCCGCAGGGTGAGCGTGTCGCCGGTGACGCTGATCTCCACATCCTCCGGCTTCACCCCCGGAAGGGCGGCCTTCACCACCACCGCATCATCCGTTTCGTACATATCCACCGCCGGACCCTCGGCCCAGCGAGTGAGGGCCCCCCAGGGGCGAACGAAGGACTCTTCAAAAAGCCGATCCATCGCCTCGCGCAGGCTGACCAACTCCCGGAACGGTTCCCATCGCATCAACATGGCTCATCACCTCCTTTGCCCTCAGGGATTTGGCGGCGGAGCATCCCATTGGAATGCCCCGCTTCCAGAATGCGCCCATATCATGCCATAAGCGCGTTAGAATTGCGCAAGAGGAAAATTAGAAATGCGATAGAAAAGCAGGAAGCAGGAAGTGGGAAGCAGGGAGCAGGAAGCAGGAAGCAGGAAGCAGGGGGCAGGAAGCAAGGGGCAGGGGCAGGAAGCAAATCCTCTGTGGGGAGTGGGGAGTGGGGAGTGGGGAGTACGCTCGCTTGCCATTTTTGCGAAAGGTGATATAATGGGTATTGGAGGACCCGATGTACCGTCCGATTGTTGTGGATAATAACCGCCGGCCTGGCCCGCCCGAGGGGCGGTAGCCTTTACTGCCGCGCGGTGAATCAACCGATTGCTAACGGCCAGGCCGCCCCCGTAAGGAGGGCGGCCTGTCACTTTATATACGGCCTATTCCACTCCCAGGAGGTACCATGCTCAAGACCCATCACTGCGGCGAACTGCGCGCCCACCATGTCGGCCAGACCGTCACCCTGGCCGGGTGGGTCAACCGCCAGCGAGACCACGGCGGCCTGATCTTCGTGGACCTGCGCGACCGTTCGGGCATCGTCCAGGTCGTCGCCGACATCGCCCACGCCCCCCAGACCCACGAACTGGCCGCCCGCGTCCGCCAGGAATACGTCCTCCAGGTACGCGGCACCGTCCGCCCCCGCCCCCCCGAACGGGCCAACCCCCGTATGGAGACCGGCGATATTGAGGTCCTGGCCGACGAAATCGTCATCCTCAACCCGGCCAAGACGCCCCCCTTCCCCATTTTTGAGGACACCCCGGTAGACGAATCGCTGCGGCTGAAGTACCGCTACCTGGACCTGCGACGGCGACGAATGCAGCGCAACCTCATCCTCCGCCACCGCGTCGTCAAATACATTCGGGACTTCCTGGACGCGCGCGGCTTTCTGGAAATTGAGACCCCCATCCTCTTCAAGAGCACGCCGGAAGGCGCCCGGGACTACCTGGTCCCCAGCCGCGTCCACCCCGGCAAGTTCTACGCGCTCCCTCAATCCCCCCAGCAACTGAAGCAACTGCTGATGGTGGCCGGGTTTGAGCGCTACTTCCAGATCGCCCGTTGCTTTCGGGACGAAGACCTGCGCGGCGACCGGCAGCCGGAGTTCACCCAACTGGACCTGGAGATGAGTTTCGTCACCCGGGAAGACGTCATGGCCCTCATAGAGGAACTGATGATCGGCATCGTGGAGGAATGCTCCGACTGCCGCCTGCTCACCAAACCCTTCCCCCGCCTCTCCTACGCCGAGGCGATGGCCCGCTACGGCACAGATAAGCCCGACCTCCGCTTCGGGATGGAACTGGTGGACGTCTCCGACCTGGTCGCCGGGAGCGGCTACGGGATTTTTGCCCAGGCGGTCGCGGCGGGCGGACAGGTGAAGGGCCTCCGCGCCCCCGGCTGCGCCGGATATAGCCGCCGTCAGATAGACGAACTGACCGCGTTGGTCCAAAAAGAGGGCGCGGGAGGCCTGGCCTGGCTGGCCCTGGGCGCCGAGGGCGAGGTCCGTTCCTCCTTCGCCCGCTTCCTGACGGAGGAGCAGGTCCAGGCGGTTATCGCCCGGATGGAGGCCCGCCCCGGCGACCTGTTGCTCTTCGTGGCGGACCGGCCCCCGGTGGTGGCAGCGGCCCTCTCCGAACTGCGGCTGGAACTGGGCCGGCGACTGGGCCTGCAAGACCCCAAAACCATGGCCTTCTGCTGGGTGATAGACTTCCCTCTCTTTGAGTGGAACGAGGACGAGCAGCGCTGGGACCCCAGCCACCACCTCTTCACCGCGCCGATGCCGGAAGACCTGCCGCTTCTGGATACGGACCCCGGCGCCGCGCGCGGCCAGCAGTACGACCTGGTCTGTAACGGCGTGGAGGTGGCGGGCGGGTCCATCCGGATTCACCAGCGGGAGGTCCAGGAGAAAATCTTCGGACTCATCGGGCTGAACGTGGAGCAGGCCCGGGAGCGGTTCGGCCACATGCTGGAGGCGTTTGAGTACGGCACCCCGCCTCATGGCGGCATCGCTTCCGGCATTGACCGGGTATTGAGAATTCTGGCTGGCGAGGAGAGCATCCGGGAGGTCATTGCCTTCCCCAAAACCGGCCAGGCGGTGGACCTGATGGCCAATGCCCCCTCCCCGGTGGACCCGGAGCAACTGGCGGAACTGCATATCCGGGTAGTAGAGTAGGTCGCAAGTCGCACGGCGCAGGTCGCACGGTGCAGGTCGCACGGCGCAGGGCACATGTCGCATGCCGCATGGAATCCGCAATACGCAACACGCAATACGCAATACGTTCAGGAGGAGAGATGACCCGCGAAGAACTGATCGCCCGCGCACGGGAGGACGGCGTCCGCTTCGTCAGCTTGCAATTCACGGACATCTTGGGCACCGTCAAGAGCGTCACCATTCCGGTGACTCAGTTGGAGGAGGCGTTGGAGAACGGCGTCTGGTTTGACGGCTCCTCCGTGGAGGGCTTCGCCCGCATCTACGAGAGCGACCGTCTCCTGATGCCCGACCCGGACACCTACCGGGTGCTCCCCTGGAGCGAGCCGGAGCGGCGGCGCGCCCGCATCTTCTGCGACGTCTACGACCCGGACGGGAAGCCCTCACCCAGCGACCCCCGCTCCACTCTCAAGCGGATGCTCCAGCGGGCCGCCGGGAAGGGGTACATCTACAACGTCGGGCCGGAGATAGAGTTCTTCCTCTTCCGGCGCAACAGCGATGCCGGGCTTCGCCCCGTCCCCCACGACGTCGGCGGCTACTTTGACTTCTCCCCCCGGGACGAAGCCCAGCAGGTCCGCAGCGAAATTGTCCTGATGCTCCTGGCCCTGGGCATCCAGGTGGAGATGAGCCACCATGAGGTCGCCACCGGTCAGCACGAGATAGACTTCCACTATGCCGATGCCCTCACCAGTGCCGATAACGCCGTCACCTTCAAATATACGGTGCGGGCTATCGCCGCCAGCCACGGCATCTACGCCAGTTTCATGCCCAAGCCCATTTTCGGCATCAACGGCTCCGGCATGCACACCCACCAGAGCCTCTCCGACCCGACCGGGCGCAACCTCTTCTACGATCCGAACGACCCGTACCACCTCTCCCGGCTGGCGTATCAGTTCATCGCCGGGCAGATGGTCCACGCGCGGGCGCTGGCCGCCGTCGTCGCCCCGACGGTGAACAGTTACAAGCGGCTGACCCCCGGCTATGAGGCGCCGGTCTACATCTGCTGGGCCCACCTGAACCGCTCCGCGCTCATCCGGGTGCCGGCGGTGCGGGCCGGGCGGGAGAAGGCAGCGCGGATTGAACTGCGCTGCCCCGACCCCAGCGCCAACCCGTATCTGGCCTTCACCGCCATGCTGGCCGCCGGACTGGACGGGATAGAGCGGGGACTGACCCCGCCCCCGCCGGTCAACGAAGACGTCTATCATTTTGACGAGCAGGCCCTCCGGGAGCGGTCCATCGGCACCCTGCCCGGCACTCTGGCGGAGGCGCTGGATGAACTGGAGCGGGACGAGGTCATTCGGGAGGCGCTGGGCCCGGCAATCGTGGAAACCATGCTGCGGGCCCGACGGAAGGAGTGGGAGGAATATCGCATCCAGGTCACCCCATGGGAACTGGAGCGGTACCTGGAGACGGCATAAAAAAGCGGGGGACGTGCCAGGTACTTCTGAGAGTGCCTGGCACGTCGTCAGGTTTTATCCTCCAGAAAAACTGCGGGCAGGTCGGCCGGCGAGGGAACAATCAGATGGGCGCCCGCCCGCTCCAGTTCCGCTCTCTCGCCGAAGCCGCAGAGGACACCGATAGCCCACGCTCCGGCCTGGCGGGCGGAGCGCATATCCACCGGAGTATCGCCCACCATCGCGCAGCGGTCGGGCGGAAGGTCCAACCGTCCGGCCGCGTAGCGAACGGGCGCCGCATGGGGCTTGAGCCGCCAGGTGGACTCCCGGGTGATCACTGCCTCAAAGAGGCCGGAGAGGCCGAAACTCTCCAGAAAGGCCTGAGCATCTCTGCGGCCCCGCGTCGTGACAATAGCCAGCCGGTACGAACGGGCCAGGAGACGAAGGGCTTCTTCCGAACCGGGGACGATGCGGAAGCGGGGTGTTGTGCGGCGCCGCTGATGGCGGAGCCACTCCGAGAAGCCCAACAAGGGGGTATCCAGCCCTACGGTGTCCAGGGCCGTCATCAGGGCGTTGACCGGGGTCTCCATCCGCATCACGATGCGGCGTGCCCGGTGACGGGCGTCCCGCACGCCCAGCCGGCCCAGCCAGCGGGCCAGTGCCTCCACCCCCTCGTCGTCCGAATCCAGGAGGGTGCCATCCAGGTCAAATAATAGCGCATCAACGGCCGATGGGTCCAGTCCCATATCCGCCGGAATCCTACCTCCGCCGACGCACATACAAACGGAACCCCTCTACCCGAACCACCTCCACTTCTTCCCCTTCCTCCACTGTCCCCTCTTCAGAGACGGCCCGCCAGCGTTCCCCCGCCGCCAGCACCCAGCCCTCCGGGTCCAGACAGCTCTTCGCGATCCCTATCCGCCCCACCAACCCCTCCCGTCCGGTGACGGAGCGGGGTTTCTGGGCCTGCAGGGCCTTGGCGATGACAAAGGCGAAGAAAAGAGCTGTCAGGATGCCCACGGCGATGACCAGGGGGATGGAAATCTGGCCGTAGGGGGAAAGCGGTGCGTTGAACAGGATGAGCGCGCCCGCGATGAAGGTCACCGTTCCGGCGGCCGTGAGCGCGCCGTGCGTTGGGGCCTTGATGTCCAGGATGAAGAGGACAATCGCCGCGCCCATCAGCACCAGCCCGAGCCAGTTGAAGGGCAGGACCCCCATCGCGTAGGCCGCCAGAGCCAGGCAGAGGACACCGATGAAGCCCGCCACCCACCCGCCAGGGGAGGAAAGTTCTATCAGAATGGCCTGTACGCCCACGGTCAGCAAAATGAAGGCGACGTTGGGGTTAATCAGCACCTGGAGCAGCCGCTCTATCGGAGAGAGGGGAACATCCTGCGTCGCAGCGCCAGCCGTATGGAAGGTCACCGAAGTCCCGTCTCCCAGGGTTACGGTACGGCCGTCAAAGCCCCGAAGCAACTCGTCCATATCGGCGGCGATGAGGTCAATGACCCCCAGTTCCAGAGCTTCCTCGGGTCCGGCGGTGGCGCTCTCCCGGATGGCCCGCTGGGCCCAGTCCACCGCCGCCTGGCCGCGCCGCCGGGCAAAGAGAGCGGCGTGTTCGGCCATCACATTGACGACCTTCTCTATCGCCTCCGGGCTGACGGTCTCCTCAGCGCCGGGGGCAACCACAGGATGGGCCGCGCCGATGGTCGTCCGGGGGGCCATGGCGGCTCCGTGGGCCGCCAGAAGGATCAGGGTCCCGGCAGAGGCCGCCATCCCCCCACGCGGCCATACGTAGACGATCACCGGCACCCGGGCGTTCTCCAGGCGCTCCATAATCCGGGTGGTGGAGGTCAAATCGCCGCCGGGGGTATTCAGCCGGATGACCACCGCCTCGGCCCCGTCCTGCTCCGCCAGCCGGATGCCCCGGGCGATGTAGTCATTGATGGTCGCTGTGATGGCGTCATCCACCGTGAGGACGTAAACTGTTCGCCCGTCCTGAGCAGCGACCGGGCCCGCAAAGGCCAGTACCCATCCCAGTATCAGCATCCATCTCAACAAACCTCTCATTTTGCCAACTCCTTTGCCCCATGGAGGCCGGACGGGCGACCTGTGGAGTGATTGTGCCCCTTCCGTTCTCGCCAAAGGGCAGGTTGCAGCTGCCGTCGCCCCCTTACAACTGCAGCGCCTGAGCGAATCGCTCCCGAAAGGAGGGATGGACCGTCAACTCCACGTAGCGAACCCGGCGGGCCAGACGGGCCGCCCGCTCCCGTTCGGCGCGGGAAAGGAGTGCCATCCGCGCTCCCGTTCCCGCCACATTGCCCACCTGCTCAAACCGGTCCAGGGGAAGGCGCGGGAGCAAACCGATGGCCACCGCATGCCCGATGTCAATGTACGTCCCGAAGGCGCCGGCAACCAGCACCCGCGCCAGGTCGGACTCCCGGATGCCCGCTTCCTCCAGCAGAACCTGCCAACCTGCCGCAATGGCCGCTTTCGCCAGTTGAATCTCCCCCACGTCCTTCCGGCTGATGGTGATCGCGCGCCCCAGGCCGGAGGCCTCCGCTGGCACCAGGATAAACTCCGGACCATTGTCCGTGGGAACCACTCCGGAAAAGCCGGGCCCGTTGCTCTCTGCCCAGCCACCGCGCCCGTTCAGGAAGCCCGCATGCCGCAGTTCGGCGACCGCGTCCAGAATGCCGGAGCCGCAGATGCCCACGGCAGGGGCCCCCTCCACCGTCTCGCAGTATACCCGTCCCTCAATAATCCGCACCCGCTCCACGGCTCCGGGGGCCGCGCGCATCCCAAAGCGGATATGCGCGCCCTCAAAGGCCGGGCCGGATGCAGCGGAACAGGAGAACAGGTTCCCCCCGACCGAGAGGCCAATCTCCGTATTGGTACCGATGTCCAGCAGAAGCGTCGGGCGGTCCGCCTCATCCATCCGGGTCGCCAGCAGGGCCGCCACATGGTCCGCGCCGACGAATCCGGCCACGTTGGGCAGAACATGGACCATCGCCCCCGGAGCCAGAGGAAGCCCGACATCTCGGGCCCGGACGTCCAGCGGCGCGCTCTCCACCGGAACATACGGGGCCAGCCCCAGCGGACGGACCGGGAGGCCCAGGAAGAGGTGGTGCATGGCCGTATTGCCCACGACCACCGCTTCCACAACGTGTCCGGGTTGAACGCCGGCCTGTCTACAGAGGTCTGCCACCAGTTGGGATAGCCCGTCGGCGGCCGCCTGCCGGAGGCGCTCCGCCCCCTCCGGCTCCTGCAGCGCGTACGTGATGCGGGCCATCACGTCTTCCCCGTAGGCCAGTTGGGGGTTCATAGCCCCGGCGCTGGCCAGGGTCTCCCCCGTCTCCAGATTCATGAGATACCCGGCCAGTTTCGTCGTCCCCAGGTCCACCGCGACGCCGATCAGCGGGGTGCCGGGAGGCAGGAGAGCCACCACCTCATTATCCCGAAGGGCGGCCCGGGTCGCCCATCCCCATTCCCGCAGGGCGGGGGGAGAACGGCGCAGGACCTCCAGGTCCAATCGGACCGGGCGGCCCAGACCGTCCCGGATGCGCTCCGCGTCGCTGCGCAGGTCGGAGAGCGTGGGAGGGGAGAGAGACAGGTCGGCGGGGACGACCACGGGGTCTATCCGCACCGGCGTCTGGCGGCCCTCCACCTGGGTGCGCTGGCTGGCCGTCAGGGACTCCGGCGGGACAAAGACCTGCAGGGCACGCTGGATGAAGGCCCGGCAGGCCAGCCGGACTCCGCGAGCGACCTCGTCCTCGTCCAGCCGCTCCCGCTCCGTATCGGAGACCGGAGAGAGCGCGTCCCGATATTCGGGGGCCACCACGACCCGACAGGTCCCGCAGACCCCCGCGCCGCCGCAGACCCCGCTGAGACCCACTCCCAGCCGTCGGGCCGCTTCCAGTACCGAAATGCCGACAGGGACCTCTCCCCTTCTCCCCAGGGGTTGGAATGAGATAGCAACGGTAGATGAAGTCAGTTCTGGCACTGGTCCGATGACCTCAGTGGAATCCATCCATGCCGCAGGGCGTAGACAGTGGCCTGGGTTCGGTCGGAGACGCCCAGTTTGTTCAGAATCGCCGTCACATGGTTCTTCACCGTCTGATGGCTGATGCCCAGGCGGTACGCGATTTCCTTATTGCTCATCCCGGCTACCATCAGGCGCAACACCTCCATTTCCCGACTGGATAGGGGGGCCATGTACCGCTCATCGGCCAACATCTCCCCGCCGAACTGTCGGTACCGGTCCCGCAGCCACCGCCCCAATTCCCGTTCGTTGGTCAATACCATCTGGCGCAATACGTACCGACCGGCGCGGACGTGGCGAATCGTCCGCACCAGTTCCTGAGGACTGACATCTTTGGAATGGTACGCGGACGCTCCGGCCCGCACGGCGTGGTAGACCTGCTCCTCGTCGTCATAGGCCGTGAGAATCACCACGCCGACTTCAGGATGCGCGTCCTTGATCCGGCGGGTGGCCTCCAGACCGTTCATGCGCGGCAGGTTCACATCCATTACAACGACATCGGGCAAAAGGCGACCCACCTGCTCTATCGCTCCCTCTCCATCCGAGGCCTCACCGATGACTTCCAGGTCCTTTTCCGTCGCGATGACGTTGCGCAATCCCTCCCGAAAGAAGGGATGATCGTCCACAATGAACACCCGAATTTTATCCATGGCCTCCCCTCCTCTCTATCCTGAAAGGAGTTCCGAAGGTGATTCCCTTGACATCAACGAATGGCCCCCGCCTGGAAGCACCTTCGGGGGTTAGTATACCACAAAACCGATAAGATGCGTACTTCCCTTTGGCCTCTTTGGTAACCTGTGGTAAAATGAAACGGCAGGAGGAGCGGAATATGCCCAAAAAGGGAAACGATGTGTTAACCTACGAAGCCGCAGACGTCCAGGTCCTGGAGGGGCTGGAGGCGGTCCGCCGTCGGCCCGGCATGTACGTCGGCGGGACGGATTTGCGCGGCCTGCACCACCTGGTGTATGAGGTCGTGGATAACTCCATAGATGAAGCCCTGGCCGGTGCCTGCGACGAGATTGAGGTCGTCATCCACAAAGACCGCAGCGTCACCGTTCGGGATAACGGGCGGGGCATCCCCACCGCGCCCCACCCCGAAAAGAAAATCTCCACCCTCCAACTGGTGATGACCACTCTCCACGCGGGGGCCAAGTTCGGTGGCGGCGGCTACAAGGTCTCCGGCGGCCTTCACGGCGTCGGCGTCTCCGCCGTCAACGCCCTCTCCGAGTGGTTGGAGGTGGTGGTGGATAACCCCCGGGACGGCCTCCGCTACCGTCAGCGGTACGAGCGGGGCGTCCCGGTCACCCCGGTGGAAACTCTGGGCAAGACCGACCGGCGGGGCACCACCGTCACCTTCCGCTTTGACCCCACCATCTTTAAGGACGTGGATTATCAGTTTGACATCCTGGCCCAGCGGATGCGGGAGATGGCCTTCGTCACCCGGGGGGTCACCATCCGGCTGATAGACGAGCGGCCCGCCGACTTCCCCCGCCGGATGACCTTCTACTTTGAGGGCGGCGTCCTCTCCTTCGTCCGCTATCTGAACCGCAACCGCGAGCCCCTTCATCCGCCCGTCTACGTGGAGAAGGAAGTGGACGGCATCGGGGTGGAGGTCGCCATCCAGTACACCGACTCCTACACCGAGTCCGTCTACCCCTTCGCCAACACCATCCACACGGTGGACGGGGGCACCCATCTGACGGGGCTCCGGGCGGCCCTCACCCGCACCATCAACGACTATGCCCGCAAGGCCGGCCTGCTGAAGGAAAAGGACCCCAATTTCTCCGGCGACGATGTCCGGGAAGGGCTGACCGCCGTCGTCAGCGTCAAGCACCCTGACCCTCAGTTTGAGTCCCAGACGAAGGTCAAACTGATGAACGCCGAAGTGAAGGCCATCGTGGAATCGGTGGTCGCGGAGGTGTTCATGGAGTTTCTGGAGCGGGACTCCGCGTCGGCGCGGAAGATTGTGGAGAAATGCCTGACCTCCTCCCGCGCGCGGGCGGCGGCCCGTCAGGCCCGGGACCTCGTCATCCGCAAGTCCGTCCTGGAGAGCACCACCCTGCCGGGCAAACTGGCCGACTGCTCCGAGCGGGACCCCAAGCGGACGGAACTCTTCATCGTGGAGGGGGATAGCGCCGGTGGGAGCGCCAAGCAGGGCCGTGACCGCCACTTCCAGGCCATTCTCCCTCTGCGGGGCAAAATCCTCAACACCGAACGGGCCAGCATCAACAAGGTCCTCTCCAGCAAGGAAATCCAAGCTATCATTTCGGCGCTGGGAACGGGCATCGGTGACCAGTTTAACCTGGAGGGTCTTCGTTACAACAGGGTGATTCTTATGTGCGACGCCGATGTGGACGGGGCCCATATCCGGACCCTGCTGCTGACCTTCTTCTACCGCTACATGCAGCCCCTCATTGAGGAGGGCCATCTCTACATCGCCCAGCCGCCTCTCTACCGCATCGCCACGTCCAAACAGGTCTTCTACGCCTACTCCGAGGAGGAGAAGGAGCAAATCCTGAAGAAACTGGATGGGGATAAGGTCACCATCCAGCGCTACAAAGGGCTGGGGGAGATGAACCCGGAGCAACTCTGGGAGACGACGATGGACCCGGCCCGGCGGACGCTGTTGCAGGTGACGGTGGAGGACGCGGCGGAGGCCGACCGCATCTTCACGATGCTGATGGGCGACGCGGTTCTCCCCCGCCGCCGCTTCATCCAGACCCACGCGAAGGAAGTGCAGAATCTGGACGTGTAGCCGGGAGCAGGTCGCTCGGGCCTGCCCCGGCTGACTTTATCACCGTAATCCCGCGCGATTCCATAGGAGGCCAGCATGTGGTACTTCGTTTCCCCCCAGGTTGTCTTCGGCGAGGGCGCGCTGGATGCCCTGGACGAACTGGAGGGCCGCCGGGCCCTCATCGTCACCGATGCCACTCTGGTGAAACTGGGCATCGTGGACAAAGTCCTGCCTCATCTGAAGAACGCCGGGCTGGAAGTCCGGGTCTTTGACGAGGTGGAGCCCGACCCCAGTGTGGCAACGGTCATGCGCGGCGCCGAGGTCGCCCGCGCTTTTGAGCCCGATTGGATCATCGGCCTGGGTGGCGGGTCCCCGATGGACGCGGCTAAAGCTATCTGGATTCTCTACGAACGGCCCGACCTGCATCCGGCAGAGATCAACCCCTTCGTCCGCCTGGGGTTGCGACAGAAGGCCCGCCTCATCACCATCCCCACCACCAGCGGCACCGGCGCGGAGATCACCTGGGCCATCGTCCTCACCGACACCGAGGAACAGCGAAAGATGGGGCTGGGGAACCGGGAGAACGTCGCCGATATGGCCATCGTGGACCCCGCGCTGACGGTCGGCATGCCGCCCCACCTGACGGCGGATACCGGCATGGACGCGCTGACCCATGCGGTGGAGGGCTACACCTGCACCTGGCACAACGACATCAGCGATGGTCTCTGCATCCAGGCGGCGCGCCTGGTCTTCCAGTATCTGCCGCGCGCGGTGGCCGACGGCTCCGATATGGAAGCCCGGGAGCGGATGCACAACGCCGCCGCCATCGCCGGTATGGGCTTCGGGAACGCCATGGCCTCTATGGCCCACGCGATGGGCCACACCCTGGGCGCCATGTTCCACATCCCCCACGGGCGCGCGGTGGGCATCTACCTCCCGTACACCATTGAATTCTGTGCCCGGGAGGCGCCGGAGCGGTTCGCCGAACTGGCCGCGCTGACCGGCTGTTCCCAGGCCGGGGGCGAGGAAGGCGCCCGCGCCCTGGCCCGCCGCATCCGGGACCTGGCCCGGCAGATTGGGAGCCCGCTCTCCGTCGCCGAGGCGGGCGTGGAGCGGGATGCCCATGACGCCCAACTGGATAAGATGGTAGACGATGCCTTCAATGACACCCAGATGGTCACCGCCGTCCGAGCCCCCTCCTACGACGAACTCCGCCAACTCTTCCAGTACGCCTATGAAGGTCGGGAAGTAGATTTCTGACCGATGAGGGGTGGCCGCCCCTATCTGTGCTTGCAAATGTTGATAAATGTGCTAAAATGTTCAACATCATCGCCTTGGGAACAATGTCATGGTGAAAGAGCATCCCCTGGTTTCACTCAAGGAGGCCGCCCGCGCGCTGAGCGTGCATGAGCAAACCATCCGAAACTGGGAGCGCCGGGGGATTATTCGCTTGGTGCGACTACCGGGGAGTCGGTATCGGCGCGTGCCGGTCTCCGAGATCGTCCGCCTTCAGGCGCGGCTGTGGGAGACGGAGCCGTCATCCCGCGAGGGCGTACTCTTAGAAACCCCATCCGGTGATGCAAGTCTTGCGGCTCAGGGACAGGCAATGGCCGAAAATATCCAGGCCACGTTAAATTCCCTTGAACTGACTGTTACACTGGACGAACTCATGCACTCTCTTCGGGGGCGCTTGTGGTCATCATAGACACGGATGTTTTCCTCCTGGAGTTTGCTTTTCATCGGGATGCTCGCTACCCGACCAATGCGGAGTTTCTGCGCGCCGTACGGCCGCGAGAACCGGCCATAACCATCTACAATTTAATGGAAATTTTGGGCCAGCTTTCCTTTAACCTTTCCCCCGACCAATGGCCCGGTGGCGGCTCTGGCTTCAGGAAGCCTACGGGTTGACCGTGATATGGCCCGCAACGGGGAGACAAACTGCGCGTGTATTCTTCAGGGAAGAGATATACAACCGGCCTCTGACCAAAATGCAGACTCAACGGATGGCGTTCCTGGATGCTTTGATTCTCGGCCTTGCGGAACGAGCACCTGATGTAGAGGCCTTTGTAACCTGGAACGCCCGCCACTTCCGCGATAAAACGAGGATTCCCGTTCTTACTCCGTCTGAATTCATAGACCAGCATCCGCGCCCGGTCTGACGGCCAGGCCGAAGTTTGCTCGCCGGGCCAACCTGCAGTATAATCCAACCAGAAATCAACCCGCATTCGCGAAAACCCGCCCGCCCCAATGGAGACGGGCGGGTTTTCGCCGCCCCCAGAGGATGAGAGTAGACACTCAGCCCAACAACGGCCCCTCCGGCCAGACCCTGCGCGGCGTCGCCGCGTCGGGCGGCATCGCCATTGGTCCGGCCTTCCAGTTTCGCCAGACCGACCTCCGGTTTGACCGCTACCCGGTAGAGGACTCCGGAGCGGAATGGCGGCGATTCCAAAACGCCGTAGAGACCGCCCGGGCCCAACTGGCGGAGATGGCCCTCCAGGCCGAAAAAGACCTGGGCAGCGACGCCGCCGCCATCCTCCAGGCCCAGATGCTGATGCTGGAAGACCCCGAACTGCTGACCCGGGTCCGGGCCGCGCTGGAAGAGCAGGGG
>JACIWQ010000004.1:34398-59942 GCA_014360895.1 Thermoflexales bacterium | reverse complement strand
GGGAAGCAGCGGAAGGTTGAACGGAAGTGAAGGGTCGTACATCTCGTCAGTCGGAAGCGGCCAAAGGGGCTGAAAGGCCGTAGCCAAAAAGGCAATGTGGGGCGGACTGGCGGTAGGGAGCGACGGCCAGCAACACCCATCGTCCCCACCGGGAGACAGACCCCAACCCTTCGGGCAGAGCCTCAGGGCGAAGCTTAACCGCAGCGCATCTCCATCCCAGTCAACTGGATAAGCTCGTTGCGCCCCACCCAGTGGGGTGGTATCCTGACCGTAAGGAAAGGGGATGGTGCAGCAGGTAGAGGAAGTCGGAAAAAAAGCGAAGGCCGCCCTGTACAGGGCCTATACTGTATCGGCAACGGGAATCTCCAGCGGCCCCACGTCCTTCACCACCACACGGATGCCCAACTGGTGGTTGCCGGAACCTAACGGCACCCCGCTCACCCGCAGGGTCACCGTTGCCCCCAGAGGGAAGAGGACCGGGTTCTGCTCCGAGATGGCCCCGGCAGGCACGACGGTGCCCTCCGGCTGGACGATGCTCACTCGCTCCAGGGGCACCGCCTTCCCGTCCACCGTCAGCCCCTTGAAGCCCTGGATGACGCCGGGGGCAATGGAGTTCTGCAGGGAGAAAACGAAGCCCTCCCCTTCGGCTCGCAGGGAGCCCTTAACGTAGAGTTTTTTGAGGATGACCGGGGGGATTGCTGGCATCGGGACCTCCAGAAATGTCGGATGGCTTTTCCGGAAACTCCGAAGAGCATAAAGACTGAACTCTTGGTTTCAGCCCCACTTCCAGCCGGAAAGAGTGCGCTCCAGATTCAACTTTCGCGCGGCGTCGGCGGCCCTGCGCCGTAAGACATCGCCGACCCCTTCCGCGTCCAGCAGCACAGTTCCTCCTGTGATTACCTCGTGAAAGAACGGCTCCCCCGCGTCCAGTTGGGCGATGAGTTCCTCCCAGGTGGTCACCACCGGCTGGACAACGCCGTCGCTGCAGGCATAGACGGTTTCCCAGTCCACGGGCTCCCGGAAAACAACCAGGACATCGGCGTCGCTGGAGGAGGTGTAGTCGCCCGTCGCCAGGGAGCCGAAGAGGACCACCAGGAGGGGGTCCAGTTGGCGAACCCTCTCCAGGAACCGCTCCACCGACGCCCGCTGGGGGGCATCAAGCCAGGTGCTGCTGGACGAAACCGAGGATTTCTCGTCCATAATTCAGGGCCCGTTGGGCCGTCTCCGAATCGTAGAACTCCGCCGGATGCCCGGTAGCGAAACCATTGGGGTACCGGGGCTGGATGTAATGTCGGTCCAGTTCCCGCGCGCAGGGCCACAGGTCGGGCGGCACCGGAACCAGGGACTGCAAGGTATCCAGAAGGTGGACCAGCGTATGGCCGCGCGCCTCGTGGTGGTGGTAACGGAGCAGGGCCTTCAGGGCCTTCTCAGCGCCTTGCTGGGCCTGGAAGGCGGCCCACTCGTAGAACCCGCTCCGGATGCTCTCTTCGGCGGCCGCCAGGTCCCGCTCCGCCTGAGCTAGCCAGTCCTGATACCGCCGACTCATGCCTCACTCCTCTTTCGGCTTCACCTTTACCTTGACCACATCGGACTCGGCCCGGTTCCCCGCCGCATCGTAGACGACGGCGCGGAAGCGCTGCTCGCCCACTTCCTTGATCCACCAGTTGACGTTGTAGGGCGGCATGGTGCGGACGGCGAAGGGCTCCGTCTCGTCGTTGCGGTAAAACTCCACCCGCGCGATGGCGTAGTTGTCCTGCACATCGGCGTTGACGTTGACCCACTCGTCCTTGCCAAAGGTGTACTCTTTGCCCAGCTCCGGGTTGGTCAGTTTCACCGTCGGCGGGGTATGGTCCACCGTCACCTGGATAGCATACTGCCGGACGGCCTGGCTGTGGTCCACCACCGTCAACTGGATGGTGTAGAGGCCCTCAAAGCCCGCCAGATACCAGAACTCCAGGACGTTGTGGTCCACCTGGTTAGAGTGGTCGGGGCCGATTTGAATCCACTCGGTGGGGTTCATCCCCTCACCGACGGCGATACGGTAGAAGGCAAAATCGCCGCCTTTGGCGCTCCCGGTGATGGTGATGACCTCGCCGCCGATGTAGGCGTAGGGCTGGGGTTCGGTGATGATGACGTCCGCGTCGGCCAGGACGGGGCCGTAGATGGTGTCGTACTCCGTGGGCGGCAGCGGCGGCCGCTGGTCCTCCGGCAGGCTCATCAGCCAGTCCTGCGCCTCCGGTGGGTAGACCTCGTACACCCGTTCCTCACAGAGTTCCGGGGGCGTGAAGACGGTGCAGAGGCGCCCCGTCTCCCGATTGACCCGCAGTTTCTGGTAGAAGTTGCAACTGGGCTCGGGCTCTGTCCCCGGGATGAAGAGTTCCCTCGTCCGGGGACAGGGGCAATCCTCGGTGGGGATTTCGCCGCTGGTGGCGCAGATTTCCCGTTCCACCAGCCCCTCCGGGCGCGGGAAGGGGAGGACCTCCAGGCCCTGGTGGGCGTATTCCATGACGGCGTGCCAAATGGGCGCCGCGCCCTCCGAGCCGGGCAGGTTGGCCATTTCGGAGTTGTCGGAGTTGCCGATCCAGACGCCGGTGAGAATCTGGGGCGTGAAGCCCACGCACCAGTTGTCTTTGAAGTCGTTGGTCGTGCCGGTCTTGGCCGCCGCCGGACGGTCGCCCGAGAGTTCCAGCGAGTTGGGGTGACCGAAGGCGGCCCAGCGGGCCTGCCGGTCGGAGAGGATGCTGATCATCAGGTAGGCCAGTTGCGGGGAGAGGATCTGCCGCTCTTCGGGCTTGTACTCGTAGAGCACCCGGCCGTTGCGGTCCTCCACCCGCAGGATGGCGACGGGGTCCAGTTCCCGGTATCCGGGCCCCTTTGGGGTGGTGGGCTTGCCGATCATCTTGCCGTAGTTGGCGAAGACGGAGTAGGCGTAGGCCATATCCAGCAGGCTCACCTCGCCGCCGCCCAGGGTGAGGCTTAAGCCGTAGTACTCCGTCCCCCGGTCCAGGCTGTTGATGCCCATCTTGTGGGCGGTGCGGATGACGTTATCCACACCCGCCAGTTGGAGCGCGGCGACGGCGGGGATGTTGTAGGAACGGGCGAGGGCCAGCCGCAGCCGCTGGGGGCCGTGGTACTTCCGGTCGTAGTTCTCGGGGACGTAGGGGGGCTGGCCCGGCTGCGGGAAGGCCGTTCGGACGTCCCAGAAGAGGTAGGCGGGAGTGTAGCCCTGGGAGAGGAGCGTCACGTAGGTGAAAGGCTTGAAGGCGGAGCCGGGCTGGCGCAGGCCCAGCGCGGCGTTGTAGCGCCCGGCGATGGCCTCGTTCCAGTAGTCCAGGCTGCCAACCATAGCCAGAATCTCCGCCGTCCCGGGCCGGAGCATGACGACGGCGGCGTTGGTGACGTGGTGGTCTTTGCCCCGGCTGGCGGCCCGCAGGGGTGGGAGGTACTGGGCCGCCTGGCAGCCGGAGGCGATGGCTTCTTCAATGACCTTTTGCTCGTCCTCGCCGGAGAGGCGGCGGATCTGGGCCCGCGCCACGCACTCCGCCTGCTGCTGAAGGTCGTAATCCAGCGTGGTGTAGACCTTCAGGCCGCCCCGGTAGACCATATCGGCGCCGAACATCTTCTCCAGTTCGTTGCGGACGTAGACGGAGAAGTGAGGGGCCTTGAAGTTGAACTGTTCGGTGGGGGAGGCCAGCCGCCAGGGCTCCACTTTGGCCTTCGCCGCCTGCGCCTCGGTGATGCATCCCTGCCGGACCATCGCGTCCAGGACCAGGTTCTGGCGCTTGCGGGCCTCAATGGGCGCGTCAAAGGGGTTCAGTTGGGGGAACTGGGGGATGGCGGCCAGCGTCGCCGCCTCGGCCAGGGTGAGGTCGCGGGCATGCTTGCCGAAGTAGACCTGGGCGGCGGCCTCAATCCCGTAGGCCAGGTTGCCGTAGAAGTTGGTGTTCAGGTACCACTCCAGGATTTTCCTCTTCTCGTAGCGGCGGGTGATTTCCAGGGCCAGGAGGACCTCTTTCACTTTCCGGGCGTAGTCCCGCCACTTCGGCCCTTCCGCGCTGACGACCCGTTCCTCCGGTGGGATGAGGACGTTCTTGATGAGTTGCTGGGTGATGGAGGAGCCGCCCTGGATTTGCTGGCCCCGGAGGTTGGCCCAGAGGGCCCGGAGAATGCCGCGCGGGTTGACCCCGGGATTCTCCCAGAACGTCCGGTCCTCAATGGCGACGGTGGCACAGATGAGGTGTTCGGGGACCTCGTCCAGCGGTACCCAGACCCGGTCGCCCGCGTGGGGGTCAATGATTTCCCAGAGCAGGACCTGCCCGGTCCGGTCGTAGATGCGGGTGGTCTCAAATTCCTGTTCCACAAATTCAATCTTTTCGGGGTCGGGCAACTCGCGGGCGATGGAGGAGTAGAGGGCGGCCGCGCCGCCGACGATGCCGGAGAAGCCGGCCAGGTTGAAGATCACGACGGCCAGCAGCAGGACGCCGACAACCCGCACCAGGGCGCCGGTGCCGGTGCGGGCGCGGGTACGGCGGCGCTGCTGTCGCCGCAGAGCAATATGCCGCAATGTCCAGATAGGTGTCATCCGACCTCCAATCAGTTGGTAGTCGGCAGTCGGTAGTTGGTAGTTGGCAGTCGGCAGTCGGTAGTCGGCAGATTGTTGGGGGTTGGGAGGCAAAACTCCCGACCAACGGCGGGCAAGGGAAAGATGCCCCAACCACCTGGCAGGTAGTTACCAGCTTTCCACAATAGTAGCAGAAAACGGAGAAGTTGGCAAGGGGAAAAGCGAGGAGGTGCAGTGCCTCTCGGTCACCGCACCTCCTCATCCTCCATCATCCCTCTCAGCGGTTTAACCACTCTACCGTAGGCCGCAAATCCAACTCCTCAATCAGGCCACTCAGTTCCTCCTGGCTCAGCGGTCGCCCCTTGCCCGCGTAGGCCGTCAGCGCGGCCTCCAGCGCGTTGGTGCCGAACGACCGGCCCTCATACCGGGGCGTCGTCGTGATGACCAGACGGACGCCGCGCGCCCGCAGCATCTCCACGTTCTCGGCCGTCGTCGTGTTGGTCACCACCCATTTCCCCGCCAGGTCCTCCGGCAAGTACTTCTTCATAAACATAAAATCCCCGGCCAGCAGGTCCGATTGCTCCCAGAAACGGCGATACTTCGGCTCGTACTCCTTCTCCGTCCCTTCGCTGCCGTAGAAGAGCATGCTCATCGGGAAGCGGCTGACGAAGGGCATCAGCGCTCGCGCGACCCGCTTGTAGTTGCGCAGGCCACGAATGGGAATGGGAATGCCCAGGGCAATCATCAGGTCGCCGAAAATGACCTCATCGGCGACTTCGCTGACGGCCTGGGCCAGCCCGATGCGGTCCACGGCCACCGGGACAAACGCGCGCCGGAAACGGGGAATCTCTTCCAGGAACGGTCGGGCCCGCTCAAAGACCCGCCGTTCCAATGTGTGCTTCAGCCCCCGGCCATCCACCACCGGCGTCTGGCGGACATCCTGGACCAGGTAGAAAGCTGCCCGGAGGGGGTACTCCCGCTCGTCTATGCGGATATAGAGGTCCACCCCACCGATGCCGAAAGCGTCCACCTTGCCGTCCAGTTCGGCAAAGAGACGGCGCGCCTTCTCCACATCCCCGTCGGTACCGACCCGTTCTATGGAGACAGGCTCGCCCCGAAAGGTGACGACCACCCGCTTATCGCGGGAAGAACTTCCCAGGCTGATGCTGACCGCGCGTTTCATCGTGTTCTCCTCCTGAAGATGACCGCTCTTGCGGTAAGGCTGTGACTGACCCCCTGTGGGCCATTATCTCCAATTCCCGGCGGATGTCAAGAGCCCCCCGGACCTCACTTGCCTCCTTTGCCGCTATCAGGTAGAATACAGGCGGTTATGGGCGTGGTGGACGAAATCAAGGAGCGGCTGGACATCGTGGACGTCATCGGCGCCTACGTTCCCCTCCAGCGGGCGGGGCGGTACTATCGCGCTCTCTGCCCCTTCCACGCGGAAAAGACCCCCTCCTTCTACGTCTTCCCCGACTCTCAGCGCTGGCACTGCTTTGGCGCCTGCGGCGAAGGGGGCGACATTTTCACCTTCGTGATGAAGCGGGAGGGCTGGGACTTCGCCACCGCGCTGGAGGAACTGGCCCGCCGCGCCGGGGTCGTCCTGCGGCCCCGCACTCCGGAGCAGGCCCAGGCGGAGGAGGAGAACGCTCGCCTGAAAGCCGCCGTCGCCGAGGCCGCCCGCTATTACCACCACCTGCTCCTCCACGCCCCGGAGGCCGCCCGGGCCCGGGAGTACCTGGCCCGTCGGGGCCTCTCCTCGGAGACCGTCCTCCGCTTCCAACTGGGCTACAGCCTGCCCGCCTGGGACGCGCTGCGGGCCTACCTGACCGGGCGCGGCTTCACCCCGGACGAACTGGTCCGCGCCGGCCTGCTGGTGGAGCGGGACGACGGCTCCACCCACGACCGCTTCCGCGACCGGCTGATGATCCCCATCCGCGACCCCCACGGCGAAACCGTCGGGTTCGGTGCCCGCACGCTGGAGGCCGACGGCGTCCCCAAATACATCAATTCCCCCCAGACCCCCCTCTTTGACAAGGGACGGTTGCTCTTCGGCCTGGATATGGCCCGGGACGCCATCCGCCGGGAGGAGTGCGTCGTCGTCGTGGAAGGGTACATGGACGTGATGCAGGCCCATCAGGCCGGGTTCGGGAACGTCGTCGCCCAGATGGGCACCGCGCTCACCGAGACCCAGGTCCGGCTCCTGAAACGGTACACCCGGCGCCTCATCCTGGCGCTGGACCCGGACGCGGCAGGGGTCCAGGCCACCCTGCGCGGCCTGGAGGTGGCACGGGAGGCGCTGGACCGGGAACTGACCCCCGTCTTCAACCCCCGGGGGCTGGTGGGCTTTGAGCGACGACTGGGCGCCGAAATCCGCGTCCTCACCCTCCCCGCCGGTCACGACCCCGACGACCTGATCCGGCAGGACCCGGGCCGGTGGCCCGTCCTGGTCCGGGAATCCCTGCCGGTGGTGGAATTCGTCCTGGGGCAACTCCTCCGCCAGACCGACCTGGAGGACGCCAAAGGGCGGGCCCGGGTGGTGGAGGCGATGCTCCCCCTCCTGCGGGACGTGGGCGACCCGGTGGAGCGGGAGACGTACGCCCAGAAGGTAGCCCGCGCGCTGCGCCTGGACGCCCGGACGGTGCTGGCCCGCCTCTATGAGGCAGAACGCCAGGCCGCCCAGCGAACACCCCTTGTAACCGGCCGCGAAGCCGTCCGCAGGGAACCCCCAAACGAAGCGTCCCGTGCCGAGGCGGAGGGGCGTCAACGCACGGCCGACCTGGAGGGCTACTGCCTGGCGACGTTCCTCTCCCAACCCTGGCTCCTGGATGCGGTCAACCGAACCCTGGCGGAGTGGGACATCCCGCCCCTCCAGCCCGGCGATTTCCACGACCCCACCTGCCGGGCCGCGCTGGAGGCCTGGGAGGAGATGTTGGCGGAGGGGATGGCCGACCCTTCCATCCTTCGGAGGCGGTTGCCGGAACCCGTTGCCCTCCGACTGGACGGTCTCCCCGAGCCGCCGTCCGACCTCTCCGACGAACAATGGCTGCGGGAGGGCATCCAGGCCGCCCTGCGGCTCCGGGAGCGAAACCTCCGGCACCGCAAGGCGGAACTGCGGGCACTGACCGAAGAGGCCCTGCCACCGGAGGTGGACCGATACGGCCAGGCGCTGGAGGAGAACGCCCGCGCCCTCCTGCGGGTCCAACAGGCCCTGTACAATCGCTGCTGGGCGCTCTCATCCACCTGGGTGGAGACGCCCTTCATTGAAGGAGAACCCCGATGACTCCCATGAATCGGGTCTCATCCAAAAGCACACAGGATGAGAAACTCTTCCTGCCAGACGACCTGGTTCTGGACGAGTTGGATCTGGAGGAAGAGAGCCCCTCAGTGGAAGAACTGGAAGACCTGGACCAACTGGAACTGCTGCTGGAATCCGAGGAGCCAGCGGCGGACCCCGTCCGGGCCTATCTGCGGGACATCGGCCAGGTGGCCCTCCTGGAGCCGCACCAGGAGATGTGGCTCTCCACCGTCCGGGAGGCGGCGACGTTTCTGGCGGACGCCCGGGAGCGGGCCCGGAAGCGCCTGCGCCGCCCCCCCACCCACCGGGACGTATGGGAGCAACTGGTCCGCGATGGGCTGGCCCTGTGGGACGACATCGTCCGGGCCTGCCGGGCCGCCGGCATCTCCCCGCCGGACTTCGCGGCCATCGTCCAGGAGGCCCGGGCCCTCCATCACCAATCGCTGCCGCCCATCCGCTCGTACACCTATGAGTTCCTGGAGGCCACCGACGCTTCCATCAAGGACGGGCAGGGCGGCGACCTGACCCGGCGGATGATGGAGTTGCTGATCTACCTCCTGCTCCTTCCGGAGGCCACGCTGGACCTTTTGCGAGACCAGTGGGTTCGGGAGGGCCGTCTGCCCAGCGCGCGCCGGATGCGCCGGTTCGCTCCCCCCGAGGAGGCCCTGGCCCTGGCCTGGGCCGACGTGGACGGACGGGCGGCCGAGGCCCAGCAGAACCTCATCCAGGCCAATCTCCGGCTCGTTGTCAGCATCGCCAAAAAGTTCATCGGTCGGGGCATCGCGTTCCTGGACCTCATCCAGGAAGGCAACCTGGGCCTCCTGCGGGCCATCCGCAAGTTTGACCACACCAAGGGCTTCAAGTTCTCCACCTACGCCACCTGGTGGATCCGTCAGGCCATCAGTCGGGCGATTGCCGACCAATCCCGCACCGTCCGCATTCCCGTCCATATGGTGGAGACGATGAGCCGGATGGCCCGGTTGCAGCAACAATTGACTCAGCAGTACGGCCGGGCGCCCACACCGGAGGAACTGGCCCTGGAAATGGGGATGCTGGAAGAGGAGGACGCCCGGATTGTCCGCCGGGCAATGGAGACCGGCGAACCCCTTCCGCCAACTGTCCAGCATCACCTCCGGCAGGCTACGGCGAAAATCCGCGCTATCCTCCGTCTCTCCCAGGAGCCGGTCTCCCTGGAGACACCGGTCGGGGAGGAAGAGAGCGGGAATCTGGGCGAGTTCATTGAGGACGAAAGCATCCCTCCCCCCGACGATGCCACGTCCCGACATCTGCTGGAAGAGCAGATTCGCAGCGCGCTGGACGTGCTGAACGAACGGGAGCGGGCCGTCCTAGAACTGCGCTACGGCCTGCGGGATGGGCGGTCCCACACTCTGGAGGAAGTCGGGCGGGAACTGGGGGTCACCCGGGAGCGCATCCGTCAGATTGAAGCCAAGGCGCTGCGTAAGTTACGCCACCCCGTCCGGAGCCGCAAACTGCGGGATTATCTGGGGTAGAGGCCGGTAGTGGGAGGTGGGTCGTTGTCGCCGGTCCGATTCTGGCAGAGAGTGGTCCGTTTCTTTCGGGGACGGCGGACACCTCCACCACCCCCCGGTTCTACCTCGTCGGGAGCGGAGATGGAGGAAGTCATCCGGAGCGCGATAGAGCGGCTTCTGGAAGATGAGGCCCTGACCGCCGACCTGGTGGACGCGGCGGCCCGTCGTCTGCTGGATTGGGGCATCGCGCAGGTGACCGCGACGCTCCGGGAAACCGGCGCCCTCACCGAAGAGGCCCAGGCCCGTCTCACCGCGCTGCGCGGACGGATGCGGGATATGGCCCGTCAGGTTGGGCAACTGTCGCCCGACGAGCAGGCCTCTGCCCTGCAGAGATGGCTGGATGAGGCTCCTCCCTCCCCGGAGGGCTTGGATACCTGAAAAGCGAGGGGTCCGATGAGCAAGCGTAGAGCCCGAACCGAATGGACCTGGCGGACGGTTGTCCTTCTGATCGTTTTTCTGTTGCTGGCCTGGCTGCTGCGGGAGTTCGCCGGGATTGACCTCCTGGGAGGCGGCGAGGTCACCGATACGGTGGCTGGCGATTGGATCGCCGTCTACTTCACCACTCCCCGTTACCCTGACGACCCCGCCCTCCATACCGGAAGTGTGGACCTCCACCTGGTGGACCTGATTGACGCGGCCCAGCAGCGGGTAGATGTGGCGGCCTACCAGTTGAACCTTCCCACCGTCACCGATGCCCTCTTGCGCGCCCACCGGCGCGGCGTTCAGGTCCGCCTGGTCACCGACGGCGAATACGAAGGCGAGGAGATGGTGGCCCGGCTCCGGCGGGCCGGGGTCCCCGTCACCGTTCGCCCCAAAGATGGCGGCATCATGCACAACAAATTCGTCGTCGTGGACGGGGCCTGGGTGTGGACGGGGTCCTGGAACCTCACCGAGAACTGCACGTACCGGAACAACAACAACGCGGTCCTGATCGCTTCCCGTCATCTGGCGGAGGACTACGCGACGGAGTTTGAGGAACTCTTCAGCGGGAAATTTGGCCCTGGGTCCCCCAAAAACACCCCCTATCCGACGGTGGTGATAGAAGTCCCGGAGAAGGCCCTCCAGGTTCCGGTGGAGGTCTACTTCGCCCCGGAGGACAAAGTCGCCAGTCACCTGATTCCGGTCCTTTCCGGGGCGCGCCAGAGCATCCGCTTTATGGCCTTCTCCTTCACCAGCCAGGACATCGCCGACGCCCTGATGGAGCGGGCCCGCCAGGGCGTCTCCGTGGAGGGGGTGGTGGAGGGACGAAGCGCCGATGCCGCCTACGCCCAGTACGCCCGGCTTCAGGAGGCTGGAGTTCCGGTCTGGAAGGACGGGAACCCGTATCTCCTGCACCACAAAGTCTTCATTGTGGACGGCGAGACCGTTGTCCTGGGGTCGTATAACTTTACCGGCAACGCCGAGAAGGACAACGACGAGAACCTGCTCATCATCCACAACCCTGAAGTGGCCCAGGCGTTTC
The DNA here is from genome assembly GCA_014360895.1 of Thermoflexales bacterium. GTDB lineage: Bacteria > Chloroflexota > Anaerolineae > B4-G1 > DUEL01 > SpSt-77. The sequence goes on along the minus strand of JACIWQ010000004.1, from coordinate 49,071 downwards.
TGGACGAGTACGCCCGGGTCTGGCAGCAGGCGGAGAAATAACCTGTGCCGGCCGCAAACCTGCGGTGATGGAACACGCAATACGGGGTACGCGGAGGTCACAATGGATGAGGAGCGACTGAGATTAACCGGATGGCAGATGATTGGCATCGCAGTGGGCCTGTCGGTTCTGGTGATTGCTTGCTGCTCCCTGGGCCTGCTGATCGGCGGGGCGGCGGGGTTCGGCCTGGGCCGGGCTTCCGTCCGTCCGGAATCCACCCCGGAATGGCAAATCGTCCCGCTTCCCAGTATCCCGACCCCTGAGGGCACACCGCCCATACTCACCCCGGTTCCGGAAGAGCGCCCCTATCTGGGCGTCCGCTACATCACCCGGCCGCGCGGGGCGGAAATCGTAGAGGTCATCCCGGGGAGCCCGGCCGAGGAGGCCGGTCTGCAGGTCGGGGACCTGATTCGGGAAGTGGATGGCCAGCGCGTGAACAGCACACGCCCCCTGGTAGAACTTCTCTACCTCTACCGCCCCGGCGACCGGGTGACCCTGACGGTGGAACGGGACGGGGACGAACTGGAGATCCGGGTTACCCTTGGCCGCCGTCCGTAGCGCCGGCCGCCAGGCCGGCACAGGCGGACAGCCTGCGCTACGGGTAATGGCCGCCGGGCATGTACCCTCTGCTTAAGGGAGAACAATGGAGACCTCACAACTGATCTGGATCATCGCCGTCACCCTGCTGGCCTTGCTGAACATTGTCTGGCAACTGGACCTGCAAACCCGCCTGAAGCGGTTGGAGGAGCGGTACCGCCGCCTCTCCGGCGCGAGCGTGGAGGAGACCGGCCCGCAGGTCGGCCTGGGGACGCTCCTGGCCCAAATTGGGTCGGTGCGGGACCGGGTGGAGAAACTGGAGGCCCTCGCTCAGCAATCCCGGGTCACCCTGGGGCACGCGGTCCAGGGGGTCGGAATGGTGCGCTTCCGGGCCCTGCCCGATGTCGGCGGCGACCAGAGTTTCGCCCTGGCGCTGGTGGACGGCGAGGGCAACGGCGTCGTCCTCTCCGCCCTCTACCTGCGGGAGGGGACCCGCTTCTACGGCAAACCGCTGACGGCCTGGAATTCCTCGTATCCCCTCACCGACGAGGAGAAGCAGGCCCTGGAGCAGGCCCGCAAGGCAATGGGAGCGCACGGTTGATCTGGTGGAAAACCACAAAGGACACGAAGAGGGCAACGCCTTTGGGCGTCCTTCGTGACCTTTGCGGCGGATAGGGGAGATATGCTGGCACTGGTTTATGACGGCGAGAAATTGCAGTTGCGGGACGACCATCCCCGGCCCGTCCTGCCGCCGGGGGAGGCGCTGGTGCGCGTCCGCCTGGCGGGCATCTGCAACACCGACCTGGAAATCGTCCGCGGCTACATGGGGTTCCGGGGCGTGCTGGGGCACGAGTTTGTCGGCGTCGTGGAGGAGGCGGAGGACCACGCCCTCATCGGGCGGCGGGTGGTCGGCGAGATCAACGCCTACTGCGGCGAATGCCCCACCTGCCGGGCCGGGCGGCCCACCCACTGCCCCAACCGCACCACCCTGGGCATCTGGGGGCGGGACGGCGCCTTCGCCGAATACCTGACCCTTCCCATCCGCAACCTCCACACCGTGCCCGACGACGTTCCAGATGAGGTCGCCGTCTTCACCGAGCCGCTGGCGGCGGCGCTGGAGATTCTGGAGCAGGTCCACCTCCGCCCCACCGACCGGGTCGTTGTCCTGGGGGACGGCAAACTGGGCCTGCTGGTGGCCCAGGTCCTGGCCCTGACCGGCGGCGACCTGACCGTGGTGGGCCATCATCGGGGGAAACTGGACATCCTGGCCCGGCGGGGCATCCCCACCGTGCTGGAATCCGAGGCGGAAGAGCTGACGGCGGATGTGGTCGTGGAGTGCACGGGCCGGCCGGAGGGGTTCGCCGCCGCCCGACGCATCCTGCGGCCCCGGGGGACGCTGGTCCTGAAGAGCACCTACCACGGCCAGGTGGAGGCGGACCTGACCGGGTTGGTGGTGGACGAAATCACTCTGGTGGGCTCCCGCTGCGGGCCGTTCCCGCCCGCGCTTCGGCTGCTCCAGCGGGGGCTGGTAGACGTCCGGCCACTGGTCAGCGCGGTCTATCCCCTGGCCCGGGGCCTGGAGGCCTTCGCCCGCGCGGCGGAGCTGGGGGTGCTGAAAGTGTTGCTGGAGATGGGATGAGGGGTTGCGGCGGCCAAAGGTCGCCGCAAACTCCTCCCCTTTATCGTGACCTGAGGGGTGAGGCGGTGTTTTTATTAGCGGGTGATTTTCCTCCCCACCCCAACACTTGCCGGAGAGGAGGTGATGCCTATCGGGGGAGCCCCGTCATCCCGCAGACGATGTGCATATTATCGGCCATTTCATCCCATCTATCCATCAGGAGGAACTATCCATGAAAGCCGTCATCACGATGTGGAAGAACACCCGTATGATTATCCTGGTGGCCGTGTGTGCGGCCATCTATGCGGCGGCGCTGCTGGCCTTTAAGACGGCCATCCCCCTCATCCCTGGCATCACCGAAGTCCGCGTCGCCAACATCTTCCCGATGGTCTTCAGCCTGCTCTTTGGCCCGGCGGCGGCCTGGGGGTCGGCCATCGGCAACCTGATCGGCGACATCTTCGGCGGCACCCTCGGCCTGGGGAGCATCTTCGGCTTCATCGGCAACTTCCTGCTGGGGTATCTCCCCTACGCGATGTGGACCACCCTGAAGCCCATCGCCGACGGGAAACGGGAACTGGCCCTGGGGAACTGGCGCTCGTGGGTCCTCTACGTTATCCTGGCCCTCGTCTCCTCGGCGGCCTGCGGCGTGGTCATCGCGATGTGGTTGGAAGTGCTGGGGCTGGTCCCCTACCCGGTCCTGGTCTCCATCATCACCATCAACGACACGGTCGGTAGCCTCATCGGCGGCCTGCTCCTGCTGGCAGTCTACGGCGTCGTCCGGCGGCAGTTGCGGCTCATCTGGTGGGAGGTGATGGAGCTGGAAGACATTGGGAAGCCCGCGGCGGGCGTCCTGGGCGCCTGGTTGGTGGTCGCCGGCGCGCTGGTAGGCTGGATTCTGGGCGCCTACGTCCTCTCCGGGCAAGCTCTGGTCATCGGCATCATCACCACCATCCTGATCCTGGTGGGCGCGTTCCTGATGTAAGGTGCCGGAACCCACGATGGGTGTCGCCATCTCCATCCAGGACCTCTCCTTCACCTACGCGGAGACCACGCGCCCAGCGCTCCGGAACGTCAGCGGGGAGGTGGAAGAAGGCACCTACGTGGTGATGATGGGGCACGAGGGCGCGGGAAAGTCCACCCTCTGCTGTTCCCTGAACGCCCTCGTGCCCCGCTTCTTCCGGGGAGAGTACGCCGGTCGGGTGGTGGTCCACGATGTGGAAGTTGCGAAGGCCCGGGTCGCCGAGATGTCCCGGCGGGTGGGCCTGGTGCTCCAGGATTTTGAGGCCCAACTCTTCTCCACCAGCGTGGAACTGGAGGTGGCCTTCGGGCCGGAGAACCTCTGCCTGCCCCGGGATGAGATAGAGCGGCGGATTGACCGTTATCTGCGGTTCGTGGGACTGGCGGAGATGCGCCGCCGGGAGCCGGCCAGCCTTTCCGGCGGGCAGAAGCAGCGACTGGCGATTGCCTCCGTCCTGGCGCTGGAGCCCCTCGTCCTGGTGATGGACGAACCAACCACCGACCTGGACCCCATTGGGCGCGAGGAAGTGCTCTCCGTTGCCGACATGCTGCGGCAGGAGCGGCGGACGCTCCTGGTCGTGGACCAGGACCCGGATACAGCGGTGGACGCCGACCAGGTCTGGCTGATGCGGGAGGGGGAAATCGTCGCTCAGGGGCCACCCCGCCAGGTACTGACGGACCTGGCCCTGCTGGAATCCTGCGGCGTCCAGCCCCCGCCGACCGTCGCGCTCTTCCAGGCCCTGGGCTGGCCCGGCCAGCCGCTGACGGTGGAGGAGGCCATCGCGCTCATCCGGGAGCACAACCTGGCCCGGCCCCGCCCCCTGCAAACCCCAACCCTTCCGGCGAACGGTCGCCCGGTCATCCTGGAACTCCGGGATGTGGACTACGTCTATCCCACCCGCGCGGTGGAGGCATTGAAGGGGGTCAACCTGCAGATTCGCGAGGGGGAGTTTCTGGCCCTCGTAGGGCAGAACGGCTCCGGCAAGACGACGCTGGCCAAACACCTGAACGGTCTTCTGAAGCCCACACGGGGGGAGGTGCTTTTCCGGGGGCGGCCCCTGGGGGAAATCCGGCGCACGGAGATGGCCCGTTTCGTCGGGTACGTCTTCCAGAACCCCGACCACCAGATTTTCTCCAACACGGTGCGGGAGGAGGTGGGGTTCAGCCTGCGGATGGCCGGGATGGACGCGAAGGCTGTGGAAGAACGGGTCGCCGAGGCACTGGCCGTGGTGGGGCTTTCGGGCTACGAAGAGGAGGTCCCCTTCACCCTGACCAAAGGGGAGCGGCAACGGGTGGCCGTCGCTTCCGTTCTGGCGGCCCAGCCCCAGGTCATCATCCTGGACGAGCCCACTACGGGGCTGGATTACCGCCACCAGCGGAGCATGATGGAAATGCTCCGGGACCTGCACCGGCGGGGGCACACGGTCATCATCATCACCCACTCTATGTGGGTGGCGGCGGAGTACGCCGAGCGGGTGGTGGTGATGAGGGACGGTCAGATTCTGCTGGACGCTCCCACCCGGACGGCCTTCGCCCAGGAAGGGATTCTGGCAGAGGCCTCCCTGCGTCCTCCGCCCCTTTTGCGGTTGGGGAACTGGCTGGGGACGTCGGGCATTCCCCTGGACGCGATGGTGGAGGAACTCAGGACGGGATGAACATCTTTCTCTACCTGGACGAGAACACCTGGTTTCACCGTCTGGACCCCCGGACGAAAATCATCGGGGTCCTGCTCCTCTTTGGCATTGTGATGGTTTTCAACCATCCACTGTATATGGCGGCGGTCGCTCTGGGACTGGTGTTGCTGGGGGCAACGGCGAAGGCGCTGCCTAACTTCTGGCGGATGCGCTATATCCTGGCCCTGCTGGTGGTCTTCAGCACCGTGTTGTGGCCCTTCTTCGCCAAAGGACCAACCCCGCTGTGGTCGTGGGGCCGCTTGGAGGTGAGTCGGGAGTCGCTGATGTACGCTGTCGCGATGGGGCTACGGCTGGCATCCTTCGTGGCCGCCGGGCTCATTTTTCTCTCCATCACCACCAACGAGGAGTTCACCCAGGGGCTGATCCGCCTGGGGCTGCCGTATCCGGTGGCCTTCGCCTTCTCCACCGCGCTGCGGTTGGTGCCCACTTTCGCCGGGGCCGGCGCGACCATCGTCCAGGCCCAGATTTCCCGAGGGCTGGACGTGGAATCGGGGAACATCTTCCAGCGGGCCGGGAAATTCATCCCCCTGGGGGTTCCCCTGTTCATCTACGCCGTCCGGCACACCAACATGCTGGCGATGGCGCTGGAATCCAAAGGCTTCAATCCCGGAGCCCCGCGCACCTGGTATCTGAATCCCCAGATGCGCCGGGCGGACTACCTGGCCCTGGCTTTGCTGACGGTTGCTTTCCTGGCCGCGCTCTTCCTGCGGTTGCAGGGGTACGGTCAGGTTCTGCCGCGATTGTAAAGAGTCAGGACTTACGCACCGGGGAGATTGCTTCGGCACCTTGTGCCTCGCAATGACGTTTGCTTCGGCACCTTGTGCCTCGCAATGACGTTTGCTTCGGCACCTTGTGCCTCGCAATGACCTGTTGCGTCACTGCGAGCGAAGCGAAGCAGTCTCCCGATGTGGAGTTTGCTTCGGCCCATTGGGCCTCGCAATGAATCCCTTACGCCCTCGCAGGATCATTGCGAGCGGCGAAGCATGGTGGTTCACCACGAGGGCAGCGTGGTGGCCTACCACGAGCGCAGCGTGTGGCAATCTCTCCCGGGAGGCCAACTCCGTAACTCCTGTGGCAATTTTGAGCAAGTGTGGAGGAGCGTCTATGCACATTATTGTTGTCGGTTGTGGGCGGACAGGCTCCTTTCTAGCTCGCACACTGGTGGAACGAGGCCATCAGGTCGTTGTGGTGGACCCGAACCCGGACCAGTTTCTGCGGCTGGGGCCGAATTTTCGCGGCCGGACCATCACCGGCCTGGGGTTTGACCGGGACGTCCTCCTGCGAGCGGGGATAGAACAGGCCCAGGGGGTGGCCGCCGTCACCAGCGACGAGACGGCCAACCTGCTGGTCGCCTTTATCGCCCGCTGTCATTTCAACGTCCCCAACGTGGTCGCCCGCCTTTTTGAGCCGGAGCGGGCGGCCATCTACCAGGCCATCGGCGTCCCGGTGGTGACGGCGGCGGAGTGGCGGGCCCACCGTCTGGAGCAACTGCTCTGCCAGCCCGCGCTGAACGTGGTGGACACCCTGGGCAACGGGGAAGTCACCATCGTGGAATTGCGGGTCCCCCCGGCCTGGGCTGGCCAGCCGTTCTCCTTCCTGTTCATCCCGGAGAAGATCGTTCCCACCGTGCTGATTCGCGGGGGAGCGGCCCGCATCCCCGCCCCGGATGTCCTCCTGGAGGCCGGGGACATTATCCGCCTCAGTGTGGCAACGGATGCCCTGGAAGACTTGCGGACCCAATTGGCTCAGGCAGGAGGGGTGGAATGCGCGTCCTGATTGTCGGTGGAGGAAAAGTCGGTTCCCATCTGGCCGCTCTCCTCCTGGCCGATGGGTATGAGGTCTGCGTGGTGGAAAACCGCTCCTCTGTGCTGGCCCGACTGTACCGGGAACTCCCCACAGAGGCCGTCATGGACGGGGACGGGACCCGGGTGAGCACGCTGGAACAGGCCGGTATCCGTTCCTCCGACGTTCTGGTCGCCGTCACCGGCGACGACGAGGTCAACCTGGCCGTGGCGATGATGGGCCGGTTCATCTTCAATGTCCCGCGCATCATCGCCCGGGTCAACAACCCTCGCAACGCCTGGCTCTTCACCCCCGAAGCGGGCGTGGACGTCGCCCTGAACCAGTCGGACCTGCTGGCGAAACTGATCGCCGAAGAGATGTCCCTGGGGGACATGATGACGCTGGTCCGGCTCCGGAAGGGGGAACTGGCGATTGTGACGGAGAAGTTGGAGCGGGGCGCCAAGGCGGACGGTCAGCGCATTGCCGACCTCCCTCTCCCGCCCGATTGCTTGCTGATGGCAGTCGTGCGGGGGGAGGAAATTCTGGTTCCGCGCGGCGAGACGGTACTTCAGCCCGGAGATGAAGTGCTGGCACTGGTGCGCGGGGAGGCCCGTCGGGCCCTTCATACCCTGTTGACCCATTCGCTATGAACGTGCCGGGCACCCCTCAGGGTGCCTGGCACGTCCCCCCTACTCTACATACACCTCCACCCGCTCGTTGTCTTCTTCGTCCTCTATCTCCACGATTTTCCCGATGGCGCCGCCAGTGATGGCCTCCGCCAGCCCCTGCCAATCCACTTCGGTCTCCGGCGCGAAGCGCTCCGCGATGCGCAGGCCGACCTTCACCAACTGCAGCGGGATGGTGATGTTGACCTTGTTCTTCCCGGAACCGATGTCGGTCACACGCACCCGAAGGAAGCGCCCTTCACCGACAGGGCTCGGGCCAGCGGGGCCGGGCTTCCGACCCCCCAGTGCGCGCAGGAGCGCCGCCGCCTCTTCCGCTGTGATTTTCCCCTCTTCCAGCATTTGAAGAATCTTTAACCGTTCTTCGGTGGTCATCGTGCCGCCTCTAAATTTAAGAATGAACAGCCGCGGGCGAAGCCATCGCCATCTGGTCCTCCATATCCACAATCGCCGGGACGAAGAAAGAGGCCATCCCCATCAGGGTGCAGACGGCGCCGCCGACCAGGAACCAGACCCGGACGCCCAACCAGTCGGACACGGGGCCGGCGATGGCGGTCCCCAGGGGCATCATGGCCCCAGCGATGCTCCCGATGGTGGTGAGGACGCGCCCCTGGAGTTCCGGGTTCACCCGCGCCTGCAGGATGGCGAATACCGGCCCGTTGGTGATGGGGTTCATCGTCCCGGCGAAGAACATGGCCACCAGCGCCAGAGGGAAGCCTTCGGGCGGCATCAGCCCCAGGGCCAGCACGCCGACGCCTAGTCCCACCAGACCCATCAGCGTGGTCAGGATGCGGCGGCGGAAACCGCCCCATCCGCTCAGGACCAGCCCGCCGACGACCAACCCAATCCCCCACGCCGATTCCATCCACCCCAGTTCCAGCGCCCCCCGTCCGAAGTGGCGGGTGATGAGGATGGGCATCAGCGCGAACCCGGGGTTGATGGTGAAGTTGATGGCCGTCGCCATCAGCAAGAGGGCCCGCACGCCCGGCCACCGCCAGATGTAGCGCAATCCCTCCATCACGTCCTGAATCAGGGAGGACGGGGCGCCGACCCGCCCGCGCGCCGCCGGTTGCGGGATAGGGATGAAGCAGAGGGGAAGCACCGCCAGTATCGCCGTCCCCACGTCTATCGCCAGGATGCCGTAGAGAGGGAGGACGCCCCAGAGCAAGGCCCCCACCGGCGGCGCGACAATCTGCAGCGCTCCGTTTAGCGTCTGATTCAGGCCCGCGACGCGCGCCAGATGCCGCTCCGGGACCATCAGTGAAGTGGAGGCCTGCATGGCCGCCCAGTGGAAGACGCCGCCCACCGAACGGAGAAACATCACCAAAAAGACGTGCCCCACCCGCATGGCCCCCAGCGCGGCCAGCGCGGCCAGGACGAGCGTGGTCAGCGCGATCAGACTGTCGGTCACAATCATCACCAGCCGCCGATTCCAGCGGTCCACCAGCGCCCCGACGAAGGGGCCCAGGAAGACCTGGGGCAGGAGGGCGACCATCGTCGCCAGCCCCAGCACCGTCGCCGAGCCGGTGGTCTTGGTCAGCCACCAGACCAGGGCGAACTGCACCAGCATGCTCCCGAAGAGGGAGAAGGCCTGACCGGTCCAGATGGTCAAGAACCGGGCGGCCCAGTGGGGAGAAGGGTCTCGTTGTACCATTACTCACCACCTGCAGGGACGGATTCCGGCCGCGCGGCCGGGCGCTCCGCCCGGCCGAAGAGGGCCAGCAGAAGCAGCGAGGCAATCAGGTAGGTGACCCCCGTCGTCACAAACAGCGGAGAGAAGCCGAACCGAGATTGGATGACCCCGCTGATACCGGGCCCCAGGCTCTGCCCCACCGAGTAGGTCACGCCGATCATCGCCCCGACCGTCCCCCGCTCGTTCTCCCGAACTCGCTCCATCGCGAAGGCGGTGTAGAGGGGACCGGCCATGTTCATCAGGGTCGCCCGAAGCCAGAAGGCGCCAATGGCCACGGGCAGGATGGGGACAAAGCCCAGAGCCATCAGGAAAGGCAGAGAGGCCAGTTGGGTGAAGACGACGGTACGGATTTTGCCCCACCGCTCCGCCAGAATCGGCGCTATAAGCGTTGCTCCTCCCATCAACAACTGGGAGACAGCGAAGGTCATCCCCAGAAGGCTGTCGGAAATCCTGAAGCGCTCCTTGAAAAAGAGGTTCAGGTACGGGATCAACAGCCCGGCCCCTAGCGCGATGACCAGTTCGGGCACCAACAGGGCAACGACGTCCCGGCGGAAGGGGAAGTCCCGCAGGGTGAAGGGCCGACGGCCTCCCCCGGCCGGATGGCGTCGCTCCTCCCGGATCAGCAGCAGGGGCACCAGCATCAGGGCCATCAGACTCCCGGCAGTCAGAAGGGCAGCCCGGTAGGCAGCCACGCTCTCCGGATGGACCTTCATCAGGTGGCCGAAGAAAGCCGGAAGCGAACCGCCCGCGGCGCTTCCCAGAAAACTCATCAGCAGGGAGAGGCCCGATTGGAGACTGAAGAGTGTCGGGCGCTCATCGTCGGTGGCATTTTCCGCCATAAAGGCCGGACCGGCGGCCATAAAAAGGGCGTTGCCTGCACCAAAGAGTGCCGCAGCCACAAACAGCGGCCAATCGGCCGGGGAAAGGGTCAAGAGCAACGTCCCAGGAGCCGCCAGCGAAGCGCCCAGCACCATCGCCCGCTTCCGCCCCATCCGGTCCACCACGACGCCCATCGGCAAGCCAAGGACCAGGGCTGTCAGGCTGGTGGTGGACATCAGCAGGCCCAGAAAGGTCTTGTCGTTGCCGCGCGCCAGGATGAAAAGGTTCAGCAACAGCATGAAAATCCCGTTCCCCAGCGCGCTGATGGAGACGGTGGCGAGGAAGAGTTTGGCGTTGCGGCTCAACCCGGCAGTGCGATGAAGTTGACGAGCGAGGGGGTTCATATTCCGTACTCCGTACTCCGTACTTCCTACTCCCTACTTCCTACTCCCTACTTCCTACTCCCTACTTCCTACTCCCTACTTCCTACTCCATACTCCACCTTAGCGACCTTCCAGCGCGGCGATGAGGTCGGCGGCCTGCTCCGGGGTGAGTTTGCCCTCCTCCACCAGACGGAGCACCCGCAGGATTTCCGCCTCCGTCGCGGCGGTTCGGGCGGGTTCAGGGCGACGGCCACTGGCCCGCTGCCAGCGCCGCTCGGCCCGTTCGGCCTGCATGCGGGCCCGTTCCGCTTCCCGTCGGGCCCGTTCGGCCTCTCGCGCGGCCTCCTGCCGAGTCCGCTCCGCCTCCCGGCGGGCCCGTTCTGCCTCCCGCCGGGCCGCCTCCCTGGCTTCCCGGGCATATCGCTCGGCGGCCTGGCGGGCCCGCTCGGCGGCCCGTTCCACCCGTCGGCGGATTTCCTCGCCGTCCACGGAGCGGAGGGTCTCCTCCAGGCGAGCCTCCAGCAGGGCCATCGCCTCCGCGACGCGGGCCTCCACGACGGCTCCGATGTCCTCCATCCCTGCGGCCCAGGCGCTCCATTCGGCCTCCTCGCCCGTCTCCGGCACCAGGAAGATATGGCTCCCCGCTGTGACGTCCAGAGCGGCTTCCCCGTTCCCCAGCGCTCCGGCCATAAGGCCGCCCGTCTCGGCGAGAGAGAGGCCCGGTACAGTGGAGCGGATTCGTCCGCCCGCGCGGAGGGTGAAGCGGACGCTGGCGTCGGCGGGGACGACGATGCGGGCCGTGCTGCCGACCCCAAAATGGTACGCTGCGCCGGGGAGGTAGGGCGGGTGCAGCCGCAGGTCGGCCCCGACGCTCTCCACCGCCGCCCCGCCGCGCAGGCCGGCGGCCCGCAGGTCGCCCCGGACCGCGCGGACGGAGAGGGGGCCGTCCACTTCCTGGATCCGGGCGTCTCCGAATACCTCGCGGATGCGGACCTCGCCGGCCGCACCGTGGAGAGAGAGGTCGCCGTAGATTTCGCCCAGGGTGAGAGAGCCTACCCCCCGCCATCTCCCGTCCCCGGAGACCGCGCCGACCGTCAGGGGGCCGGAGACGTCCCGGACCCGCAGGTCGCCCCGCACCGCGGCCAGGGTCAGGCGGGCCCCGCGCGGGCAGACGATGTGGGCATCGGCGCGCAGGCTCAGAAAGACCGTCTCCCCCTCTCGCCGGAGGGAGAGCGCATCCGTGCCGTCGCGGAGGGAGAGGGTCAGGCGCGGCTCGTCCGCCCCCTGGACGGAGAGGTCGCCCAGGCATTCTTCAACAACGATAGTGGGCGAAAGGGGGGTCTCTACCGTTTGGGTCCACATGGTTCCTCACACCGTTTTAACCAGCCCGGTGAACCTGCCAGGGCGGTGGGGACACCGGGGCTGGGTATCGCTCCTGTAACATTTGCCCCCAACGGACCAGGCGGCGCCCCAGCCCGCGCAGCAGCCGCCGGTATGCCGGATCCCGGGGCTTCCTGACCGTCGGGGGAAGACGAAACTGCGCACTTTCTTGCAGCAGATTCTGGTATCCCTTGTAGTGGGCTACCATCTCCAGCCAGGTCATCATCTCACACCTCCTTCCCCGTAAGATAACGGGCGGTTTCAGAGCAGTTGCAGGGCCTCTTCGGCGGTAATCTCCCGCCGGGCCAGCCGCTGCAGGACCTCCTGGCGGCGGCTCTCGGCCTCCTCCCGCTCCTCCCGCACCTCGTACCCCAATGCGCGGATGACCTCTTCCAGGCGGCTGCGGACGGTGGGGTACGAGAGGCCCAGTTCTTCCTGGACGCGGTTCAGTTTCCCCTCACAGCGGAGGAAGAGTTCCACGAAGTCGGCCTGTTCGGGAGTGAGCATCGCCAGGCGTCCCAGGGTGAAATGGCCCTCCAGGGCCGTCCCGCAGGTCGGGCAGACCATGCGGGCAATACGCAGTTCGTCATGGCAGACCGGGCAATGGACAGGTGCCGGATACATAGGGCCTCCTCAAAAATTTTTATCTGACACTAAAAGATTTTAACATAGAACTTAATTTTTGTCAAGTCCTGAAAAATCGTTTTTTCTCCGCTCCGCCGGATTTCCAGAGGCAATGTGCCTCTCGCGCCTGCTCGCCTGTCGGCGGTGGGGAAAGAGAAAGTCAGTTGACATTTCCTTACCTGCGACTACAATTCCCTATGCTATGATTGTTCTACCCCCTGCCCGATTTTTCCATTTCTGGCGCGGGATTCTGGCCTTCTCCAGCGACATTCTTCATAGAAAAGGCCAGCGCGCCACCCCGTCCGAAGAGGCCCTGATGCGGCAGCTGGCCCGCCGGGACCCGGATGCCGCCGCCGAGATGGTCCGGGAGTACGCAGAGGTTGTCTATCGGTTCATCTACCATCAGGTAGGGGGTGTGGTGGAGGACGCGGAGGACCTGACCCAGGAAACATTTCTGGCAGCGCTCCAGAGTGCCCACCGGTTTCGTGGAGACAGCCGCCTGCGCACATGGCTGTTCCGGATCGCCGCCCACAAAATCGCCGACCACTGGCGCGCCCGCCACAGGCAGCCTCCCCAATTTCCTCTGGAAGACTGGCGCCCCACTGCTGGTGAAGGTGTGTCCCCTCCCGCGTTTCTTGAGGAGACCGAAGTCCGGGATCGGGTGCGCGCGGCTCTCCTGACCCTGCCTCCCCATTACCGGACCGCTCTGGTGCTTCGGTACGTGGAGGAGATGTCCGTGGCCGAAGTGGCCCAGGTTATGGAGCGGAGCCCCAAGAGCGTGGAGTCCATCCTGATCCGCGCGAAACAAATGTTGGCTCAGACCCTTGGGGAAGCGGATGAGTCATGAACCGACGGTAGAAGAACTGCTGCGGGCGCTGGCGCGGGAAGATGTACGGCCCCGGCTCGCGTTCAAGGTCCAGTTGACGGAGCGGCTCATCGCCGCGATGTCTGCGCGCCCGCGCGCGCTCTGGTGGCGTCCTGTGCTGGTTGGGATCACCGCGCTGCTCGTGCTGGCCCTGGTCGGCTGGTTCCTGACCCCGCGCATGACCACCGGGGCCACGCTCGTGGTGGAGACCGGCGAAGCCCGGGTCTCCTGGCAACGCCCCGTTTATTTCCGCTGGACTCGTTCGGGAACCTCGTCCATCCCCGCAGGACAGAAGTTCCTCCTGGCGGAAGGGGACCGGGTCGTCCTTTCCGGGGACGGCAGCGGGAACCTCACTTTCCCGGACGAAAGTCGGCTCTACCTGGCGGGAGGAACGGCCTTCGTCCTGGAGGAGATGGACCCCGACCGGCAGGTCACCCGTGTGACGTTCACGGCCGGGGAAGTACGGGCAGAAGTTCCTCCACTGCCTGGACGTCTGTTTGAAGTCGGAACGGGGGCCGCGACGGTCCGTGTCTACGGCACCGTCTTCCGCACCCGGGTCGTCGCTTCCGACCACACCTACAGCGCCACAGACGACGGCACGACCCGCGTGACCCTTCTGGACCCAGCCCAGGGGTATCCCTCCGTAGACGTCCCTGCGGGCTACGAGGTGGACGCCGTCATCGGCCAGCCGCTGCAGGTCCGCCCCCAGGCCCCCCACATAGACCACCTGACCCTGAACGGCGTAAGCGTGGAAGCAGAGGGCATCCTGATTTCCAACCAACCCGGGCTGGGCATCTTCGGGAAGACGGACACCGGCTCGGGCGATGCGTTGCTGATATTAGAGGGCCGTTTGGTGGACCGGGCGCCCATCACTCCGGAAGGGGAATTCCGTCTCCACTTCCAGGCGCCGGCGGAAGGGGAGTACGCTCTGTGCATCGCGATAGAGGCCCCCGACGGCGCTCGTAGCCCGTGCGTTTCCCTCTCCTACCGCTACGACACGACGCCCCCCGGCATCCTGCGCCTGCTGGAACCGGCCATGCCCGAGGTCTCCGGGGAGACGGTCACCATCCGGGGGGAGACGGAGGTCGGCGTGAGGGTCCGATTGAACGGAGAACCCATTCCGGTGGACCCGGCGGGCATGTTCACGACCCGCTGGACGCTCCAACCCGGGGAGAATCAGATGACGCTGGAATCCTGCGACGAGGCGGGCAATTGTACCCGTCTGGAGTTTGTCCTGATACGGCGGTAGTCTGTCCCCAATCCGAAGGAAGTGGGAAATGCGCAAGGTATGGCTGGTGGGCCTGGTGCTGATGGGCGGCCTGCTGCTCTGGGGGATGGGCGTTCGGGATTCCGTTATTGCCGGATTTACCCCCACCTTCACGCCCACGGAGCCCCCCACCGAGACGCCGACCGCAACGGCGACGCTCACTCCCACGGAGACACCTGTTCCGCCCCCCCCCCCCCCCCCCCCCCCCCCCCCCCCCCCCCCCCCCCCGCCCCCCCCCCCCCCCCCCCCCCCCCCCCCCCCCCCCCCCCCAG
>JACIWQ010000004.1:0-34391 GCA_014360895.1 Thermoflexales bacterium | reverse complement strand
CCCCCACCACCCCCTCCGCCCACGGAGACGCCGACCCCTTCTCCCACCGCCACACTACGGCCCACGCGAACCCCCACCCGGGGGCCATCGCCCACCCCGTGGTGCTTCACCGCCACCCCTGAAGTGCCCGGCGTGGTGGTGGAAAAGGACGTCAGCCCTGCCGTTGTGTCGCCGGGACAGGAGGTCCACATCACCATCAGGGTCCGAAACACGGGCACCCGGCCGGTAACGGGCCTGGTCGTGGAGGACACCCTCCCCGCTTTCCTGCAGGTGCTCGCCGTCCGCTCCACGCGGGGCATCCCGGCCATCTCCGGTCAGACGGTCCGGGTCGCCGTGGGGACGCTGGAGCTGGGAGGCCAGGTCATTGTCACCATAGAGGCGCGGGCCCGGGCGGATGTGCCCGCCGGCACCGCGGTGGAAAATATCGCGGTGGCTTCGTACGACGGCGGCCGCAGCACAGGCCCCTTCCCTCTCCCCACCCCCGACCGGCCCATCTGTCCACTGGTGCCCGAAGCGGGGAGGCCTTCTATATCCCAAGGATGGATGTTCGGCTCGTTTTTCCTCGCAGGAGCGGCCCTGTTGGCCGTCGGACTTGCCGTCCGGCGAAGAAAGGGGTAGACAACCGCGCGGGAAAAGCCCCTCTGCAAACGACTTTTATATTAGGAGTTGCAAAACACTGCCCGTGGGCTGCTCCGTCAGTAAGCATAGAGGGAATCTACCGGAGACCGAGTGAGATTAGTTGACATTTCTGATCACGTAAGGAGGGTCCTCTTGAGTACACCCCGCATCTTTATTGTGGCAGAGGACGGGGAATTCCTGTCAACCGTTCGTCAGGCGTTGCAGGCCGGCGGAGAAATGAGCATCTTCACCGCCACCGATAGCCAAACGGCGCTCCGTCTTCTCCCAGAAATCAGGCCCGACCTGATTCTGATAGACGCCCGAATGCTCTGGGTACAGGAGGCCGGGTTGCCGATCAAGGCTCGTCGGTTCTCATCGGCTCCCATTCTCTTCCTGAATCCCCCAGGCGGAGCGCGCTTCCCTGTGCAGGGTCAGGCGGGGGGAAACGGCTTTATCTCGCGAGTTCGGAACGCGCTGGTGAGTGCCGGGATTCGGGTTACCTCACTTGGCGTAATGCTGTAACTACTATCTACCTGACACTTTTCTTCCACGCTTACCGAATACCTCTCCGGGGTGTCATTGCGAGCCCCCGAAGGGGGCGAAGCAATCCCCGAGAACCTGTTTGGAGATTGCTTCGGCCACGCCGCGAGCGGCTCGCCGCGTGGCGGGCGCTTTGCGCCCTCGCAATGACCTTTCCAACGGAAACTGTCAAGTAGCTAGAAATCTTGTCAATCCTGTTTGTCCTGTCAATTCAAATCTCTCATCGCACTCCCAGCATAGATTGCGCCTGCGGCAGGGCCGAACGGACTGGCGATTCCTCTACCCGCCGATTCGTTGATGCTCCGATGCTCTGCCCCTGCATCTCCGCCACCACCTGCCGGACCTCTTCGGGCGCAATGTACGCCGCCTGGAACCGGTGCAACTGCCCCTCCGCCACCGCGATGAAGTCGCCCCGGCCCAGCAACCGCTCCGCCCCCGTCCCCTTCCAGCCCGTCGCCACCCGGGCATCCTCCGGACTGGCCACCTTCCCGCACAGCCGCACCGGAAAGTTCGCCTTCACCAGACTCCCGATCACCGCCGCCGTCGGCTTCTGGGTGGCCGCCATCACGTGTATCCCCGCCTCCCGCCCCCGCTGCAGAAGCCGCGTCAGCGGCCGCTCCGCCTCCGCCCCCGCCACCATCAGCAGGTCTGCCAGTTCGTCTATCACCAGGACGATAGTTGGAAGCCGATAGCTGGTAGTCGGTAACGGTAGCTCTACCCCCTGCCCACTAACAGCTCCCCCCTTCCGGCTAACCGCTTCCATCAGCCGGACAGCACTCCCCAGGGCCTCGGCGGCCTCCTCCGGGTCGGTGATGACGGGGCGGGCCAGGTGAGGAAGTCCCTCCAGGTCCCCGAAAGCGCTCCCTTTAGGGTCAATGAGAACCAGGCGGAGATTCCGGTGGGAGTTGAAGTACGCCAGGGAGAGCACCATCGCCCGCAGCAGCGCCGTCTTGCCGCTGCCGGTGGTGCCCGCCACCAGAATGTGGGCCACATCGGGGGAGGGGAGGCGGATGAGGAGGGGGACGCCGTCATCGGCGATGCCCAGGACGGCGGTGACCGGCGGGACATTGTGCAGCCCCTGCAGCAGCGGCCGCAACCGCACCGGATGCGGGTCGTCCCGGGGCACCTCCACCGCAATGGTGGCGCCCTGCCGGGCCACGCGGACGGTGGGAGCATTCAGCGCTGCCGCCAGTTCCTCCGCCAGGCCGGTGATAGAGGCGATGCGAGCGCCCAGGGCGGGGGCGACCTGGAAGCGAATCCAGCGCGGGGTGACCGTCCCGCCGGTGACGCGGGCGGGGATTTTGTGGTGGGCCAGGACCGCCTCAATGCGGTCGGCCTGGTACTCCAGCATCTGGCGCATCGGGCTCCCTCCGGGACGGAGTTCTCACCGCCGAGAGCGCGGAGGACGCGGAGAAATGAGGCACCTCGGCGCTCTCTGCGGGCATCGGATTAGAACACCCGTTCTAATTATAGCCCGGATGCGCCCGCGTTGTCAAGCTTTTTAACCCAAAACCGACCTGGACTTATCTGGAAATTTATCCCAACAACCGCAGTACCTCTTCCCACTCCTCGGGGGTATTGACGTTGCGAAAAGAGCGCAGGCCTGGGTCCAGCGCTTCGGTCTCTTCTGGAGCCATGTAACGGACCCGGACATGCGGGAAAAAGGAGATGATCCGCCGTTCACCGGCCCGAATGGCGGCCTCCATTGCCGGGAGACAGGTGCGTCGGTAGGCCGCATGGAGGGTCTCCACCTGCTCTCCCCGCCGGAGCGCGACGACGTCGTACCCCTCCGCCCAGGCCGCGAAGGCCCGCAGGAGGTCCGGGTTCAGGAAGGGCATATCGCAGCCGACGGCCAGGATCAGGTCGTGCTGGGCCGCCCGGAGCCCCGCGTGCAGGCCGCCCAGGACCCCCACGCCGGGGAACACGTCCGGCACCACGCGGGCGCCCAGCCCGGCATATCGGGGGATGTCGTTCGCCACCACCAGCACCTCGTCGCAAACCCCGGCCATCCGGTCCAGGACGTGGGCAATCAGCGGGCGGCTCCCCAGTTCCAGGAAGGCCTTATCCTTCCCCATCCGTCGGCTGGTCCCACCCGCCAGCACCACGCCTGTCACCGGTAACCGCTCCACCGTCCCCGGCTCCTCCGCCCCTCTGCTCTCCTGTTCCTCCGCCCCTCTGCCCCCCTCACTCCACCTCTATGCTCTCCACCAGCAGTTCCTTCCCCCCGACGGCGATGGGCCGCAGCGCGCCGCATACCGGACAGGTCCAGTCGTCCCCGTCGGGCTCGTACTCCGCCCCGCAGTCCAGGCAGCGGAAGCGCGCGGGCACGCGCCGGAAAGTCAACTCCGCCCCCTCCGCCGGGGTCCCCTTGCTGACGAAGTCAAAATAGAACTGGATGTACTCCCCCACCAGCCCGGAGAGTTCCCCGATGACCAGATTCACCTTCAGAATACGACTCGCCCCGGCCCCCTGCGCGTGGGCCAGGGCGATGTCCAGAATAGATTGGGTGACGGAGAGTTCGTGCATTCCGCCTCACGTTTCACGTTTCACGCTTCACGCTTCACGCCTCACGCTTCACTTTTCCCCCACCGGTTCCACCCGCACCGCGCAGACCTTGTACTCCGGGATTTTGGCGACGGGGTCCAGCGCGGCGTGGGTGAGGACGTTGGCCGCGGCCTCTGCGTAGTGGAAGGGGATGAAGACAACGCCGGGCCGGATGCGCTCCGTCAGCCGGACGGCGACCTCAATGGCGCCCCGGCGGCTGACCACCCGCACCCGCCGCGTGCCGTCCAGGCCGATGCGGGCCGCGTCCTCGGGATTCATCTCCACGTAGGGCTCCGGCGCCTCCTGCTCCAGTTTGGGCGACCGGCGGGTCATCGTTCCGGTGTGGAACTGGAACATCATGCGGCCCGTGGTGAGGATGAACGGGTACTCCTCGTCGGGCAGTTCCGCCGCCTCCTGGAACTCTATGGCGTGGAAGCGGCCCAGGCCCCGGGTGAACTTCTCCTTGTGCAGGTACGGCGTGCCGGGATGGTCTACCGACGGGACGGGCCACTGGAGGGAGCCCTCCCGGTCCAGCCGCTCGTAGGTGACGCCGCCGTAGGAGGGCGCGACGCGGGCGATTTCGGACATGATTTCGGCCGGGGAGGGATAGTCCCACTGCGTATTGCGTATTGCGTGTTGCGTAAGACGCTTGGCCAGTTCACAGAGGATTTCCCAGTCGGCCTTCGCCTGGCCCGGCGGCTCCACGGCCTTCCGCACCCGCTGGATGCGCCGGTCGGTGGCGGTGAAGGTGCCGTCCTTCTCGGCGAACGACGCCCCCGGAAGGACCACATGGGCCAGTTGGGCCGTCTCGGTGAGGAAAATGTCCTGCACCACCAGGAACTCCAGTCTCTCCAAACACTCCCGCGCGTGCTGGATGTCGGGGTCGGAGAGCATGGGGTTTTCGCCCATTACGAAGAGGCCCCGCAGCCGCCCCTCCCCCGCCGCGTTCACCATCTCCACGACGGTCAGGCCGATCCGGTCGGAGAGGCCCTCCACGCCCCAGGCGGCCTCAAATTTGGCCTTCGCCTCCGGCGAGGTGACGGGCTGGTAGGCCGGGTAGACGTTGGGGAGACCACCCATGTCGCAGGCGCCCTGGACGTTGTTCTGGCCCCGCAGGGGGTTGACGCCGCCGCCGGGGATGCCCAGGTTGCCGGTGAGCATAGCCAGGTTGGCGATGCTCTTGACGTTGTCCACGCCGGTGGTGTGCTGGGTGATGCCCATCGCGTAGAGGATGGCGGCGGGTTTGTTCTGGGCGTACATCCGCGCCGCGGCCCGCAGGTCGTCCGCGGGGATGCCGGTGATTTCTTCCACCCGCTCCGGCGGGTACTGCTGGACCACCCGCCACATCTCCTCAAACCCCTCGGTCCGCTTCTCTATGAACTCCTGGTCGGCCAACTCCTCGGTGACGATGACGTACATCAGGCCGTTGAGCCAGGCGACGTCGGTGCCGGGGCGGGGGCGCAGGTAGAGGTCGGCCAGGCGGCCGATCTGCACCTCGCGCGGGTCAATCACGACCACTTTCGCGCCCCGCTCCTTCGCCTTCAGGACGTGGCTGGCGACCAGGGGATGGGCCTCAGTGGTGTTGGAGCCGGTGATAAGGAAGCACCGGGTGTACTGGCTGAACTCCGGGGTGGAGTTGGTCATCGCGCCACTGCCGAACGCGGCGGCCAGACCGGCCACCGTGGGGGAGTGTCAGAGACGGGCGCAGTGGTCCACGTTGTTGGTCTTAAAGACGGCGCGGGCCAGTTTCTGGGCCAGGTAGTTCTCCTCGTTGGTGCACTTGGCGGAGACCAGGAAGCCCAGGGCGTCGGGGCCGTAGGTATCGCGGATGTGGAGCAACTGCTCCGCGACCAGGCCCAGCGCCTCGTCCCAGGATGCCTCCCGGAAGGCGTTGCCCTCCCGGATGAGGGGGGTTGTCAGCCGGTCCGGGTGGTGGACGAAGGCGGCGGCGTTCCAGCCCTTGATGCAGAGTTTCCCCTCGCTGACGGGGTGCTCTTTAGCCGGCAGCACGCCGACAATCTCTCCGTCCAGGACCTGCAGGTAGAGGCCGCAACCGGCCCCGCAGTACGGGCAGACGGTGAGGATGTTTCGGTAGTCCATAGGGGTACTCCGTGTTGCGTATTGCGTGTTAGTTCTCTTCGGCCAGCAATTTTTCCAGTTTGGTCATTGCGGCGTACATGAGCATTAAAGAAATTGGCACGGATTCGGGCCAGAAGCGCCGCCATTATCACAGGTCAGGCCAGAACCGGAGAAGGGGAAAGGCTCTCCACCCTGCGATCAATCTCGGCCAACATGTCCTGGATGGCCCGGACGGCCTCTTCGTCAAACAGTGCCTCCTCGCATTGGTCACATACCCACGCCGGGACCGCATCCACAATGAGGTGATACCCCCTCCGGGAGACAGTGTAACTGACCGGTTTTCGGACCAGTGTCCCTGTGCAATAAATACATTCCACAGCGCTTTTCCTAACTGGCCCACTCGCGCAGAAGGTCATCCGGTGTTCTTCGCTTCTGGGGCGTGCGGTTAAAATCCGTATCCCAACCGAGGTATCCAGGCGAAGGGCCCTCTTGAGACATCATGCCCCCTGGCCTCACTCCACCTCTACAATCGGCGCGTCGGCCAGCGTCAGCGAGAGCGGCGGGGCGGCGAAGAGGTCGGCGCCGACTTCGTAGCTCAGCAGTTCCGCTACGTCCCGCCGCAGGAGGTCGTAGAGGACGGTCAGCGGGATGTGGGCCGGGCAGGTCAACTCGCACTGGCGGCAGCCGACGCAGCGGGTCGCCATGTGCATGGCTCGGATGAGGTGGAAGGACGGGAAGGGCGGGGCCAGCACCCCCGGCTCCACCCACAACGGGTCCTCCAGCGCGCAGGCCTCGCAGAAGCACTCCGGGCAGATGTTGCGGCAGCCGTAGCATTTGATGCACTTGGCGAACTGTTCCCGCCAGAAGGCCCAGCGCTCCGCCAGGCCCATCGTCTCATACCGGGCGATGATGGGATTGGGCGAGCCGGCGGGAGATGGCGTCCCCAACGCCACCGCCTGCGGCCAGCCCTCCGTCTTCGGGAAGGAGGCGTCGCAGTGGCACTCTTCCGCCTCCTCTGCGGTGCAGGCGACCCCCAGGATGTAGAGCCGGTCGGGGTCCACTTGGTTCCGCTTGGCCATCTCCACCAGCGCGCGCAGGTCGCAGGCGCGGGCGACGATGCCGAAGCGGGCCTGCGGGTAGCGCTTCTGGAGCAGGGAGACCACCGGGGCCAGGGGGTAGCGGGGGAAGAGGACCAGTTCGGAGAGGTCGTCCCCCTGGCGGAAGAGATGCGGCGCGGTGCCCACGACGGTCCGCCGCAGGCCAACGACGCCGTCCAGTTCGGGGAGTTTCTCCGCCACGTGGGCGCGCAGGGTGTCCAGAAGGTCGTTTGGAGCCATTCGCAGGTACTCCTCTCGGTGTTATTTGAGTCCCAGCAATCGGCGGGCGAACCGCCGGACTTTTCCCGCTATTTGCACGGCCGCCCGGGCTTCTTCTGGAAGGGGTTCCTCGCCCGGATAGCGGACGCCGACAGCATAAGCGGAGAGCCGGTCCAGGTCGTCCGGATGGACGGGCACGATGATGCCCACCTCTTCACACAGAGCGACCAAGGCGGTCAGGTCATGCGTCTTCGGAAAGTCTCGTTCACGGAGAACCAGCAAGGCTTTCAGATATTTCTCGGCGCACTGTTGGGCGTGAAAGCAGGCACCGTACAACAACGGCCGCTTCCGGCGCAACGCTGATTGGGCCAGCCGGTAATCCTCCTCGGCTCTGGCAACCCATGCTTTTGGGTCAAGGATGGCGCTCATACAGAACCAGACCGTGCTGGAGAATTTCCCGGATGAAAAAATCCCCCTTCGCTAATGCCTGTTGGATTTCCTCCGGAGTCTTGACCAGGATGTCTACCGGAAAGGGACGGGGGCGCAACAGGCGAGATACTTTCAGGTATCGCTCAACAGGAGGATCGCCGGTTTCCATCACGACCAGCAGGTCCACGTCGCTGTCGGTTGTGGCGGTGCCCCGGGCGTAAGACCCGAAAAGGATGATTTTCTCTGGGTGCAGCGCTTTGACCAGCCGCTGGACCAGCGCGCGAAAGGCCTGGGCGTCCACTTCCGGGAAGCCTCGGGCCCGAATCACAGCGGGAAACCCTACAGCCGTTCGTTCAGCCATTCCGGATGCTCTCCCAGCCAGCGCCGGTATGCCGCCGCGATTTCCTCCACGTCGCTCAGGCGCTGGCGACAAATCTCGTAGAGTTCCTCCGGACTCACTTCGTGGTAGAAGTGGACCAGCCGGTTCCGGTATCCGGCCAATGTTCTCAAGAGGGCCACCTCGTCGGGAGAGAGAACGTCGCGCTCTCCCAGGGCTGCCGCGATTTCCCTGTACTCCGTCACTCCGACACCGAAACCCTTCGCCAGGATGTGCCGGCCCAGGTCCAGCAGCGCCTCCAGCGCCCGCCGCAGGCAGGATTCCGCCGCCCACAGGTTGCGCCGGTCGGCGAAGAAGGCCTCCCGGTCGGCCAGCGGAAGGGAGCGGATTTCCCCCAGCATCCGCTCCACCCAGGCCAGCCGGTCCGCCACCACCCGCTGGGAGATTTTGCCGGGCGTCATACCGCCTCTCCCAGAATCAACGCGAGCCGTTCCCGCTCCAGCGGGGCCAGGTCCCCCGCGCGGCGCAGGACGTAGAGGTCGTACTCGTCGGCGTCGTCCTCGTCGCGGGCGTAGAGGCGCTCGCCCCGGATAATCTCCGCCGCCAGAAAGGGGTCCGCGTCGTCCAGCGAAACCAGGTCCACCCGGTGGACGCCGAGGAGGTCCTCCAGCGCGACCGCCAGCCGGACCTTGTCGTGGACGGAGAGGTGAACCCCCCGCGCGGGCTTCACCCCGATATCCACATCCGAAGGGCCGGGGGCAAGCGCATCAGCCTTCCCTTCCAGCCAGGCCCGGACCTCCCCGGCCCGGCTGCCGAAGGCGTAGAGGATGTCCACGCCGAAGGATTCACAGAGTTGCTGGAGTGCCGAATGGCGGGCTAACATCTGCCAAATGCTGTAAAATTGGCGGCACAGGACGATTCAGGTCCTCACAGGCCTCCATCACTGCAACCAAGGCATCCCGGACGTTCTCCAGCGCCTCCTCAACGGTATCCCCTTCGGTGATCAGTTCCGGAATCAGCGGGCAGGTCACCGTGTATCCGCCTTCCGGCTGAGGCTCAAATACAAGGGGCAGTTTATGCAGTCTCATCTTCTACCTCCTCCCACGTCCGTTGCCGGACCGCCTCCAGTTCCTCCGGGCTCCAGCCCATCACTTCACGTAGAAAGGTTACTACATGCATCGGGGATACGTAGCGGCGGAGCAGAGCCGTTGTCTCACCTTCGGCGATCAAATCCTGGTCGTTGGTGACAAGGAAATCTACGCCCGCTTGTATCGCAGCGAGGACGATCGGAATATCTTTGACATCCCTCACCAGGTTAGTATGCTGACGAATTTCCTCTGCGGGGGGATCCGGTACAATCTCAAAGGCCCCCTCTTCCAGGAAAACCTCCAGCGCAGCGCGCTGGAGCGGTGTCGCTTTCTTCTCCATCCAGCGGCGTACTTCGGCCAAGATTTGTTCCGAGACGACCAGGGTGAAGTCCCCTCGCAAAGCATGTCGCAGGAACTCATAGGCCGCGCGAGGGAAAATCACGCCGCTGATGAGGATGTTGGTATCCGCCATAACCCGCAACGGTCCTCTACCCACCCCAGCGCTCCCGGTGGAGTTCCTCCCGGATTTCCTCTACGCTCTGCTCCACGCCCTCCTCGGTGATTCCCAGCGTCTCGGCTTCCTGAGCCGCGGCCCGAACCGCGCGCGCAAATCGCCGGAGACTGGCCATTGCCGTCTCTCGCACCGGCACAATCATTACCACCGGGAGACCGTCCCGCTCCACGATGAAGGTCTCGCCGTCCCGGTAGACCCGGCGGATGACCTCCCCGAAACGGTTCTTCGCCTCCGTCGCCGATATGACCGTGGGCATCCCTTGACCCCCCCCTAATTGGCTAACGCAATCCAATTATAGCCAATGTTGTCCAAAAAGTAAAGTGACAGTCACCTCAAAGGTGACTGTCACTTTAGGCCCAATTCGTCCTTGATGGGCCCCAGGGCGCGGACCGTCTCCACGAATTCGGCGGTGACCTGGGCGAACTTCGGCGCCTCCGCCGAGGAGACCCAGTCCAGCCGCAGCCGCTGGGGGTTGATGCCCACGTAGGCCAGCAGGTTGCGCAGGAGCGGGATGCGCTTCGCGGTGCGGTGGTTTCCGTTGATGTAGTGGCAGTCGCCGATGTGGCAGCCCAGCACCAGGACGCCGTCGGCGCCGGCGCGGAAGGCCCGCAGAATCATCTCCGGCGAGACCCGCCCGGAGCACATCACCCGGATGGGCAGGATGTTCGGCGGCGACTTCATCCGCGCGATGCCGGCGTTGTCCGCTCCGGCGTAGGAGCACCAGTTGCACAAGAAAGCGACAATTCGGGGTTCAAACATGGCGGACTCCGTATTGCGTATTCCGTGTTGCGTATTCCGTATTGCGTATTCCGTATTGCGTGTTCCGTACTCCGTTTTATGGCATAGGGACTTCGCTCAGAAGTTGGGAGAGTTCGGTATCGGGGTCGGTGCTGTAGAGATAGAGCCCGCTCCCTTCCCGCAGTTGCAGGATACCGGTCGTTTCTCGCTCCGCGGGGATGATGGAGAGGAGCAGGCGGACAATCTGGGTGAGCAGGCGGAGCCGGTGGTCTACGACCGCGTCCCGCAGGCCGTGTCGCCCTTCGTAGTACCAGGTCCGGGCCTCGCGCGCGGAGCCCAGGGCGTATTCGTAGAAGCGGGCCCGTTCTTTCCCGGAGTGGCGGCTGTACCCTTCGACGATGTTGGCGGCAATGGAGCCCAGGGCCCGATACAACTGGTCGGCCAGACCGCGCGTTCGGGCATCCTGGGCCAGTATGGAGACGTCGTGCCAGCCCAGGTCGCCCGCGAAGAGGGCCAAGCGGTACACCCGCATCTGCCAGAGCGGGTCGGCCGTAATCTCCGGCGGCACGCTCTGCAGCCACTCCTCATACGTCATCGCCACCCTCCCGAAACGGAGTACGGAATACGGAGTACGGAATACGGAATACGTGCGTACTGCGTACTCCGTATTCCGTATTCCGTATTCCGTATTCCGTTTTCCTTTGCTACACCAGCACCCCTTCCAGCAGACCCTCTATCTGCGCCACAATCTGCTCGTCGGTGAAGTGCAGGCCGGTGATGGCGTGCGACGGGCAGGTGGCGACGCAGGTGCCGCAGCCCTGGCAAAGGGCGGGGTTGACCTCCGCTTTGCCCCGCAGGTTGCGGGCAATCGCCGAGTACGGGCAGGCCAGGATGCACTCGCCGCAGCCCACGCACTTCACCTCGTCCACCACCGCGACCGTCGGCGAGATGGTCACTTCGCCTTGGTTGAAGAGACGGACCACCTGCATCGCCGCCGCGTCGGCGTGGGAGACGGTATCGGGGATGTCGCGGGGGCCCTGGCAACAGCCCGCCAGGAAGATGCCCGCCGTCGCCGTCTCCGCGGGGCGCAACTTGGGGTGCGCCTCGGCAAACCAGCCGTCGGGCGTCCGGCCCAGGCCGAAAATCGCCGCCACCCGGTCCGCGTCCGGTTGCGGCTCTATCGCCGAGGCCAGAATGACCATGTCCACGTCCACTGAGACCAGCCGCCCCAGGTCCGCGTCCTCGCCCTTGACCCGCAGTTTGCCGTCGGGCAGGACCTCCACCTCGGCGCCCCGGCCCCGGACGAAGATGACGCCGTCCTCCTGCACCCGCTCGTAGAACTCCTCGTAGCCCTTGCCGAAGGCCCGCATGTCCATATAGAACTCGTAGACCTGCGCGCCCGTCTTCTCCCGGACCTGGTGCGCGTGCTTCAGGGAGTACATGCAGCAGAAACGGGAGCAGTAAGGATGGGCGTTGACGTCTCGGCTCCCGACGCAGTGGATGATGGCGACCCGCTCCGGCTCCTTCCCTTCGGCGGTGACGATGTGCCCGCCGGTGGGACCTGTGGCGCTCACCAGCCGCTCAAACTGCAGGCCGGTGATGATGTTGGGCGAGAGGCCGTAGGAGTACTGGGGGAGTTTGCGGGGGTCCCACATCTCGTAGCCCGTGGCGACAATGATGGCCCCCACCTGCACGTCCAGCAACTGGTCCTGCTGGTTGTAGTCAATCGCGCCCGCCGGGCAGACCTTCTCGCAGAGTTTGCAGCGGCCCTTCGTGAAGAAGAGGCAGTTCTCCCGGTCAATCACGGGGATGTTGGGGATGGCCTGGGAGAAGGGGCGGTAGATGGCCTTCCGCTTGCCCATTCCGGCCTCGTAGGCCGTGTCCACGACCTTCGTGGGGCATTTCTCCTGGCAGAGGCCGCAGCCGGTGCACTTCTCCTCGTCTACCGACCGGGCCCGCTTGCGGATGCGGACGGTGAAGTTGCCCACATAGCCGGAGACCGCCTCCACTTCGCTGTAGGTGAGCAGGGTGATGTTGGGATGCCGACCGGCATCCATCATCTTGGGGCCGAGAATTCAGGTACTGCAGTCCAGGGTGGGGAAGGTCTTATCCAGTTGGGCCATTCGCCCGCCGATGGAGGGCTCCCGTTCCACCAGGTAGACCTGGTAGCCCGCGTCGGCGATGGAGAGGGCGGCCTGGATGCCCGCGATGCCGCCGCCGACGACCAGAGCGGCCTTCACCACCGGCTCCCGACGGGGCTCCAGGGGGGCCTGGTACGGCACCCGGAAGACGGCGGCCCGTACCAGCCGCTTCGCCTTCTCCGTGGCGGCCTCCCGGTCGTCGGTGATCCAGGAGACATGCTCCCGGATGTTGGCCATCTGGAAGTAGTACGGGTTGAGGCCCGCCGTCTCCAGGGCCCGCTGGAAGGTGGTCTCGTGCATCCGGGGGGTGCAGGACGCGACGACGATCCGGTTCAGGCCCAGGTTGCGGATGTCCTCCTGGATCATCAACTGGCCCGGCTCGGAGCACATGTACTTGTAGACGCGGGCGACAACGACGCCGGGGAGTTTCGCCGCCATCTCCGCCACCGCGTTCGTGTCCACCGTCGCCGAGATGTTGACGCCGCACTCGCAGATGTAGACGCCGATTCGGGGTTGTTCCATAGTGACTCTCCTTTAAACCGCAAAGGACGCGAAGAGCGCAAAGGTTTTCAGGTTTTCTCTGCGTCCTTCGCGCTCTTTGCGGTTTGGGAATGAACCGCAAAGGACGCAAAGGGCGCGAAGGTTACAGGTTTAGAACGACTCGCTTGATCCCTTCCCGCAGCCTGACCACATTAAAGTTGATTAACAAACCCAACCGACATCCTGTCAATTTCAAGTATGTCAGCACCTGTGCTTGATGAATGGGCATCAAAGTGTCTACAGCCTTTAGTTCCACAACGACCAGGTTATCTACCAGCAGGTCCACCCGGAAACCGCAATCCAAGCGGATGCCTTTGTAAACTACTGGGATAGGCTTTTGCCGCTCAAATGGGATACCGTGCAGACTCAATTCGTAGGCCAGGCACTCTTCATAAGCCGATTCCAGCAAACCTGGCCCTAACTGGCGATGAACCTCCAGAGCAGCACCAATAATCCGGTTGGAAAGAGCGTTCTCATCCACTTCTCTGCGTTCTTCGCTCTCTTTGCGGTTCGGGATCCAACCGCAAAGGGCGCAAAGAGCGCGAAGTTTTTAGTTTTCCTTTGCGTCCTTCGCGCTCTTTGCGGTTAACTTTACCGGGGTGACGTGGCGCCGGAGGCCCAGGATTTCCTCCGGCAGCCCGAAGGCCAGGCCCATCAGTTGGGGCAGGTGGACGACGGGGATGCGCACCGTCCGGCCCAGCAGCCGGGAGACCTTATCCTGATAGGCGTCCAGGTTCATATGGCACATCGGGCAGACGGTGACGATGCAGTCCGCGCCCTCGCAGGCCGCCAGCACCGCGCCGGCCATCGTCAGGCCCACCTCCGGTTTGGTCATCAGCAGCGAGGTCCCGCAGCAGGACGCTTCGCGGGGATGACGGTGTACCTTCGCTCCCAGCGCTTCCAGAATCGGGAGCATAGAGGTGGGGCGCTGGGGGTTGTCGTAGGGACTGTAGGGGCGGACCGTCTGGCAGCCGTAGTAGGGGGCGACGGTCAGCCCTGCCAGGGGCTTCCGGACCCGCGCCCGGACCGCCTCCGGCCCGAAGTCGTTCGCCAGGACGTCCAGAATGTGCCGGGCCGTCACCGTCCCGCGGTAGGTCAGGCCCTCCACCTCCAGGGCCCGGTTGACCGTCTCGTGGAGTTTGCGGTCTCCGGCCAGGGTGGCGGCGGTCCGGCGGAAGTTGGTGTAGCACGCGCTGCAGACGGTGAGCATGTCCCGACCGTCGCCCTGCTGTTCCGCCAGCGCCAGGTTGCGGGCCGGGAGGACCAATCCCAGCAGGTCGCTCATCACCGGGGCGACGCTGGCCCCGCAGCAGGTCCAGTCCTCCAGTTCCTGGACCTCCGCGCCCAGCGCCTCCAGCACCGCCAGCGTGGAATCCCGGTACTCCCGCGCCGTCCCTTCCTGCGAACATCCGGGGTAGAAGCGGTACCTCATCGCTGCGCCTCCAGTTCAGCTACCCGCTGGAAGAGCCGGTCCAGCCGGCCCTCGCCGCCCAGTCGGGGCAGTTCCAGGCCGATTTTGCCCCGTGCCAGCATTGTCAGGCCCAGGCGGGCGAAGCCCAGCGCGGCCAGGGGGCTGGAAGCCAGGAAGTAGCGGGCCATAAACTCCACCTCCCGCATCCGCCCGTAGCGGCGCATCACCTCGGCGAAGGTCCGGTAGAAGGCGCCGCTCTGGGGCGAGGAGACGATGCCGCGCTCTATCGCCAGTTCCTTCAGGCGGACAATCGTCTCCGTGAGGGGGATCCCGCGCGGGCAGCGGACGTGGCAGGTATAGCAGAGGCTGCAGAGCCAGATGCTCCTGGAACGGAGGACCTCTTCGGTCATCCCTAACTGAACCATCCGCCACATCCGGCGGGGGGAGAGGTCCATCGCGTGGGCGGCGGGACATGAGGCGGTACAGGTCCCGCACTGGATGCAGGAGAGCATCTTCTCCCAGCGACCGGGGGTCACCTGCTGGGCCAGGGTCCGGTCCACGTGGGTGAGGTCCAGGGTTTCGGAGTTGACGGACATCCTTTTCCCTCCAGCGTCAGTTCTGACAACGCAACCGCAAAAGCTCTGCGTCCTCGGGGGTCCCTGCGGTGAATTCAACCGCGCAGGACGGTGGCGAAATCGGCGGGGGTCACGCCGGGGCTCTCCACGCCCTGCTCGGCGTAGAAGCGGGCGACGACGTTCTCCACCTCCTCCACCCGCCCCCCCACCAGTGCCCGCTCCAGGTCGGCCAGCCGGTCGGCGGGGTAGAAGAAGAAGTCGCCGGAGAGGGAGATGTCGGCAATGACGCCCTCGCGGACCTCCGCGACCGCCCGGATGAGGCCACCGGGGGCCTTGTAGGCCTTCTGCCAGACCTGCACGCCCGCGCGAATGGTGACCTCGCGGCCCATCTGCGGCCGACCCCGGCGGTGGAGCCACTCGTCGGTCAACATCCGCTGAGCCAGCCGGTCCGCCTCGGCCCGCCACTCCGCGTCCACCGTCATCTCCACCTCCAGCGGGCCCAGAATTTCCATGAACTTCTCTGCCAGCAGGTTCCAGAGTTCCTCGCGCGGCGGTGCCGTGCCCAGTTCCCGCCGAATCGTGGAGAGGTTATCGTGCAAGGTCTTGTAGACCTTGTCCCGGAACTTCTCGTCGGGCACCCGCAGCACCCGCACCATCGTCTCGTAGTCAAAATCCACAATCAGGTTGCCGACGAAGACGATGTAGTCGCCGATCTCCGCCACGCCGTTACCGGAAATCTTGCGGCCGTTGGCGATGATGTCGTTGACCGGTTTGTACTCGGCAGGGATACCCAGGGCCCGGTAGGCCGCGATGGGCGCCTGGAGAAACTTCCGGTAGAACGATGCCTTGTCCTTCGGGACCAGTGGGTTATCCCGGTGGATGATTAACTGGTAAAAGAGTTGTTCGCCATCCAGGTAGACGGCGCCTCCGCCCACCTCCCGCCGGAAGACCGGGATGCCGTGCGCCCGGCAGTAGTCCAGGTCCACTTCCTGCTCCACGTCCTGGAAATACCCGATGCAGACGTAGGGGGACCCGGGGGATAGAAGGTTCAGCCCTTCCCGTCCGATGCGGGGAAGGGCATGGTAGAGGAGTTGGGAATCGGCCCAGGGGACGGTTTCCAGTCGGTAGAGTTTCACGGTGACCTCCGGAATTCGTGGTTTTTTACTTCAGACGATCCCGCAGGGGAGGGAGCGCGCGGACCTGCTCGGTGAATTCCCGCACTGTTTGGGCAAAGAGTTCCCCTTCCGAGGAAGAGACCCACTTCACCAGAAATCGCTCCGGCTCAATGCCGGTAAACTCCAGAAGCGCCCGCAGGACGGGCATCCGGCGGGCCGTCCGGTGGTTGCCGGTGGCGTAGTGACAATCGCCGATG
The DNA here is from genome assembly GCA_014360895.1 of Thermoflexales bacterium. Lineage (GTDB taxonomy): Bacteria > Chloroflexota > Anaerolineae > B4-G1 > DUEL01 > SpSt-77. Next base: position 18,149 of record JACIWQ010000004.1, on the reverse strand, counting down.
TGGCAGCCCAGGACCATCACGCCATCGGCGCCTTCCTTGAAGGCCCGAATGACCAGTTCCGGGGCGACCCGTCCGGAGCAGGGGACACGGATGATTTTCAGGTTGGGGGGATACTTCAATCGGGTGGCGCCCGCCAGGTCCGCCCCGGCGTAACTGCACCAGTTGCAGAGGAAGCCGATGATTTTCGGTTCGTAACCGGCCATACCGGACCTCCCGATCCCACAAATGAGGGCTCATCTCGGCCCGCTCGTCTAATCCCACCTCAGGGCCGTCAGCACCCGATGATAGCGCGGAAAGCGCAGTTTGTCAAACGTGGGGCATCCGCCTCCTGGCCTCCCTTCGCACCTCCGGCAGGGGTATAGGGAGTTTGGGGACGGCGGCTCACCGCCCCTCTCCGGAGAAGTCACCTCGGATTTGCCGATTTACAAAACAGTAGGATAATATACAAGCCATCCGATTGCAGGAGCGAGTTATGGGCCAGGCAGTGGATATAGACCTCATTCTGAACCAGGTGCGGGCCGCTCTCGCGGCGGGGGAATGGGACCGGGCGGTGGCCTTGATAGAATCCCTCCGCCCACCCGACCAGGCCGACCTCTTCAGCGAACTGCCGCCGGAGGAACAGGACGCCCTGCTGCCACGCCTGGACGTGGAGGACTCGGCGGACATCCTGGAGGAACTGGAAGATCGCGAGGCCGCCGAACTGGCCGCGCGCCTGGACGCGGAGACCCTGGCCCAAATCCTGGACGAAATGGAGCCGGACGAGGCCGCCGACCTCCTGGGCGACATCCCCCCCGCTCAGGCCATCCAGGCCCTCTCCGCGATGGAGGAGGCCGACGAGGTGGAGCCCCTCCTGGCCCATCCCGACGAGACCGCCGGCGGCCTGATGACCCCCCCCACTGTCACCCTCCGCCAGGACATGACCACTGAGGAGGCCATCGCCCACCTGCGCGCCCTGGCCCCCGACTCCGAAACGGTCTACTACCTCTTCGTCGTGGACCAGGAGAACCACCTGGTCGGCGTCGTCTCCCTGCGGCAACTGATCGTGGCCCCGCCCACCACCCGCATCCGGGACATTATGGACCCCGAAGTCATCCACATCCACGCGGGCGCCGACCAGGAAGAGGCCGCCCGCCTGATGTCCCGCTACGGCCTGCTGGCCCTCCCGGTCGTGGACGACGAGGACCGTCTCCTGGGTCTCATCACCCACGACGACCTGGTCGGCGTCCTGGAGGACGAAGCTACCGAGGACATCTACCGCCTGGGCGCATCAGAGCCGCTGGACGAGCCGTACCTGGATACTTCCATCTCCAAGATGTTCCGCAAACGCATCGGTTGGCTCCTCCTGCTCTTTGTGACGGAGACCTTCACCGGCAGCGTCCTGCGCTTCTTTGAGCACGAACTGGCCGAAGCGATTGCGCTCACCTTCTTCGTCCCCCTGCTCATCGGCACGGGCGGGAACTCCGGAAGCCAGGTCGCCAGCGCCGTCATCCGCGCCCTGGCCCTGGGCGAACTGACCTTCCGCCACCTGTTCATCGTCGTCTGGCGGGAAATCCGCACCGCCTTCCTGCTGGGACTGGCCATGGGAGTGGTGGGAGTGATCCGTGCCCTCACCTGGCACTCCCCGCCTCTTCTCGCCATCACCGTTGGCGTCAGCCTGAGCGCCATCGTCGTCTGGGCCGCTCTGATCGGCGCCAGCCTTCCCCTCATCGCCCACCGCCTGCGGATTGACCCGGCCGTCGTCTCCGGCCCGGCGATGAGCACCCTGGTGGACGCCACCGGGCTGGTCATCTACTTCCTCATCGCCCGCGCGATTATGGGATTGTGAGAATGACCAATGACTGACAAAATGACAGAATGACAGAATGACAGAATGACAGAATGGCGGAATGGCCTATGAGCGAGGCAACCTGGACTCTCGTCGCCAGCGAGGACGACCTGCAGGCCCTGATACGGGTTCTGCAAGATCAGCCCGCCATCGCCGTGGACACCGAATCCAACTCCCTCTACGCGTACTACGAACGGGTCTGCCTGATCCAGATTTCCGTCCCCGGGACTGATTATATCGTGGACCCGCTGGCCGGGCTGGACCTTTCCCCCCTGGGCCAGGTCTTCGCCGACCCGGGAGTCCAGAAAGTCTTCCACGCGGCGGAGCAGGACATCGCCGGGCTGAAACGGGACTTCGGCTTCCGGTTCGCCAACCTCTTTGACACGATGCGGGCGGCCCGCATCCTGGGTTGGCCGCGCGCAGGGCTGGCCCACCTGCTGCGGGAACACTTCGGCGTCCACACCGACAAGCGCTACCAGCGGTACAACTGGGGCCAGCGGCCCCTGAGCCCGGACGCGCTCCGGTACGCGGCCTGGGACACCCGCTACCTGCTCCCCCTGCGGGATCGGCAGATGCGGGAGTTGCAGCGGACGGGCCGGGTCCGGCAGGCCGCCGAATCCTTCGCCCGCCTGGCCGAGACCCCGCCCGCCGGCCCCCACCACGGCCCGGCGGCCTTCTGGCGGGTGCGGGCCGTCTATTCGCTGAACGACCGGGAACGGGCCGTCCTCTGGCAACTCTACCTCTGGCGGGACGAACGGGCCCGCTCGCTGGACCGTCCCCCGTTCCGGGTGATGAGCGACGAAATCCTGGTCCGGTTGGCGCGGACCCGCCCCCGCACCCTGGCCGAACTGGCCGCGCTGGACGGATTCCCCCGGCACTGGGTCCGCCGGTACGGGCCGGCCCTTCTGGAGGCCGTCGCGCGGGGCGAAGAGGGACCGGTCCCCGAGCCCCCCTGCGCGACCTATTCGGACGACGAGCGGGAGCGGTACCGGGCCCTCCGGGAATGGCGCCGTCGGGTCGCCGCCGCGCGCGGCGTGGCCCCGGACGTCATCCTGCCTAACGCTGTCCTGCAGGCCCTGGCCGCACGCAACCCGCAGACTCCGGACGAACTGGCAGAGGTGGACAGCATGGGCCCCTGGGCCCGCGAGACCTGGGGCCCGGACATCCTGCAGGTTCTGAAATCTTCCTGTCATCCCGAAAGCGCGAAGACGCGAAGGGCATCATGAACTTCGTGTCCTGGTAATTTCAGAAAAAGCGGGAGGTGAGACGATGCCGATGACCAACCTGTGGCGAGAACTGCCCCCGGGGCCGGATGCCCCCCGGGTCATCTATGTGGTGGTGGAAATCCCCAAGCGCTCCCGGAACAAGTACGAGTACGACGAACAGGGCGGCTTCATCAAACTGGACCGGGTCCTCTACTCCTCCCTGCACTACCCGGGTGACTACGGTTTCATCCCTCGCACACTCCACGAGGACGGCGACCCTCTGGACGTGCTGGTAATGACCAACGAGCCGACCTTCTCCGGCTGCGTCATTGAGGCCCGACCGCTGGGCCTCTTTCACCTGCTGGACCGGGGCCGGATAGACGACAAAATCCTGGCCGTTCCCCACACCGACCCCCTGTTCAACGATTACCGCTCCCTGGACGATGTTCCACCCCACTTTCTGGAGGAGGTGAGCCATTTCTTCAGCGTCTACAAAGACCTGGAACAGGCGGAGGTAAAAGCGCTGGGCTGGGAAGGGCTGGAGCGGGCCTACCAGGAGATAGAGCGGGCCATCCAGATGTATGTGGACATGCTGCGGTCCAGACGATAGACGACAGATGACAGTGGTCAGTGGGCAGTGGGCAGTCGGCAGTCGGCAGTGGTCAGTCGGCAGTGGTCTGCATAACGTCATCCCAATTGAGGGACAGATAACACTAACTACCCCGACCCTCTCCCGGTATACTGGGAAACCGAAGGAGAGGGAACCGTGGGACGGATTCGGGTGCTGATCATAGACGACCACGACGTCGTTCGCCAGGCACTGGAGGCCCGTCTGCGCTCCGCTGAGGGCGTGGAGATTGTCGGCTGCACCGGTTGCTGGCAGGAGGGGGTCCTTCTGGCAGCGGAGCGGACTCCCGACGTGGTCATCCTAGAGACCAAACGCTCGGACGGTCAGGGAATGGCCGCCCTGCGTCGGCTGAAAGCCGAGTGCCCCGGCGTTCAGGCTGTTGTCCTTACCTCTTATCCCGACCCGGAGGAGCAGCGACAGGCTCTCCAGGCCGGAGCCGCCCGGTATCTCCTGAAAGAGATTGATTCCGCCCATCTGGTGCGGGAGATTCGCTCTCTTGCGCGCCCCCGGGCCGCAATATAGCCCCGTGATTTCTCCAAACTGCGCCGCTTCACCTTTCTTGCCCGCCTCCAAAGGCAAAGAGGAAAAGCAAAGCTCCTCCGCGTCCTCTGCGGTGAACAAAAAAGCCGCCCGAACCGTTCGGTTCAGGCGGCGATGCCGAAGGTGGGAGTTGAACCCACACGGCCGTACGGCCACTGCGCCCTGAACGCAGCGCGTCTGCCAGTTCCGCCACTTCGGCGCTGGTGATTATATTCTACTGCAAATGCCGAATTTGTCAAGTGTCCGCCGCTCCGCTTTACCATCCCGTTTCCGCGCGGCGCTGATAGCTGCTGCGCTCATCCTGGCATCCTGCCGGATACCGACGGAGGTTCCCATGAGCTCATCCGCTACAGAAACCGTTCCATCCGTCAGCAAAACCGCCCCTACGTCCACCATCGCCCTCATCCCCCGACCGGTTTCGGTCACCCTCACCGGGGAGACGTTCACCCTGACAGCGGACACGCAGATTCTGGTGGAGCCCGAGGGCCCGGAATGCCGGGCCGTCGGGGAGTATCTGGCGGAGCGCCTCCGGCCCGCCACCAGCTACCCCCTGCCGGTCCAGGCCGCTACCGGCGCGCCGCCCCCCGGCTCCATCTACCTGACTACCTCCGGCCGCGACCCCGCCCTGGGCGAGGAAGGGTACGAATTGACCGTCACCCCGCAGGCCGTCGTCCTTTCCGCCCCCCGTCCGGCCGGGCTGTTCTGGGGCGTCCAGACCCTCCGCCAACTGCTCCCTCCGGCGGTGGAATCCCCTACCACCCAGGCCGGCCCCTGGACCATCCCGGCGGGGAGTATCCGGGACTGGCCCCGTTTCCCCTGGCGGGGGATGATGCTGGATGTCTCCCGCCATTTCTTCGGCCCGGAGGAAGTCCGGCGTCTGATAGACCTGCTGGCCCTCTACAAAATCAACCGTCTCCACCTTCACCTCTCCGATGACCAGGGGTGGCGGATAGAGATTCGCTCCTGGCCCAACCTGGCCCTCCACGGCGGTAGCACCCAGGTCGGCGGCGGGCCGGGCGGGTACTATACCCAGGAGGAATACGCCGCGCTGGTCGCCTATGCTCAGAGCCGGCATATCGTCATCGTCCCGGAGATAGATATGCCCGGCCACACCAACGCCGCGCTCGCCTCCTACCCGGAACTCAACTGCGACGGGGTGGCCCGTCCCCTCTACACCGGCACCGAGGTCGGCTTCAGTTCCCTCTGCCTGGAGAAAGAGGTCACCTACCGGTTCGTGGACGACGTGGTGGGCGAAATCGCCGCGCTGACGCCCGGTCCGTACTTCCACATCGGCGGCGATGAGGCGATGGCGACCCCTCTGCCCCATTACATCGCCTTCGTGGAACGGGTGCAGCGCATCGTCCAGTCCCACGGCAAGCAGATGGTGGGCTGGGAGGAAATCGCCCAGGCCTCCCTGCTCCCTACCTCCGTCGCCCAGGTCTGGCACGGCGGGATGGGCCGGGAGGCTGTCCGGCAGGGAAACCCGGTCATTATGTCTCCGGCCTTCAAGGCGTATCTGGACATGAAGTACACCCCGGATACCCCCCTGGGGCTCCACTGGGCCGGGTACATAGAGGTCCGGGACGCCTACGAGTGGGACCCGGCGACGGTGGCGGAGGGCATCGGAGAAGAGCACATCCTGGGCGTGGAGGCCCCGCTCTGGACCGAAACAGTCCAGACAATGGCGGACATAGAGTGGATGACCTTCCCCCGGCTGATGGGCTACGCCGAAATCGGCTGGTCTCCGGCCCCGGGGCGGGATTGGGAAGAGTACCGGGTCCGCCTGGGGCGGCACGGGCCGCGCCTGGAGGCACTGGGGGTGAACTTCTACCGCTCGCCGCAGGTGCCGTGGGAATAGCTGCCCCCGCGCTTGACAGATCGGCCCGTTCCACTATACTTATGAACAGGTTTCGCTCCAAATGGAAAGGAGAAAGAAAACATGTCCTCAACCGGCCCCATCTTTGATGCTATGGTGCGCTTCTTCCGGGAAGACAACTGGCACTTTGAACAGTTGCCGGGGAAGCCCATCCTCCGGCTGGGCTTTCGGGGGGAGAACGGGACCTGGAACTGCTACGCCCAGGCGCGCGAGCCGCAGCATCAGTTCGTCTTCTACTCCATCCTGGATGTCAACGTTCCTCCCAACCGCCGCCAGGCGATGGCCGAATTCCTCACCCGCGCCAACTACGGCCTGGTCATCGGCAACTTTGAGATGGACTTCAACGACGGCGAGGTCCGCTACAAGACCAGCATTGACGTGGAGGGCGACCGCCTGACCTCGGCGCTGATCAAGCAGATGGTCTACATTAACGTCCTGATGATGGACCGTTACCTGCCGGGGATTATGAGCGTCGCCTTCGGCAACGCGGACCCCGCCCAAGCCATCGCCGCCATTGAGGGGTGATTCTGGCACCTGAATGATCACCAGCCTAAAGAACGACCGGGTCCGCTTGGTACGGGCGCTTCAGGAGCGGCGACGGGTCCGTCAGCGGGAGCGGCGCTTCGTCGTGGAGGGTGTCCGCCTCTGCGAGGAAGCAGCCCGGGCGGGCGCGCGTCCCCACTTTGCTTTCTACACTGCCCGCATTCGGGAGGACCCCCGGGGGCAGGCCCTGCTGACCGCGTGGCAGGAGGCGGGCATCCCCTGCGAAGAAGTGAGCGACGAAGTGATGGCGGCCTGCTCCGATACGGAGACCCCGCAAGGGCTTCTGGCGGTCGTCCCCATCCCCGACCTCTCCCTCCCTTCCCACCCCGCGCTGACCCTGATTCTGGACCGGCTGCGCGACCCGGGCAATCTGGGCACCATTCTCCGCACCGCCCAAGCTGCCGGGGCGGATGGGGTTCTCCTGGCCCCGGGCACGGTAGACGCGACCAACCCGAAGGCAGTGCGGGCCGGGATGGGCGCCCACTTCCGCCTGCCCATCGTCGCGATGGACTGGGACGAAATCGCCCGCGCGGTTGCCGGATGCCGGGTCTATCTGGCGGATGCCCGGGGGGCCGTCCTCTACACCGATGCGGACTGGACAGGCCGGGTGGCCCTCATCGTGGGCGGGGAGGCCGCCGGGGCGGGGAGTCGGGCCCGCGCACTGGCCGAGGCGACCGTCGCGATTCCCCTGGCGGCGGGGGTGGAGTCCCTCAACGCGGCGGTTGCGGCGGCAGTCCTCCTATTTGAAGCCGCGCGCCAGCGGCGGGTATTGCTATCCACGGAGGGAACTGCCGCCTGAAGGAGGAAAAAATGGCTTCTACCATTGCCATTCATATTCCCCGCGAGGTTATCCACGCGACCCGGATGACCCCGGAGGAATTAACCAGGGAACTGGCTCTCCATCTGTTCCAGCAAGGGAAACTTTCATTTGGAAAGGCCCGGGAGATGGCCGGAATGTCGGCATGGGCTTTCCAGCAACTCCTGGGTAGCCGGGGCATTCCCATTCACTACGGGATAGAAGAGTATGAGGAGGACCGGGAAACCCTGCGGGAACTGGGTCGGATATGAATTCCGAAAAGCCGGTCATTGTGAGTAACGCCTCTCTGCTCATCAACCTGGCCCGTATCGGTCACCTGGACCTCCTGCAAGCCGTTTACAACGAACTGGTGATCCCGGAGGCCGTCTGGGAAGAAGTGGTTGTGGCCGGAGCCGGGCAGCTGGGGGCAGAGCAGGTCCGCCAGGCTGATTGGATTCGGGTCCGCCCCGTCACCAATCGCCACCTGGTCAACGCTCTGCGCCAGGACCTGGATGCTGGAGAGGCCGAGGCTATCACCTTAGCCGCCGAGTTGGGAGCAGACCTACTCCTGATGGATGAACGGTTGGGCCGGGAAACCGCACGCCACCTGGGGCTGCGGTGTATGGGGCTAATCGGCGTACTGGTAGAAGCCAAACATCGGGGCATGATTCGGGCAATAAAGCCTTACCTGGATATGCTGCGAGATATTGCGGGCTTCCGCATTCGGGATGACCTCTATCAACGAGTGCTGGAAGACGAAGCGGAATTGTAGCGGAACACGGAGTACGGAACACGAATGAGCGACCTGCGCATCATCCCCCTGGGCGGACTAGGGGAAGTCGGCAAAAATATGATGGCCGTGGAGTACGGCCAGGACATCCTGGTCATAGACGCCGGCCTGATGTTCCCCGAGTCGGATATGTACGGGGTGGACTTCATCATCCCCGACTACGGCTACCTGCGGGATAAGAAAGAGCGCGTCCGGGCCATCTTCATCACCCACGGCCACGAGGACCACATCGGAGCGCTGCCGTTCTTCCTGCAGGAATTCCCCGTTCCCGTCTACGCCACCCGGCTGACCTGCGGCCTCATTGAGGTCAAACTCCGCCAGGCCCATCTCCTGCGGGAGACGGAACTGCACACCTGCGCGCCGGGGGATGTCCTCCAGATTGGCCCGTTCCGCATAGAGCCGTTCCACGTCTGCCACTCCATCCCGGATACGGTGGGGCTGGGCATCACCACGCCGGCCGGCCTCATCGTCCACTCCGGCGACTTCAAGTTTGACCACACCCCTGTGGATGGCTGGCCGACGGACTTCGCCAAACTGGCCGAATTCGCCGGGCGGGGGGTCCTGGTCCTGATGGCCGATAGCACCAACGCCACCGAGCCCGGCACCACTCCCTCCGAGCAGGTGGTCACCCAGGCGCTGGACGAGGTGATGCGGAAGGCACCGGGACGGGTCATCATCGCCACCTTCGCCTCCCTTATCTCCCGCATCCAGCAGGCGATAGACGTGGCTGCCCGCTACGGGCGCCGGGTCGCCATCGCCGGCGCGACGATGGCGGAAAACGTCAAAATGGCCATGCGCCTGGGCTACCTGCGCATTCCGGAGGGGATGATGGTCAGCCTGGGGGAGATGGAGTCCCTGCCCCCCTCCCGATGCCTGATTCTGGCCACCGGTGCCCAGGGCGAACCCACCGCCGTCCTGAGCCGACTGGCCCTGGGACAACACCCCTCCCTGAGCGTCCAGCCCGGTGATACCGTTGTCCTCTCCTCTCACACCATTCCCGGCAACGAGGAGATGATCCATCGGGTCATCAACCGCCTGTTCCAGAAAGGGGCCGATGTCGTCTACCACCCGCTGGCCCCCGTCCACGTCTCCGGGCACGCCAGCCAGGAGGAGCAGAAACTCCTGCTGAACATCCTCCGCCCGCGCAACTTCGTCCCCATCCACGGCGAACTGCGCCATCTGAAACAACACGCCAAACTGGCGACGGAACTGGGCATCCCCCGGGAGCGCATCGCCGTGGTGGAGAACGGGTATGTGCTCTATTTTGAGGACGACCGCATCCGGGTGGGCGAGCGGGTGCCCGGCGGCTATGTCTTCGTGGACGGCTCCTGGGTGGGGGACGCGGTGGGGCCGGCGGTCATCCGGGACCGGGAGTCGCTGGCGATGGCGGGGGTATGTGTGGTCGTCTTCCGCTACAGCCCCCGGCGCGGCGCGCTGGTGGATACCCCCCGGCTGACGGTGCGGGGGTTCGCCGCCCGCGACGCCGCCGAGGAGGTGATGACGGAGGCAGTGAACGTCGTCCGCCGCACCGTCCAGAACACCCGGCCGGGCACTCCTCCCGCCACAGTGGAACGGCAGGTCCAGGCCGCCCTCTCCGAATTCTTCTACCAGCGGACCAAAAACCGGCCCGAAGTGATGGTGGTGGCTGTGGAGGAGTAATCCGTATTCCGTGTTCCGTGCTCCGTGTGCCCTGCATATATGGAGTGCGTTGTTTACAGCGTGGAGCGCTCGTAGTCAGGCGCGAAACGGCGTGTGCTTCGGGGCTCACTCCGAACGACGTTGACTTTTGTAGGGCTACTTGAATGCAACCCGCAAAGTGAAATGGACGAAGAACATTCTACCCAGGGAGAAGACCCGCAAAAAACCCGCATTCTGATTGCCTACAAAGAGTTCCCCGCCCCATCGGTTGGACATGCCGGTGGACAGGGGGTCTTCCGCCTCATCCAGGCACTCCACCGACGGGGCCATTCTATCATTCTGGTCGCCCGTCTGCGGCCGGAGGAGGCCCCTCTGGTGGAAGAGACCCGCCCCTTCTGCGAGCGCATCGTCACCGTGCCCCACCATCAGGCCCTCAGCGGGCCGTTGCCCCTCCGCATCGCGCGCAGTTACCTGGCCCTGCGGCGGGCCGTGGCGCGCACCCTCCGGGAGACCCGACCGGACCGGATGCTGGTGGAGTTCACCCAGACGGCCCTGGTCCTGCTGGGCGTACGTCGTCCCTTCACCGCGCTCCGTCCCCACGATGTGAACTGGTTCCTCCTGGAGCAGCGGGCGCAATACCAGCAGGGGCTGCGGCGCCTGAGGACCCTGGCCCTGGCCTGGCTTTTTGGGCGACTGGAGCCCTGGCTCCTGCGGCGCTACGACCAGATTCTGGCCATCTCCGAGGGCGACCGGCGGCTGTTGACCCTGCGCTGCCGCCCCACCCCCATCCTGTTGCTCCCCCTGGCGCCGGCCCTTTCCCCCGGGGCTCCGTCCCATCCCGCCGCCCCGCCCGGCGCCAACGTCCTCTTCGTCGGCGCGATGTACCGGGGGCCGAACATAGAGGCGGTGGACTGGTTCCTGAGCCAAGTCTGGCCGAAGGTGGCGGCGGAGGTGCCGGAGGCCCGGTTCTACGCAGTGGGGTACGCGCCGCCGCCCCAGGTCCTGGCCCGCGCCGACGGCGAGCGGGTGTTCATCACCGGCTACGCGGACGACCTGACCCCCTGGTATCAGGCCGCGACGGTCTTCGTCTCGCCGGTGCGGGTGGCGGGGGGACTCCTGCAGAAAGTGCTGGACGCGCTGGCGATGGGGGTGCCGGTGGTAGCGACGTCGGTGAGCAATCACGGCATCGGGGCCAGCCCGGGCCGCCATCTGCTCATCGCCGACGAACCCGAGGAGTTCGCCGCCGCCGTGGTCCGGCTGTTGCGGGACCCGGGCCTGCGGGCCCGATTGGGGCAGGCAGGGCAGGAGTTCGTCCGGGCCCGCTACGATCTGGATGAGGCACTGGACCGCTGGGAGGCCACCTGGTCGGGCACTCAGAGGGTCGGGAAAAGACGATTCGGCCTGCGGGCACCGGAGATGGCCTGAGAAGTGCTCGTAGTGCGGCACGAAGCGGAGTGGAGTGCCGCTCCGGGGCGGACTACGAACGCCCCCCGACCTCCCGGTAAACCGCCTCCACCCGGGCAATCATCCGCTCCTGAGTGAACTCCGCCTCCACGCGCGCCCGTCCTGCCCGGCCCATCTCTACCCGGAGGTCGGGACGGTCCAGCAACTGACGGATGGCCGTTGCCAGCGCCTGCGGGTCGCGGGGCGGCACAACCCGTCCTGTCACGCCGTCCTGGACCACCCATGAAGTGCCACTCCCCACCTCCGTCGTGACGCATGGCAGGCCTGAGGCCATCGCCTCTAGGAGGACCGTGCCAAAGGCCTCGGCGCGGGCGTTGGCGGGCAGGACGAAGAGGTGGGCCCGGTGGTAATAGCCGGGCAGGTCGGCATCGGGGACTTCGCCCCGGAAGCGGACCCGGTCGGAGAGGCCCAGGCGGGCGGCCCGCGCGGCCCACTCGTCCCCCATCGGCCCTTCCCCTACAACCTCCAGATAGACCCCGGGCAGTTCGGCCAACGCCTCCAGAAGGGTATCCACCCCCTTGTAGTACCGCAGTTTCCCCACAAAGAGCAACGTCGGCGGCCCGTCGTAGGGCGTCGGAGGGGGAACAAACCGGCGATGGTCCACGCCTAGCGGGACGACGGTGCACTTTTCCCGCACCGGCCCCAGCCAGGGGGAGGTCTCTATGTAGCGGGGACTGGTGGCGATAATCCGGTCGGCGTGGGCCAGAACCCGTCGCAGCAGGGGCCCGTAGAGGCGTAGCCATCCCCGTTGGCGGACCACGTCGGAGTGATGGGTGATGACGGTGGCCCGCGCCCGGCCCAGAAGGTCGTTCGCCAGTTCGCCCAGCGGGTAGGGGGAATGGACGTGGACGACATCGGGGCGCAGGCGGGCCACCCAGAGGGGCTGGCTCAGGCTCAGCGGCATGGACGCGGCGGTCGCCAGCCGTCCGGCCCGGATGACGGTCACCCCGTTCTCCTGCCGGACCGTCGTGCGCGGGCCCGGGTCGCAGACCAGGACGGTCACCCGATGGCCTGCCCGCACCTGGGCTTCCGCCAGGACCTGGATGTGGTTCTCAATCCCACCCAGGATGGGGGGGTAGTCTTTGTAGAGATGGAGGATGTGCATGCCGATTGTGGATTATCGGGCCAGGTACCAGCGGAGGAGGGCCAGAGCGGCGGAGGCGGAGGCGGCCTTGTTGGCCGACCGGTCGCCCGTCCAGCGATGCTCCTCCACCCATTCCCCGTCGGAGGCGGCCAGCGCGATGTAGGTCAGCCCGACCGGCTTGCCGGGGGTTTCGCCCCCCGGCCCGGCGATTCCGGTGACGGAGAGGGCCAGGTCAGCCCCCAGGAGGCGGCGGGCGCCCCGGGCCATCGCCAGTGCTGTTTCCCGGCTGACCGCGCCCCAGGTCTCTAAGACGCCCCGGGGAACCCCCAACAGCCGCTCTTTCACGGCGTTGGCGTAGGCGGTCACCGAGCCCAGGTAGTAATCCGAACTGCCGGGCACGTTGGTGATGCGGTGGCTGAGGAGGCCGCCGGTACAGGATTCGGCCGCCGCCAGGGTCAGTCCCCGCTCCCGCAAGAGGTGACCGACCACCACCTCCGGTAGCGGGTCTTCCCAGCAGGCCAGGGGCCCTTCCAGAAGTCCCTCCAAAGCCTGCCGGGCGGCCCTCTGCTCCTCCGACGTCAGCGGCAAGCGAGCGAACTCCTCCTCATCCAGCACCCGCGTCCGGCCGTCCGGGTCCACCCAGAGGTCCAGCGCCAGGTCCTCTGCGCGAATCTCGCCAGGGGCAATCCGGGCGGGGCGGGTGATATTGCAGTAGCGGCCCTTCAGCCCTCCATCCGGCGCGCGAATCTCAAGGACGTTGTACCAGCGGTCGGCGTAGAAGGTCTCCAGCCAGAGGTCGTCCGGTTCCAGGCGCACATACTCCAGGTCCATCGGTGGCCGGTTCCAAACGGCGCGCATCAGGACGGCGGCCGGGGTCTGAAAGAGCGGCCGGGCCGGGTACGAGATGACTTCCCGCCCCAGATGGTCCAGCTTTCGGATGATCCACTGTTCACTTGAGGCCATACCGATCGCCTGTCGCTGATCCATACGGCTGAACGGTCAGGGGCTGTCAGCCCTATCAGGACTTACGCCCTTGTGTGTCACTCCTGCCTATTCTATCGCGGGCCCTGTCGCTGTCAAATCCCCGGCCCGAAACCTTAAAATTTTCGCCCCCCTCTTGACAACCGGCCATTTCCGGTGTATAATGACTATCGGTCAGTATATGACCAATAGTTAGTTGGGGGGATTGCCGCGTTGACCACCCGGGCCCGGCGCGAGCGGGAGAAGGAAGAACGCCGACAGTCCATCCTCCAGGCCGCCCGAGAGGTCTTCCTGGAAAAGGGCTTCTCTCGCGCCACGATGGACGATGTCGCCGAGCGCGCCGAGGTCAGCAAAGGCACCCTGTACCTGTACTTTGAGAGCAAGGAGACCCTCCTTGCTCATTTGCTTTTAGAGGGGCTGGATTCCCTCTACGCCTACCTGGAGGAGGCCTTCGCCCCCGACCGTCCTCTGACTGCCGACGAGCGCCTCCGTCGGCTGGGATGGGCCTACTTCCGGTTCTTCCAGGAAGAACCCCACTATTTCCGCTTCCTTATGGCCGTCAACGGCGAGCGGTTCCGCGAGACGGTTACCCCCGAAATGTACCAGGAAGTCTTAGAAGCCAGCACGGAAGGGTTGAATCTGGTGGCCCAGGCCATAGAGCAGGGCATCCAGGAGGGGCTGTTCACCTGCTGCGACGCCCGCCAGGCGGCGGCGACCCTCTGGGCCACCTTCAACGGCGTGCTGGAACTGATGAGCCACCCCCTGCGGCGGGACATGATCGGCGTCAGCACCGACACCTTCTACCGGACCGCGCTGGAGACGGTGGTCCGGGGCCTGCGCGTGTCGTGATCGGCGGATGTGAGTTCGCCCGGCAAGGTCAACAGATTGCGAAATCTTGCCACCGGTGCGGCTGGGTTCTTTCACCGCGAAGAACGCAAAGGGCGCAAAGGTTTTTGTATTTCTCTCTGCGTTCTCCGCGCTCTCTGCGGTTTTGGAGAAGCACCTCTTTGAGCAACCCATCGGGTGGGTAACTGCACAGATAGAAATCTTGCGTCCGATGAATCCCACGCCCCGTTGCTTGTGAACGGAATGCGAAATACGCAATATTTAAAAGGAGGTGTGCTGTGAAAGATGTGGTCATTGTCAGTCCGCTGCGCACGCCGGTGGGGGCCCACGGCGGCGCGCTCCGCAGCCTCCGGGCTCAGGACCTGGCCTGTATCGTCTTCAAGGCGGTGCTGGAGCGGACCGGGATAGACCCGGGCATCCTGGATGAGGTCATCCTGGCGAACATCGGCCAACCCTCCGACGCGGCGAACATCGCCCGGGTGGCCGCGCTGATGGCCGGCGTGCCCATCCATGTCCCCGCCTTCACCGTCCAGCGCAACTGTGCCTCCGGTATGCAGGCCATCACCTCGGCCTATCAGGCCATCCAGGCCGGCGACGGCGAAATCTACCTGGTGGGCGGGACCGAGAGCATGAGCAACATCCCCTACATCCTCAAGGGCGCCCGCTGGGGCTATAAACTCCGCCATGCCGAACTGACCGACGCGCTCTGGGAGGGCCTCACCGACCCCATCTGCGGGCAGATTATGGGCCGCACCGCCGAGAACCTCGCCGAAAAGTACAACATCTCCCGCCAGGAGCAGGACGAGTACGCGGTCCAATCCCACAAGAAGGCCTTTATGGCCCAGCGGATGGGCAAGTTCAACGACGAGATTGTCCCCGTGGAGGTCGTCAAGAAAGTCGCCGGGCAGGAAGTGGCTAAGGAAGTCATCACCCAGGACGAGACCATCAACCCCGGCCTCACCGTCCAGAAGGCGGCCCTCTACCCGGCGGTCTTCAAGGAGGGCGGCACGGTCACCCCGGCCAACGCCTGCCCGATCTCCGACGGGGCGGCGGCGATGATTGTCTGCACGGCGGAGAAGGCGGCTCAACTGGGCCTCAAGCCCACCGCCCGCATCGTCTCCTACGCCTACGCGGGCGTGGACCCGGCCTATATGGGCATCGGCCCCGCCTATGCGATGCCCAAAGCCCTGAAGCGGGCCGGCCTCAAACTGGAGGACATTGACGTCATTGAACTGAACGAGGCGTTCGCCGCGCAGGTGCTGGCCGTGGCGATAGAGATGCGCAACCAGGGCTACGACTGGGACTGGAACAAGGTCAACCCCAACGGCGGCGCCATCGCCCTGGGGCACCCCGTGGGCTGCACGGCCGCCAAACTGGTCGCCACGCTCACCAACGAGATGCAGCGCCGCAAGGCCCGCTACGGGATTGACACAATGTGCGTCGGCGGCGGCCAGGGCGGGTGCCTCATCCTGGAGCGGATTCCGATGGATTAGCGCGAGGTGTGAAACGTAAAACGTGAAACGTGAAACATGAAATGTGAGGAGGTGAAAGATGTATATTTTCAAAGCGGCTGTGGTCGGTGCCGGGACAATGGGCGGCGAGATTGCCCAGGTCATCAGTTTCTCCGGCCTGCCCGTTGTCCTCAAAGATATTGACCAGACGATGCTGGAACGGGGGATGGCCAAGGCCCGCGAAATCTACCAGCGTCGGGTGGAAAAGGGCAAGATGAGCGCGGGCGAGATGCAGGCCAAGATGGACCTCATCACCCCCACTCTCACCTACGACGGCTTTGAGGACGTGGACATCGTCATTGAGGCCGTCCCGGAGCGGATGGACATCAAGAAGCGGGTGTTCCAGGAACTGGATGAGGTCTGCCCGGAGCAGACCATCTTCGCCAGCAACACCTCGGCCCTCTCCATCTCCGAGATGGGCGCCGCCACGAAGCGCCCCCACAAGATGGTCGGCATGCACTTCTTCAACCCCGCCAGTGTGATGAAACTGGTGGAGGTCATCCCCGGCCTGGACACCAGCCAGGAGACGGTGGACGACGTGGTGATGTTCGCCGAGAGTCTGCGCAAAATCCCCGTCGTCGTCCAGGAGTGCCCCGGCTTCCTGGTCAACCGTCTGCTGATGCCCTATCTGAACGAGGCGACGAAGGCGCTGGAGGAGGGCGCGGCCACCGCCACCGAGATTGACCGCGCGGTGGTGGAGTGGGGCATGCCGATGGGGCCCTTCACGCTGATGGACATGCTGGGCCTGGACGTCTGCGCGCACGTTGGCCAGTACCTCTACTCCGAGTACGGCGACCGGATGGAGCCGGCCCGCCTCTTTGAGAAACTGGTCGCCGCCGGACGCCTGGGGGAGAAGACCGGCGCCGGGTTCTACGACCACCCCGGCGGCGAGTCCGAGGTCGTCTACAAGATGATCAAGGAACTCCAGGAGTCGGGCGCCGTCCGCACCGGGACGAAGTTCTCGGTGGAGCGGGTGATGTTCCCGCTCATCAACGAGGCGGCCCTCTGCGTCCAGGAACACATCGCCAGCATCAACGACATTGATATGGCGATGGTCGCTGGGACCGGGATGACCTACGGCGGCGAGCGCATCGGCCCGCTGGCGATTGCCGACAAAATCGGCCTGGACGTGGTCGTCGCCAAACTGGAGGAACTGGCGAAGGAACTGGGCCCGCGATTCCTGCCTTCCCGCCCGCTGAAACTGCGCGTCCGCGCCGGGCACCTGGGCGTGAAGACGGGCAAGGGGTTCCACGAATACGCGTAGCCAGCTCCTAACTGCACCGCGCTGAAACGGAATACGGAGTACGCAGTATTCCGTACTCCGTATTCCGTACTCCGTAGTCTGTAGTATTCGTTAGCTGATACCACGAGGAGGAACATCATGGGCAACTGGCAGTACATCCGAACCGAGATTGAAGAGCGCATCGCTACCCTCACCATTGACCACCCACCCGTCAACTCCTTCAACCGTCAGGTGGTGGCCGAACTGGAGGAGGCCATTGACGAACTGCTGGCCAACGACGAGGTGAAGGCCATCGTCATCACCGGCGGCGGGACCAACGCCTTCGTCGCTGGGGCAGATATTCCGGAGATCAAAGCGTCGCTGGAGCAGCCGGGGGAGGACTTCTCCGTAGCCCGCGAGTTTCTGGAAAGAGGGCAGCGGCTCTTCCTGAAGATTGAGCGGGCCACCAAGCCCATCATCGCTGCCATCAACGGCTTCGCGCTCGGCGGTGGGCTGGAACTGGCCATGGCCTGCCACATGCGCGTCTGCTCCGACCGGGCCCGCCTGGGCCAGCCGGAGATCAACCTGGGCATTATCCCCGGCTGGGGCGGCACTCAGCGGCTCCCCCGCATCGTCGGCAAGGGGAAAGCCATAGAACTCATCCTCACCGGCGATATGATCACCGCCCAGGAGGCCTACCGCCTCAACCTGGTCAACAAGGTCGTCCCGGCGGGCGCCGTCCTCAAGGAAGCGCGCGACCTGGCCCGCAAGATTGTCTCCAAGTCCAAATTCCCCATCGCCGCCGCGCTGCGGGCCATTGAGCAGGGCCTGGAGCGGCCCATTGAGGAGGGCCTGCGAACGGAGGCCGAGCAGTTCGTCAGCCTGGCCGAGACCGAGGACATCCGCGAGGGCATCAACGCCTTCCTGGAGAAGCGGCAACCCCAATTTAAGGATAAGTAGGTAAGGAAACAAGTAGGCAAGGAAACAGGCAGGCGTGGGCGGGACAGCCTTTACCCTTACCCCCCACTCTCCAAACCCCCTCTCCTGAAGTTTGGCCTTTTTCGGAAAGGCGGCTTGGAAGTAGGACAACTGCGAGCAGTTGTCCTATCTCGCCGCTCCCCGCACACCCTTCCCCCCTCCCCTCGCCCCTTGTGGGAGAGGGGAGGGGGCAGGGGAAGGGTGAGGGGAAACTCCTCGCTC
>JACIWQ010000039.1 GCA_014360895.1 Thermoflexales bacterium | reverse complement strand
GCGGCCCGCCGCATCCTGTCTGTGAGGGGGTCACACGTCGTAGTATAACTTGACCTCGTAAGGGTGGGGGCGGATGCGCACGGCCAGTTCCTCCTCCCGGCGGGCCGCGATCCAGCGGCCGATCAGGTCTTCGCTGAACACCCCACCGGCGCAGAGAAACTCGTGGTCGGCCTCCAGCGCGTCCAGCGCGTCGGAGAGGGTGGTGGGGAGCGGACGGATGGCTGCCCGCCGCTCCTCATCCCATGAGAAGACGTCCGCCTCTATCGGCCCGAAGCCTCCTTCGGTCGGGTTTATCTCCTGCCGGATGCCGTCCAACCCCGCCAGGAGTTGGGCCGCCAGGGCCAGGTAGATATTGCAGGTCGCATCGGGAGGGCGGAATTCAATGCGGACCTTCTCCGGCTTCGTGGCGTAGCGGGGAATGCGCACCGCCGCCGTCCGGTTTCCGGCGGAGAAAAAGGCCAGAACCGGCGCCTCATACCCCGGCACCAGTCGCCGGTAGGAGTTGGTACTGGGGTTGGTCAGCGCCAGGACGGCCGGGCCGTGAGCCAGCAGTCCGCCGATGTACTGCAACGCCGTCCGGCTGAGCAGGCTATACCCCTGCGGGTCGTAGAAAAGATTGCGGCCTCCCTGAAACAGTTGCTGGTGGAAGTGCAGGCCGTTGCCCGCCTCGCCGTAGAGGGGCTTGGGCATGAAGGTGACGGTCAGGCCGTGAGCGCGGGCGACCATCTTGGTGACGTATTTGATCACCATCACGGCGTCGCCGGCCTGGACCAGGCCCATCATGGGCGTCTCAATCTCGCATTGCCCCGGCCCGCCGACCTCGTGGTGGTGGTATTTGACCGGAATGCCCATGGCCTCCAGGTGTCGGGTCATCTCCGTCCGCAGGTTGTAGAGGGTGTCCTTCGGAGGGATGGCGTGGTAGCCGCCGTGAAGGGGGATGGCGTGGCCGGACGGGGCCCCGTCTCCCCAATCCGCCTCGGCCGATTCCACCCGATACCCGCAGCGGTTGGGGCCGTACTCGTAGGCCACCCGGTCAAAGACATAGAATTCCAGTTCGGGACCCCAGCGGCTCTCGTCGGCGATGCCGGTCTCCCGCATCCACTCTTCGGCCCGACGGGCAATGTTGCGGGGGTCGTTGGCGAAGACGGCCCGGGTGTCTGCCTCCAGGGTGGTACAGATGAAACTGAGCGTTGGCGCTTCCCAGAAGGGGTCCATAAACCCGGTGGTCAGGTCGGGGACCAGCACCATGTCTCCGGCCTTGACCGATTTCAGGCCGACGGCGGATCCATCAAACCCCACGCCTTCTTCTATCAGGGCCGGGGTGAACTGAGAGACCGGGAGGGTCAGGTGGTGCCACCGGCCACCCAGGTCGGTGAATTTCAGGTCTACCATCTGGATGTCGTGTCTCTGGATGAACTGTCGGGCTTCGTCAAAGGTAGAGAACATATCACGCTCCTTGCAGAGATGGTGGACGGGCGGCTTCGCCGCCCGTCCTGTACGGATGGGGATTCGTCCGTCGCGCGGCCCGGAACGCGGTGGGGTGCCGCTGGCCGCGCCACTCTGCCGCGCTGCACGGCGGGCTACGAACAGGTTCTATCTCAGCGGCCAGAAGACGGGCACCAGCAGCAGGACGGCGCCGAAGACCAGCAGCGTCAGCGGCCAGCCGACCCGCAGGTAGTCCCGTGCGTGGTAGCCGCCCACGTTCATCACCAGCACGTTGACCGGATGCCCCAGCGGTGTCAGGAAGGTGGTGGAGGTTGCCAGCGCGACGGTCATTGCCAGCGCCTGGGGGCTCAGGCCGGTCTGCCGGGCCAACTGGATGGCGATGGGCGCGACGATGGAGGCGACGACGGCCCCGTGCATGACCTGAGAGAGCCCCATCGCCAGCAGGAACAGGCCCGCCAGAAGCCCCATCGGGCCAGCGGTGCCGATGAGGGCCAGGACCCGTTCCGCCAGCCAGGCCGCCGCCCCACTCTTGGTCATGGCCACCCCCAGCGGCATCATCCCCGCCACCAGGAAGACCGTTTTCCATTCAATGACTTCGTAGGCCTGGTCCATCGTCAACACGCCGGCCAGCATCATGGCCAGAGCCCCGCCCAGCAGTACCTCCGCCACGGCCTGATAGCGGAGGGCGGCCAGGGCCAGGGCCAGCAGAGCGATGGCAGCGGCCAGCCATCCCTTCCCGGCCACCGGCAGGTACTCCTTCTCGTTCGCCAGCAGGATCAGGTCCGGCTCCCCCCGCAGGAGGGAAAGCCGTTCCCGGGGGCCCTGGAGGAGCAGTGCATCCCCGAACTGGAGGGGCAGGTCGGAGAGATTGGTCCGGATAGGGCGTCCGGCCCGCCAGATGGCCAGAACGGTGAAGCCGTATTTCTCGCGGAATTGTGCTCCCCGCAGCGTCTGACCGATGAGGCCGGAGCGGGGGGAGAGGACGGCCTCCACTATCACGACCGCCGGAGACTCCAGGTCCTCTTCCCGCCACTCGCGCGGCGGGAGAATCTCCAGGTACGGGGGCCGGTCCCGGCGGCGGAACTCCTCCAGATTCCCCTCCAGGAGCACTATGTCCCCCTCCCGAAAGACGAAATCAGGGGACGGTGCCAGAGTCAGACGGCCGTCCCGTTCCAGGCCGACGACGTTCAGGCCGTAGATTTCCCTGAAGGTGCTCCGGGAGAGGGGCTTATCTATCAGGTATGACCCGGCGGGCACCCGGGCGCGGAACAGTCGTTCCCCCAGGCGGTAGAGTTGGACCAGGTCTACCTCGGGCGGTCGGACCCCTTCGGTGCGCTCGCGGATGGGTTGGATGGGGAGCAGCCGGTAGCCCCAGAGGGCCATATAGGCCACCCCGATGGCGACCAGTGGCAGGCCGATGGGGGCAAAGTCCAGGAGGCCAAACCCCCGCAGCCCCTGATCTATCAACAGCCCGCTGACGACGATGTTAGTGGTGGTCAGAAGCGTCGCCATGCCTCCCAGGAGGGTGCCGAAAGCCAGGGGCATCAGCAGGCGGGTGGGGGTGAGGCCGGCCTTGCGGGCGGCCGATGAGATGGTGGGGAGCAGGATGGCGGCGGCGGCGATGTTGTTCATCAGCAGCGAAAGGATGGCCCCTGCCAGCATTGCCCCCACCACCAGATGGGATTCCCGCTTTCCCACCAGACGGAGGAGGATGTCGCCCATTCGGTCGGTCACTCCGGTGCGTCGGAGGCCTTCAGCCAGGATGGAAATGGCCATGATGGTGATGACGGCGGAGCGGCTGAAGCCGGAGAAGACTTCTTGAGGGGTCAGGATGCCGGAGATGCCCAGGGCGACCAGGACCAGCAGGGCCACCAGGTCGGCCCGCAGGCGCTCGCTGAGAATCAGGAGGACGGCGGCAACCAGAATCGCCAGGGTGAGCGGAAGGGCAGGCTCATCCATTTGGGCAAATGTGCCAAGCATCCCCGAAGTGCCCAACTACCATAAGGGGCGCAAAGGGCACACGAAGGGTACAAAGGGGTGTTGGGCGGAACCTTTTCGTGTCCTTTGTGCCCTTCGCGTCCTTTGGGGTCTTCGGACCGCTTTCAGAACAGCCGCAACTGTTCGGGCTGGGGCGGAAGCTGGTATTCGGCTACTCCTTCTGCTTTTGCCAGCACCTCAGGGATCCGCCGGAAGTCCTCCTCCACCGTCCGTCGCAGCGAGGGCTGATGGAGCGCGGCGGCCGGATGGTACATCGGGTAGCAGATGACGCCGCCGACCCGCTGGGGCTGACCGTGGACATCCGAGATGCGCGCGCGGGGGAGGAAGTGGGCCATAGAGAACCGTCCCAGGGTCACCACCAATTTGGGGCGGATGAGAGCTAATTGTCGGTCCAGATAGGGGCTGCAGGCGGCAATCTCGTCGGGGAGAGGGTCGCGGTTGCCTGGGGGCCGGCACTTGACGATGTTGGTGATGTAGACCTGGTCCCGGCGCAGGCCGATGCTGGCCAGGAGTTCCTCCAGAAACTGGCCGGCCTGCCCGACAAATGGGCGACCCTGCTGGTCTTCGTGAAAGCCGGGGGCCTCACCGACAAATACAATCGCCGCGTCGGCGGGTCCTTCTCCGGGCACCGCCATCGTGCGCCCCCGGTGCAGGATGCAGGCGGTACAGGCGCGGATTTGCGTGGCGATTTGTTCCAGTTCTTCCATGTCACCTCCGCTCATAAGTCAGTACTCTGGCTTCTGTTGCCCGGCGGATTTCCTCCAGGCGCTCCATTTCGGCCCCGTCCAGCGGTCCCAGTTGCATCAGCCAGGCATCTTCTCCATCCCGGTAGTATCCCCGCTGGACGCCTGTGACCCGGAAGCCCAGGTCGGTATAGAGTTGCTGAGCGACCCGATTGGATGCCCGAACCTCCAGAGTGACGAACCGGACGCGGTGCTGCATAGCTCGCTGAATAGCCATCAGAAGGATGTACTTTCCCAGCCCCCGACCGCGCCACTCCGGATGAACGGCGATGGTGGTGATGTGGGCCTCTCCAGGGAGGAAGCGGATGCCTACGTAGCCGACGATGGGAGACCGTTCCCCCGGTCGTCGTCTCAGGAGCCGGTCCCACCAGGTTGTGGGGGACGGTTCCCGGTACGGCTGCAGGACGTAGAACAGGGAGTCCGTCCCGTAGCGGATTTCATGCCGGTACGCGGATTCCGGCCATGGATGGGAGAAGGAGTGCCGTTCAATTTCCATGACCTCTGCGATGTCTTCCTCCCGCATGGGCCGGAAGAGAAAGGGAAACGGTTCGGAGGGGTGCGTGGACGCATTCATGGCCAGTTCAGATACAGCGGGGCCAGGGTGGCGGGGTCGTCCGTCTCCCCTCGGCGGACCCGCTCCCAGGCCAGTTCGGCCAGGAAGCCCGCCCGGCGCAGGTTGTGAGCGGGTGGCAGGACGGTGACCCCCTCGCCCAGCCCTCCCTCTATCAGGTGAAACCCTTTTTCGTCTATCTCGCCGCAGAGGAGGGTGGGGCGGGTGATGGAGGCCAGGAGGTCTTCCCAGGTGGTCAGGAACGGCCCCTCCCGCCGCTGCCAGCCCTGGTGCCAGCGGTAGCGCGCGGCGCAAAGGCGGCCCCGTCCGGCCTGAAGGACGGTCACCAGCGGCTGTTGGCTCCGGCCCTGGGCGGCCGCCAGAATGTCCAGCGTGGGGACGCCGACCAGGGGGATCCCGCGCGCCAGGGCCAGCCCTTTGGCGATGGCCAGTCCGACCCGCAGGCCGGTAAAGGAGCCCGGCCCCCAGGCGACGGCGACGGCACTGAGCGCTTCTGGCCCGATCCGCAGTTCCTCCAATGCGGCCACAATCCGGGGCATCAGTTGCGTCGTGTGCTGGCGGCCGGCCTCCCAGGTGGCCTCGTAGCGCAGGACGCGCCCGTCGTGGAGGGCCAGACTGGCGAAACGGGTGGCGGTATCCAGAGCTAGGAGCATCTCACCCCCCAAACACAGCCCGGCGCAACGCCCGGAGGAGGGGGAGGTAGGCATCCCCCTGGGCCGTAAAGAGCAATCGCCGCCGGTCCCCGTTGGCGAACTCCAGGCGAACCCAGAGCCGTTGTGGGGGCAGAACGGCTGTCGCCCGTTCCGGCCACTCCACTACCACCACGGCGTCGGCGTCCTCCAGCCAGTCCTCCAGCCCCAGATTCCGGGCCTCCTGGGGGTCCTGGAGGCGGTAGAAGTCCACGTGGAGCAGGCGCTGGGGGCCGGCGGCCCGGCGGTGTTCCCGCACCAGCACGAAACTGGGGCTCAGCACCGGGGAGACCGCGCCCCAGCCGGCGCCGATGCCCTGGGCCAGGACCGTCTTGCCCACGCCCAGCGGCCCTTCCAGGCAGATGACCTCCCCTCCGCGCAGCAGTTGCCCCAGCAACATCCCGACGCGGCGGGTCTGCTCCGCGTCGCGGGAGATGACTTCCAGCGAATCCGGGCCCAGTATCGGGGTCATCGGAGAGGATTATACAACGGTTGGGGGAGGGGAGCAACCCCGTTTGAACTCTTCAGGTTGTCATTGCGGGCCGAAGGCGAAGCGATCTCCCCGCCGCATTTTGGGGATGGCTTCGCCATCTCCGATGGCTCGCAAAACTGGGTGGGGATTGCTTCGGCCACGCCGCGAGCGGCTCGCCGCGTGGCGGGCGCTTCGCGCCCTCGCAATGACCCCGTGACCGTCATTGCGAGCCCCCGAAGGGGGCGAAGCAATCTCCAGAGACCGTGTGGGGATGGCTTCGCCTATTTCACCACCGCCCGCACATGCACCTCGCGCTGACCTTCGGGAGGGAGGGGAACGACGTTGCCCTCTATGGGCCGGCCGTCCACTTCCAGAGAGACCGTGTTGCCTGGCCCTTGTCGCTCCACCTGGATGTGGTAGGTCACGCCCCGGAAGACCCGCCGGGCCCGGAATCCGGGCCAGGAGGAGGGGGTGGCAGGGGCAATCTGGAGGCCCCGGAAGGTGGGACGGATGCCCAGAATCCACTGGGTGGCCGCCACGAACATCCAGGAGGCCGTCCCGGTCAGCCAGGCGTTCCGCCCGTAGCCGAACTGCGGGTGGGTGGGCCCGGCGATGTTGCCACAGTAGACGTAGGGCTCTACCTGATACCGGTCGTTGTCCTGCCGGGCCAGGGGCATCATCTGGCGGTAGTACTGGTAGGCCCGGTCGGCCCAACCCAGTCGGGCCGCCGCGATGATCGCCCAGGGATTAGTGTGGCAGAAAATCCCACCGTTCTCCTTGGCGCCCGGCGGGTAGGTCGTGGTGCCCCGCACCCGCTCGTCCCCCTTCTCGTAGGGAGGCCAGAGAATCGCCAGCCCAAAGGGAGTGTTCAGTTTCTCATGAGCGCTCTCCATGGCCCGTTCGGCCCGCTCCCGCGGCGCGCACTCTCCGATGACCGCCCACGTCTGAGTGTTCAGGTTGATCCGGTGGTACGGTTCGCTCCTCACGCCCACTGGCTTTCCCTCATCGTCAAACGCGCGGGCATACCATTCGCCGTCCCATGCCACCTCGTTAATGATTCGGGCCATCTCTTCTTTCAGCGCGCGGAACCGGGCCGCGTCCTCCGGTTTGTCCAGCGCGTCACAGAGGTCAGCCAGGTCCAGCATCACGCGGCAGAATTGCTGGGCCGCCATCACCGATTCGGCCTTGCCGGAGCCGTGGTCCAGGTTCATGGTGTCGTCCCAGTCGGCGAAGCCCAGGCGGGGCAGGCCATGGGGCCCCCGATGGTTCAGCGTGAACTCCACCGCGCGCAGGACATGCCCCCAGACGGTATCCTCGCCGCCGTCCTGATAGGGGAGGCGGGTCTCCAGATAGGCGAAGTCGCCGGTCTCCCGCAGGTAGGCCACGGTCGCCAGGATGAGCCAGAGGTGGTCGTCGCAGAACCACTGAGGCCATTCAGGGAACTCCGCCGCCAGGCCGGGGCCGCCCTCCCCGGTGAGTGGGAAGACCTGATGCCAGGTGTGGCCGTCCTGAAACTGCAGTTTCCAGAGCATCGTGAGGGTTTCCCGCACCCGCTCGGGGGCATTGTGGGCCGTCGCCAGCGAGTCCTGCGCCGAGTCGCGCGTCCCCATGCCCCGCCCCAGGCCGGTCTCGTAGGCGGAGACGAAGCGGGACCAGAAGAGGGTGGCCCGGCATTGAATCTGGTTCCACCCGTTGAGCATGGCATTCATCTCCGGGTCGGGTGTCTCCACCTGAAATTTGCCCAGGTACTCGCGCCAATCGGCCTGGAGCACCTCAAAAGCTGCCGCCACGTCCTCCGGCCGCCGGTACCGTTCCACCCGCGCGGGGATGGTCTCCGGCTCGTCGGTCACCCCCAGCAGATAGATGAGGGTCCGCTCCTCGCCGGGCCGAAGGACCAGGTCATGGGCGAGGGATCCGATGTTGTTGCCGCGCGGCGCCTGGCTGTTCTGTGGTTCCCCGGTCACCACCACGGTGGGATTGGAGAGGTCGCGGTACCGGCCGACGAAGACCTCCCGGTCGGTATCAAATCCGACCGGTTCGGCGTTGCTGGTGAAGAAGGTGGTGGTCGGGCGGAAGCGAGTGGACGTATAGATGATGCCGTCCTGCACCCGGCTCTGGAGGATATGTTGTCCCCAGTCCAGATTGTGCAGGTCTATCTCCGCGCCCCAGTAGGAGAACTCGGCGTAGGAGAAGGCGCGCAGGTGGCGTGTCCGGTTCGTCCGATTGCGGACCTTCAGGAGCCAGATTTCGCCGGGGAAGGGGGAGAACGCCGCCGGAGGGACAAAATAGAGAATTTCGGCTTCTATCCCTTCATATTCGCTGCGGATACGGGTGTAGCCGGGCCCGTGACGGCACTGGTACCGGTCCAGCGTGCGCTGGGGGACCGGCTGCCAGGTGGGGCTCCAGTAGTCCCCTGTCTCCATATCCCGCAGATAGACGTAGCGCCCTGGCTGGTCGGCGGGGATTGCGTTGTAACGGTAGCGGGTCACGCGGCGATACTTGGGGTCCCGGTCAAAGGAGTAGCCGCCGCCGGTGTTGGAGACGATGCCCCCGTACCGCCCCTCACCGACATAGTTCATCCAGGGCGTCGGGGTATCGGGTCGGGTGATGACATATTCGCCGGTCTCCTCGTCCAGGTAGCCGTAGGCGTTCCGGATGCGGTGGGTTTCGGACATGGCGGACCTCCTGGGGGATTTATGCTCATTCTCAATTGTATCCAGGGCCGAAAACATGGCAAGGGAGCTGCTTTATTTCTTGACAGATTCCCCCGCGCATGGTAGCATGAAAAGGTAAATTTTAGCACTCCACTCCAGTGAGTGCTAAATTGGAGTTTCTATGGGCGCGCTGGATACAGTTCCCACATCTTGCCTTCAACCCGGCCCGGCATCTGGATACCACGACGGCACCGGCACTTTTGACATCCTGAAATGGTGAAGAAGCGACTCTTTTCCTGGACCCTGGCCCTCCTTTTGCCGCTCTTCGCCGCGCTGCCCGCGCTGGCCAACCCCATTGAGGAGCACGCGGTGGACGCGGCGCTCTTCCACGTTTACCGCGCGGTGGTCTTTGCCGCCGCGCAGGCCGACGGCTGGCTCTACCCGCGCTGGGCCCCCGGCATCAACGGCGGCCTGGGCGGCCCCCTCTTCACGTTCTATTCTCCCCTCATCTATTTCCTGATGACGGTCTTCCACGCCGTCGGCGTTCCCTTTGCCCTCACCTGGCGGCTGGTGGTCGCGCTGACGTTTATGGCCGCTTCGCTGGGGGCCTTCGGCCTGGGGCTGGCCCTCTTCCGCCGGGCCGACATAGCCCTGGCGGGCGCGGCCCTTTATGTTTTCTCCCCATACCTGCTGCGCGTTCTTTTTGAGCTCGGTTCCCCGCAGGGAATCGCTGTCGCGTTTTTCCCCTTGGTTCTCTGGTCTCTGTGGGCAGTGGCCGAACGGCCCGATGGGCTTCGCCTGATGCTGGCAGCAGCAGCGTGGGGTGCTCTGTTTCTCATCCACAACGCGACGGCTTTGTTAGTCCTTCCCGTTGTGGTACTCTTCCTGGCCTTCATTGCCCTAAAGATGGGAAGCCGAGGATTCGCAGCGGCTGTAGTTGCAATTGTAGCGGGCCTGATGCTGGTTTCTTTCTTTCTGATCCCCTTCGCAGCCGAGCGACAGTTTGTCCAATTGGAGAGGGCTGCTCGCCAGGACTGGACCTCTCCGGTCACCAATCCGGTCCCTTTGAGGGAACTCTTCTCATGGCCCCAGTTTATGGATACGGGTTTGGGTAATAACGCAATTGGTCAGACCGTAGGGCCGCTTCCTCTTCTAATCTTCCCCCTGACATTAGCAGTTATGCTCCAGGGAAAGCGTCAGTGGCTATGGGCGGATTGGCTTTGGGTCGGCGGCCTGCTCCTCTGGGGGGTCTTTATACTCTGGATGCAGACCGCTTCCGCTACGCCTGTCTGGAGGACAATTGCGCCGCTGAGTTTAATGCAGTACCTGAACTTCCGCTGGCGGCTGCTGGCTTCCCTGGGGGTTGTCATGACGGTTGCAACAGGATATTTGCTCACCGCCATCCATTGCTATCGGGTTAGCCTTTTGGCCGGTCTGGTCGTTGTGGTGGCAATCGTATTGGCAATGCCACTCCTCTACCCCCAACTTCTGCCTTTTTACGAGGACTTGTCGCCTTCCCTGTCTCTAAGCGATATCCTCCCCTTCACCCTTCGCACAGGGTTATCTGACCTGAGCGGCTTTGGCGAACTCCTCCCCCACTGGCGGACCGTCCCCTTCACTCCGGAGGAGGCCGACCGTATCGCACAGTCGCCCGTCTCCAACCTCCCCGAAGGGGGACGGGTGCTCCACTGGGAGCGGCGGACGGGATACCTGGAAGCTGAACTGGAGACCCCGACGGCCTTTCAGGGCGCGTTTCACGCCCTCTACTTCCCTGGCTGGGTCGGATACCTGGATGGGGAGTGGCAGCCCCTGCAACCTGCCGAAGGGGGCGGCTATATCCTGATGGATGTCCCCGCCGGACGGCACACCGTCCTCCTGAAGTATGAAGGCACAACGGCCCAACGGGTAGGGGACGGGCTCAGCGGGATTACGGTGGCCGTCCTCCTGACCCTGGCCGCGCTCTGGCGACGTCCTGTGCAAAACCCATTTGAGGCCGCATATCTCAGGCCCCGCTGGTGGGTGGCGGGACTGCTGGTCGGACTGGCCGCGCTGAAGACCTTCTGGCTGGACCCCCATACCACCTTCCTGCGCCACCATTCTACCTGCGGGTCTATCCACGGCGCGCAGGCCCAGGTGGACGTCTGGTTTGGGGAGACCCTCCACCTCTGCGGGTACGCCGTCTCCTCCGACCACGCCGCACCGGGCGAAGAGGTCTCCGTCACCTTCTGGTGGGAAATCGCCCATCCGGTGGAGCGCGGGGCCAACAGTTTCGTCCACCTCATCGGGCCGACGGTCAACCCGGCCACCGGCACCCCTCTCTGGGGACAGGAAGATAAACAGATGGGCATCAACTGGTGGCGACCCGGCGGCCTCTATCGGGATACGTACACCTTCCGGGTCGCGCCCGACGCTCCGCCCGGCGAATACTGGCTGGAGGTCGGGTGGTGGGACCCCGAGACCCAACAGCGCTACCCGCCGCGCATCGTGGCGGGAGAGGGCGTTTCCCTCTCCGAATGGGACTCCCTGTTGGTCGGCACGGTCATCATCCCATGAGTCCTTCCCGTCCCTGGTTTCACGTTTCACTTTTCACGTTTCTGGTTTTGCTCTATAGTCTCACCGTCCCCCTCTTTGAGGGGAACGATGAGTCCTGGCACTATGCCTACGTCCGGTACATCGCGGAGAAGGGGACGCTCCCTCGCCAGCCGCCGGACCAATATCCGCACCTGGCCCGGCAGGAGGCCAGCCAGCCGCCCCTCTACTACCTGCTGGCAGCCGTCCTGACCCGGTGGGTGCCGCAGGACGACCTCCCCGCGCTCTACGGGCGGGAGAACCCGTTCCCGACCGTCCTGCCCATTGAGTACCGGGACAATCAGAACCACTACATCCACACCGACGCGGAGCGGTTTCCGTACCGGGGAGCGGCGCTGGCGATTCGTCTGGCCCGCCTGCTCTCTATCCTCTTCGGCGCCGGGACGGTCTGGGGGACGTACGCGCTGGCGCGGACGTTGTTCCCGCAGGAGAAGTGGGTCGCGGCGGGGGCAGCGATGACCGTTGCTCTCACGCCCGGCTTTCTCTTCACCTCCGGCCTGGTCAACAACGACGCGCTGGCCGCCTGCATTGCCACCTGGACGCTGGTGGTGCTGGCTCCTCACCCCTCCCCCTGCCCCCTCCGAAGCCGCCGGGGGTGGGGTGAGGCCGGCCTGCTCCTGGGGGCGGCCGCGCTGACCAAACTGAGCGGCCTTCTCCTCTGGCCCTTCGCCGCCCTGGCGCTCCTGTGGGGTTACCACAAAGACACAAAGACACAAAGAAGAATTTTTGATAAAAACTTCGTGTCTTCGTGCCTTTGTGGTTTTCTCCTGACCTTCGGGGTTGCGCTGGCAGTCTGCGGGTGGTGGTATCTGCGAAACTGGCGCCTCTACGGCGACCCCACAGGCCTTTCGGCCATGCTCCCACTGGTGGGCCGCCGCGAGCCCGGATTCGGCTTGATGGACTTCTTCCAGACCGAGGCCCATCTGGTCTGGATGTCCTACTGGGCCGTCTTCGGGTGGTTCAACCTGGCCGCGCCGGGGTGGGGGTATTGGGTCTACGGCCTGCTGGTGGCCCTCGGGGCCGCCGGACTGGTGGTCTTCATCGCGCGCGCGGCGCGCCGGCGGGACTGGGGCGCGCTGGGCCGGGTGGGCTACCTGGCCCTCTGGGCGCTGGTCGTCGCGGTGGGGCTGGTGCGCTGGACGCTGACCACCGGCGGCTCCCAGGGACGGCTGCTCTATCCGGCCATCGGCGCCCATGCGGCCCTGCTGGCCCTGGGATGGGCCCAACTGGCCCCCGCGCGGGCCCACCAGTGGCTTTTCCCAGCCCTGGGCGCGGCCATGCTGGCCCTGGCCCTCTGGATGCCCTTCGGGGTCATCCGGCCCGCCTATGCCCGCCCCGCGCCGCTGACGACGGCGGAGGTGGAGGCGCAAATCTCCCACCCGGCAGACATCCGCTTTGGCGAGAACATCACGCTCCTGGGCTACCGGGTGGAGACGGAGGAGGTCCGCCCGGGCCAGACCTTTCCGGTCACCCTCTGCTGGCGGGCCGACGGCCCGGTAGGCGCCGACTACTTCGTCTCCCTCTCCCTGCTGACGGCGGAGGGGCTGACGGCGGGCCGGAAGGTCACCCACCCCGGCCTGGGGACCTTCCCCACCTCCCTCTGGCCACCGGGGTTCGCCTTCTGCGACCGCTATCCGCTGGCCGTGCGGGAGAGTGTCCCGACGACGAGCCTGGGGACCCTGGCCGTGGGCCTGACGACTTTTACAGAACGGCTGCCGGTGTATAATATTAAGGACTGGCGGTTGGGGGATACGTTCCATTTCTCCGGTCCCCGGATCGCCGTTCCGGATTCCGGGCCGGCCCTGGACTACCGCTGGGGAGACGAGGTCGCGCTGATCGGCTATCGGCTGGAGCGGGCGGTCCTGGCGCCGGGGGAGGAACTGGGCCTGACCCTCTACTGGCGGGCGGTGGGGCCCTTTGCGGGCCCCCGCGCAGCCACGGTGCAGGTCCTGCGAGGCGACCGCAAGATTGCTCAGACGGACCTTCCGCTGAACCTGGGGCCGGGGGAGGTCTGGGCGGACCACCGGCGGATGGTCCTGGCGGCGGATGCCCGGCCGGGCGTCTACGAACTCAAAGTGGCCGTCTACGACCCGACGGGCGGAGGTGCCCTGCCGGTCTACGAGCATGGGCGGGCCCTCCCCGTCGGCGGCCTGCTCCCGCTGTGGGAGGTCCGGGTGAGCCCGCCTCCGCCCTATGCCGGGGACCTCCCCAGGCCCGATGAGGTTCCGGTAGATGTCCGTTTTGGAGAACTCATCCATCTCACCGGCTACACACTTGCTACTCCCCAGGTGCGGCCGGGAGATCGGGTCACCGTTACTTTGTACTGGCGGCTCCTGACCCCATCCGACCGTCCGGTCAACGGCTTTGTCCATTTTGTGGGGACTACTGTGAACCCGGCCACCGGTAATACGATTTGGGGACAAGCAGATAAGCAATTGCCGGTGAACTGGTGGGAAGCCGGCAGGATGTATGAGGATATATACACGTTCCAGATCGCGCCCGATGCTCCCTCCGGAGAATATTGGTTAGAAGTAGGATGGTGGGACCCTTATACCTGGGAGCGGCTTTCTCCCCACATTGGAGGGGGAGCAGTTGCGCTTTCGGAATGGAACTCGGTGCTGCTGAGAAACATTCGCGTCCCTTAAAATCTAACGACGGACGACGGTCTGTGGCCTATCGTCCGTGGTCCGTGGTCTGTGGTCCAAAGTGAGGTCTACGGATGATGGCTGAGAATCTGACACCCCGACAACAGATGATTCTGGAACTGGTGGTGCGGGAGTTCGTGCAGACGGGCGCGCCCGTCGCCTCTAAAACGCTGGTGGAGAAGTACGGGCTGGATGTGAGCCCGGCGACGGTGCGCAATGAAATGGCGCGCCTGGAGGAGTTGGGGTACCTGACCCACCCCCACACCTCCGCCGGGCGCCAGCCCACCAACGAGGGATACCGCTACTTCGTGGAGCGGCTGCTGGGAGAGACGGAGTTGCCGCTGGCGGAGCGCCGCACCATTGCCCACCAGTTCCAGCAGGTCCGGGACGACGTGGAGGAGTGGATGCCGCTGGCGGCGTCGGTGCTGGCGCGTACGGCCCGGGGCGCGGCCCTGGTCACCGCGCCGCAGGCGGCCCGGCCCCGCTACCGGCACATGCAACTCATCTCCACCCAGGGCCGCCTGGTCCTGCTGGTCCTGGTCCTCCAGGGCGGCATGGTCCGGCAGCAGATGCTCACCCTGCCCGAGCCATTGCCCCAGGAGGTGCTCAGCGAGGCGGCGGACCGGCTCAATCAACTCTGCGCGGGCCTCACCGCCGATGAGATTGAACCCCGCATCGGGAGCTTGCCGCTTCTGGAGGCGGACGTCGCCCGGCTGGTGGTGGGGATGATGCGGCGGGCCAGCGCCGTCGCCCCCGATGAGATTTACCACGACGGGCTGAGCGAACTCTTCCAGGAGCCGGAATTCCAGGAAGGGCCCCACGCGCAGGGAGTCCTGCGGGTCATTGAGGAGCGGAGTTTCCTGGAGGCGATCCTGGCCCACGCCCTGGGCTCCACCGTCGGGAGTGTGCGGGTGATGATCGGAGGCGAGGGCCGCTTTGACGAACTGCGGGCCTGTAGCCTCATCCTCAGCCGCTACGGCGTCGCCGGCCTGGCGACAGGCGCCCTGGGCGTCCTGGGGCCCACCCGCATGGGCTACGGTCGGGCCATATCCGCCGTCCGCTTCGTCGCGGGCATCCTCTCCGAACTGGTCTACGATCTCTTCGTCGTCCGTACCGAATCCGCGCTTCCGCAGATTCCGGAGCACGAAGTGCACAACAGTACGGAGTAGGGAGGTCAGCATGGCGGCAGAACGGCGAGAGCCAGTGCCTGCAGAGGAAACGACTCAAACCGGGATGACCGCCGAGGAACCGCAACCGGAGACATTAGAGGCCGAACTGGAGCGGTTGCGCCGGGAACTGGAGGCGGCCAGAGCCCAGGCCGCCGAGTACCTGGACGGTTGGCAGCGCACCCAGGCGGAATTCGCCAACTACCGCAAACGGCAGGAAGCGGAGTTTCTGGAACGGGTCCGCCTGAACAACGCCGTCCTCATTGCCCGTATCCTGCCCGTCCTGGACGACCTGGAGCGAGCGGTCCAGACCCTCCCGCCGGGCCTGCAGAGCCTGACCTGGGTGGACGGCATCTTTCTCATCAAGCGAAAACTGGAGGTCATCCTGGAAGCAGAGGGGCTGAAGCCGATAGAGACAGTGGGGAAGTCCTTTGACCCTCTGTACCACGAGGCGGTGATCTACGAAGAGGCCCCCGGCTATGAGGATGGACAGATTATCGGCGAAGTCCAGCGGGGATATATGCTGGGCGACCGGGTCATCCGCCCCGCGCTGGTGCGGGTGGCCCGCGCAAGCCACCCCCCGGATTCTTCCCAGCGGGAGTCTGTATGAGCAAGATTATCGGCATTGACCTGGGCACCACTAACTCCGTCTGCGCGGTGATGGTGGGGGGAGAACCCGTCATCATTCCCAGTGCGGAGGGGGAACGGCTCTTCCCGTCCGTCGTCGCCGTCAACCCGAAGACGGGGGAACGGCTGGTGGGGCAGGTCGCCAAACGACAGGCCGTCATCAACCCGGAGAACACCATCTTCTCCATCAAACGCTTCATGGGTCGGAAGTACGATGACCCCGAGGTCCAGCGGGCCCTCCAGGTTGTCCCGTACCGAGTGACCCCCGCTCCCAACGGCGACGTCCGGGTCTGGATGAACGGGCAGGAGTACGCCCCGCCGGAGATTTCGGCCATGATTCTGGCCAAAATCAAGGCGGACGCCGAGGCCTACCTGGGCGAGCCGGTCACCCAGGCCGTCATCACCGTCCCGGCCTACTTCAACGATAGCCAGCGGCAGGCGACGAAGGACGCCGGGAAGATTGCCGGCCTGGAAGTCCTGCGCATCATCAACGAGCCCACGGCCGCTTCCCTGGCCTACGGGCTGGATAAGAAGGGCGTGGAGACGATTCTGGTCTTTGACCTGGGCGGCGGTACCTTTGACGTCTCCATTCTGGAGGTCGGGGAAGGCGTCATTGAGGTCAAGGCGACCAGCGGCGACACCTTCCTGGGCGGTGACGACTGGGACCAGCGCATCGTCAACTACGTAGCGGACGAGTTCAAGAAGGAGTACGGGATTGACCTGCGGCAGGACCGGCAGGCGCTCCAGCGGCTGAAGGAAGCGGCGGAGAAGGCGAAGATTGAACTCTCCACGATGCTGGAGACGGAGATCAACCTGCCCTTCATCACCGCCGACGCCTCCGGCCCCAAGCACCTGCAGATGCGCTTGACGCGCGCCAAATTTGAGCAGTTGACGGCCGACCTGGTCCAGCGCTGCCGGGGCCCCTTTGAGCAGGCGCTGCGGGATGCCAAAATGAGCGCCCGGGACCTGGACGCGGTGGTCCTGGTGGGCGGCGCCACCCGCATGCCGATGATCCAGGACCTGGTGCGGGAACTGACCGGCGGCAAGGAGCCCCACAAGGGCGTCAACCCGGACGAGGTGGTGGCCGTGGGCGCGGCCATCCAGGCCGGCGTCCTGGGCGGC
Source organism: Thermoflexales bacterium (assembly GCA_014360895.1). Taxonomy (GTDB): domain Bacteria; phylum Chloroflexota; class Anaerolineae; order B4-G1; family DUEL01; genus SpSt-77. The sequence continues at coordinate 9,518 of JACIWQ010000039.1, read as the reverse complement.
GAGGTGCGGGACGTGGTCCTGCTGGACGTCACCCCGCTGACGCTGGGCGTGGAGACGCTGGGCGGCGTGATGACCCCGCTCATCCCGCGCAACACCACCATCCCGGTGCGCAAGAGCGAGATCTTCACCACCGCCGAGGACGGGCAGACCGTCGTCACCATCCACGTCCTGCAGGGGGAGCGCCCGATGGCGGCGGATAACATCAGCTTGGGCCGCTTCAACCTGGAGGGAATCCCGCCCGCACCGCGCGGCATCCCCCAGATTGAGGTGACCTTTGACATTGATGCCAACGGTATCCTGAACGTCTCGGCGAAGGATAAGGCGACGGGCCGGGAGCAGCGCATCACCATCACCGCCACCACCAACCTGAGCAAGGAAGAGGTGGAGCGGTTGCTGAACGAGGCGAAACGGCACGAAGCGGAGGACCGGCAGCGGCGGGAACTGGCGGAGGCCCGCAACACGGCGGATAGCGTCATCTACCAGACGGAGAAGTTCCTGCGGGAACTGGGCGACCAGGTCCCCGGCTCCGACCGGGCCCGCATTGAGGACCTGATCCGCGACCTGCGGGAGGCGATGAAGGGGGAGGACATCGCCCGCATCCGGCGGCTGATAGAGCAACTCCAGCAGGCCAGCATGGCACTGGGCCAGCAGATGTACGCCCGGCAGCAGGCGGCGGGCGGTCCGAGCGGGCCTACCCCGGGCGGTCCCGGCCCCTCCGGCGGCGAAGGGGATGTTATTGAGGGCGAGTTCCGGGAGACGTAAGGCGCAGTACGGAGTACGAACGTACTCCGTACTCCGTAGCGTGGATAGATTAGGGAGGACGTGCCGTGACGACCCGAAAGAAAATCCCCATCCGCGTCGTCCAGCCGGAACTGGAGGAGGCACCGCCCTCCCCGGTCGTTCCGGTGGATGAGGCACCGCCGCCGGTGGCGGAGGCTCCGCTCCCCGCGCCGCCGACGACCGTTGCCGCTCCATCGGCCCCGGCGGGCCCTTCGGAGGAAGAACGGGCATTGAGGGAAGAACTGGAACAGTGGAAAGACCGGGCGCTGCGCCTGGAGGCGGAAATGGATAACTTCCGCAAGCGGCTACAGCGCCTGGCGGAGGAACGCATCGCCGCCGACCGGGAGCGGCTGCTGCGGGACTTCCTGGATGTGGCCGACGACCTGGCCCGGGCCCTTTCGGTGGACGGCGCCGATGCCCAGGCCATCCGCCAGGGGGTGGAACTGACCCACCGGAGTTTGATGAACCTGATGAATCGGGAAGGGGTAACCCCGATAGAGGCCGACGGTCAGCCCTTTGACCCGGCCTGGCACGAGGCAGTGGGCACCGTCCCCGCCCAGCAGGTCGGCAAAGAGCCCGATACTGTTGTCCACGTCGTCCGGACGGGCTACCGCATCGGCGACCGGCTGCTGCGCCCGGCACGCGTCATCGTTGCGACTGCCGAGCAGGATTGACGGCCGCGCTGGGGGGAGAAGCGGGACGACCCGCTTCTCCCCCTCCGAAGCAAACCGGCTTTCACCCCCTAATTATCGCCCAGACCTCGGCGATAAACCCCCTCAAATCATCCAGCCCGGCTTGCAGAATCTCGTAAACCCGGCGGGAGTCCACTTCGTGATATAAGTGGACGACCAGGTTTCGGAAGCGGACCATCCGGACGTAGGTCGGGACCCGTTCCGGCGGCAAAAGGCCGGCCTCACCCAGTCGGCGGAAGACTTCGGCACCCTCACGGGGAGTCCCCAGCCTCTGGCGCGCCACGATGTGCCCGGCGATGTCCATCATCGCTTCAACAGCGGTCTGCAGCAGGTGCTTCGCCGCCTCCACGTTCCGGAAATCCGCTAAAAACTCCTCCTCCGACAGCGCGCGCAGCGTTTCCAGGCGGGCCAGGCAGGTCTCAATGTGCTGAATCCGCTCCCGGACGCGCGGGACGTCGTATTCCATATGCTTCCTCCAGGGTCTGGTCGTAATCCCGGTAGAAAGCCCGCAGGTCTGGCTCGTAGTCTATATAACGCAAAATCGTCTCTTCTATGAAGTCGGAGACCCGGACGGGGTCCCGTTCGTAGAGCAGGTGGCCGCTGATAGCCCGGTGGCGCAGCAGCAAGTGGGCCCGGTTCAGGTTGACCAGGTCCACCTTCTCCGTCCCCAGCGCCTCGCAGAGCGCTACGCCCAGGTCCAGTTCCTCCTGGAGGGACGGCTCCCGCTCAAACAGCACGGCCAGGTCTATATCGCTCTCCGGCGTAGCGTAGCCATCCACCTGGGAGCCGAAGAGGAAGGCCGCCAGGACGTTCGGGAACCCCTCCAGGCATCGGACCACCCGCTCCACCTGCTCATCCGACAGATGCCCCTTTTCACCCCTCACGTTTCACCCCTCACGTTTCACGTTTCACGTTTCACGTTTCACGCTTCACGCTTCACGCTTCACGCTTCACGTTTCACTTTTCACTCTTCACCCTCCCAATCATCTCCACCAACTGCTCCTCGTTGATCATCGGCACCCCCAGTTCCTGCGCGCGGCGGTACTTCGTCCCGCCCGGCGCCTCGCCGACAATCAGGTAGTCCGTCTTGCGGCTGACGCTGTCGGTCACCTTGCCGCCGTAGCGCTCAATCAGCGCCACCATCTCCTCCCGCGGCCGGGAGAGGGTGCCGGTGATGACGAAGGTGAGCCCGGCCAGCGGCTGCGGCCCGGCCTCGGCGACGGGCGCCTCCTCCGCCAGTTTGACCCCGGCCCGGCGGAGTTTCTCTATGATTTCCCGGTGTCGGGGGCGACGGAACCACTCGGCCACCGCGCGGGCGATCTCCGGCCCGATGCCCGGAATCCCCTGTAACTCCTCCTCCGTCGCCTGGGCCAGCCGGTCCACCGACCGGAAGTGGTGGGCCAGCGTCTCCGCGACGACCCCGCCGACCTGCGGGATGCCCAGCGCGGTCAGCGCCCGGCTGAAGGGCTGCTCCTTAGAGGCCGCGATCCCCGCCAGCAGGTTCTCCGCCTTCTTCTCCGCGAACCCCTCCAACCCCAGCAGGTCCTCCTTGCGCAGGAAGTAGAGGTCGGCGATGTCGCGGACCAGCCCCCGGTCCACCAGCAGTTGGGCCGTCTTCTCCCCCAGCGTCTCAATGTCCATCGCCCCGCGCGAGGCGAAGTAGGAGATACGGCGGACCAGTTGGGCCGGGCAGGCCGCGTTGGTGCAGTAGACGGCCACCTCGCCGGGCACGCGGCTCACCAGCTCCCCGCAGGACGGACAGCGGTCCGGCGGCGTGTAGACCTTCTCCTCGCCGGTCCGGACGTCCACCACCGGCCCGACGATGTACGGGATGACCTCCCCGGCCCGTTTGACGACCACCCGGTCACCGATGCGGATGTCCTTCTCCGCGATGTAGTCAAAGTTGTGCAGCGTGGCCTTGGTGACGGTCACCCCGCCGATGGAGACGGGCTCTAGGACGGCGTAGGGGGTGAGCACACCGGTGCGGCCCACGTTGACCCGGATGTCCAGCAGGCGCGTCGTCGCCTCCCGGCCGGGGAACTTGTAGGCCAGCATCCCCCGGGGCGTCCGGCCCACCACCCCCAGGTCGGCGGAGACCCGCAGGTCGTTGACCTTGATGACCATCCCGTCGGCCTCGTAGGGGAGGGTATCCCGCTTCCGCTCCCATTCCTGGCAGTACGCCACCGCGCACGCAAAATCGGGGCAATAGGTGGCCTGCTCCGGGACGGGGAAGCCCAGCGCGCGCAGATACTGCAGGGTCTCCCACTGGGTGGACGGCGGGGCCGGCTCCCCCTCGGAGGCCACCACCTGGTAGCAGAGCAGGCTGATGGGCCGCTGCGCGGTGATGCGGGAGTCCAGTTGCCGAAGCGATCCGGCGGCCGCGTTGCGGGGGTTGGCGAAGGTCTTCTCCCCCTTCTCCGCCTGGCGGCGGTTGAACTCCTCAAAGTCCCGGACCGTCATATACGCCTCGCCCCGGACGACCAGGTAGGGCGGGGGCTGGGGGCCGTCGGGCGAGACGGGGATGCGCAGGGGGAGTTGGCGGACGGTGCGCAGGTTGGCGGTGACGTCCTCCCCGACCTCCCCGTCCCCTCGGGTAGCGCCCAGGCTGAAGACCCCGTCCCGGTAGTGCAGGACGACGCTGAGGCCGTCTATCTTGGGCTCCACGACGAAGTCCAACCGGGTGTCCGGTGGCAGGAGTTTGGAGATGCGCTCCAGCCAGGCCCAGGCCTCCTCCGGGCCGAAGGCGTTCTCCAGGCTGAGGATGGGGGCGGGGTGGCGGACCTGGGCGAACTCCGGCGCGGGCGGCGCGCCGACCCGCTGGGTGGGCGAATCGGGCGTGACCAGTTCCGGGTACTGCTCCTCCAGCCGCCGCAGTTCCGCCATCAGCGCGTCGTACTCCGGGTCGCTGATGACGGGGGAATCCAGGACGTAGTAGCGATAGTTGTGGTAATGGATTTCCCGGCGCAGTTGCTCCACTCGCTGGCGGACTTCTTCTGGTACCATAACCCTCACCCTCCTGTTCAATGGCACCGAATGAACATGGAGAAAATTGACAAAATCCGTCTCTATCCGCGTCCATCTGCGTTCATCCGCGTCCTATGATAGCCGCCACAGGCTCACCGTCTCTATGTGGTAGGTCTGCGGGAACATGTCCACCGGCTGGACGACCTCCAGGCGGTAACCGGCGGCAGTCAGGCGGCGGGCGTCCCGGGCCAGGGTGGCCGGGTCGCAGGAGACGTAGACCAGGCGCGCCGGGCGGGCCGCGAGCAGTCCCTCCAGCGCCTCCGGGGAGAGGCCCGTGCGCGGCGGGTCCACCACCGCCGCGTCCAGCGCTTCGGCGCGGTCCGCCAGCACTGCCTCTACCGGCCCCTCCACCACCTCCACGTTCTCCAAGTCGGCGGTGTTCTCCAGCAGGTCGCGCACGGCGGCGGGATTCGCCTCCACCGCGACCACCAGACCGGCCCGCTCGGCCAGAGGGAGGGTGAAGAGACCCACGCCGCAGTAGCCGTCCAGGACCACCTCGCGGCCCTCCAGGGCCAGATAGTCCAGGACCAGCGAGACCAGCCGCTCCGCCTGAGCGGTGTTGGCTTGGAAGAAGGAAGGAGCAGAGACGCGGTAGGCATACCCGGCGACCCGTTCGGTGATATATGCCTGACCGATCAGGGGGACGGGGACCCCGTCCGATGTGAGGAGGACGCAGGAGAGGGGCAGGTCTATCTCCAGTTCCGGGGCCTCGTCCTCCGCCGTCTCCAGGATGAGCATCCGGTCTCCGGTGGCGACGCCCGCCCGCAGGGTGAGCGCGGTCAGGTCCGGCAGGTCCAGGTCCAGGGCGTCGTAGAGTTCGGAGAGATACGGGTGCAGAATCGGGCACTCGTCTATGGGGACGACATCGCGCCGATCCTCCAGGCAGAAGCCCAGGCCACCGGAGGGGGCGGGATGGAAGCGGGCCTGGTTGCGGTACGCCCAGCCGGTGGGGTCGGGCAGGGTGGGGCGGACGGGCGGGTCGGCGAGGCCGCCGATACGGGCCAGTTGCTCCACCACCACCTGCGCCTTGAGGCGGAGTTGGAGCGGGTAGGCGGCGTGTTGCAGGTGACATCCGCCGCAGCCCTCGGGCCCGAAGTACGGGCACGGCGGCCCGACCCGCTCCGGGGAGGGCTCCAGGATGTCCACCAGCCGCGCGCGGGCGTAGCGGGGACGGTCCTCCACGACCTCGGCGCGCACCGTCTCGCCGGGGAGGGCATAGGGGACGAAAACGACCTTGCCCTCATGTCGGCCCAACGCCGCGCCGCCATGGGCGATGCCGGTCAGTTGAAGAACGATCATAGGAATGACAGAATGACAGAATGACAGAATGACAGGATGGGCCGTGGCTGGCGGATTCCATTTTACACGTTCCTGAGCGAGGCGCAACTGGGCGGAAAAGGTCTCTTGCCTGCCTGGAGGAATCCGGTAAAATTAACGGCGAACGGTAACTGTTCAGGCGGTCATTGCGAGCCGCCGCAGGCAGCGAAGCGTCATTGCGAGCCCGCAGGGCGAAGCAATCCCCCCGCCGCTTCTGGGGATTGCCACCACGCTCTGCTCGTGGCAGGCTTTCGGGCGCTGCGCGCCCTCGCGAAGTTCGTGTTCGTCCGTGTTCCCTATCCACCCCCGCATCTATAAAGGAGGCATTATGGCACCCGCATGGGCCCAAACGCTGATCCGCATCCTGCTGATCCTGGCCCACCTGGCCGGGCTGGTGGTCGCCGTCCTCCTGCTGGTGCGTCGCAAGGGGAGAGCACCCGTGCTGGCGACGGCCGCCTTCGCGCTGCTGGTGATCCTGGACGCGGCCCGAATTGTGGAGACGGCCCTGATCCCCGCAATCGCCCGTCAGATTCGCGCCCCGCGCGTCCTGCCCTGGATCGGAGGCGGCACAACCTGCTGCTGCGGCTTCTTGGACCTGGTCGCCTGGGGGTGCCTGATTGCCGCCATCTGGATGGGGATGAGTCAACCTGAACCGGCGCACGAAATACCGGGTACGGAAGAGGAGGCAACATCAGCTCAATCCGGATGAGTGATTTTGAGTACCACCTGCCGCCGGAACTGATCGCACAGGAGCCGGCGGAGCCCCGGGACGCGTCCCGGTTGATGGTCGTGGACCGCGCCACGGGGACGATTTCCCACCACATCTTCCGCGACCTGCCGCAGTTCCTCCGGCCGGGGGACCTGCTGGTCCACAACGAGAGCCGGGTCATCCCGGCGCGCCTGTTTGCTCGCAAGCCGACCGGCGGGCGGGTGGAAATTCTCCTCCTCCGCCCCCGCTCGGAGACGGTCTGGGAGGTGCTGGTGCGGGGGCGGGCGGTGCGCGTCGGCGGGTATCTGGAGGTGCTGGACGGCCCGGACGGCGCCCCAACGGAGGCCAGGGCGCAGGTCCTGGAGGAGGGGGAGCGGGGGTTGCGGGTGCTGGCCTTTGACCGCCCGGCGTTGGCCCTGGCCGAAGCTGTCGGGCAGACCCCGCTCCCGCCGTACATCCACCGGCCGCTGAGCGACCCGGAACGGTACCAGACTGTCTACGCCCGTACCCCCGGGTCGGCCGCCGCACCCACAGCGGGCCTGCACTTCACCCCCGAGTTGCTCCTCCGGCTGCGGGAGATGGGGGTGGAATCCGTCTTCGTCACCCTGCACGTGGGGCTGGATACCTTCCGACCGGTGGAGGAAGAGCGGCCGGAAGAGCATCGGATGCACACCGAGTTCTGCCGTCTCTCACAGGAGGCGGCGGAGCGGATCAATCGGGCCAAAATGGAGGGGCGGCGGGTGGTCGCCGTCGGCACCACCTCGGTGCGGGTGCTGGAGACGGCCGGCCTGGCGGCGGTAGGGGGCTGTGCCGACGCCGAATCCTGTCCCTGGCGGACCGTCATCCCCTACGAGGGCCTGACCGACCTTTTCATCTACCCGGGTTTCCGCTTTCGGGTTGTGGACGCGCTGATTACCAACTTTCATCTGCCCCGGTCCACCCTGCTCTTGCTGGTGGCGGCCTTCTGCGGCAAGGAGTTGATGGACCGGGCCTACGCCGAAGCCATCCGCCTCCGCTACCGGTTCTACAGTTTCGGGGACGCGATGCTCATCCTATAGCGGGCGGTTGCGGCGACCGCGCCGCAACCGTCATCGCCGGGCCGCGATTTGGGCGACGATGTCGGCGAAGGCGGCGGGGTCCCGGCCCCGGCGGGTGGCCCCCAAACCGTCCACATCGGGGTCGGCCAGCAGGGCCGCCGCGTGCTCCGGCGTCACACTCCCGCCGTAGATGACGCGGGCCTGATGGGCGGCCTCTCTGCCGAACCGGTCCGCCAACCAGCGGCGGATGGCCCGGCAGCCCGCGGCGGCGTGAGCCGGCGGTACCGGCTCCGCCTGCCCGATGGCCCCCTCCGGCTCATAGACGAAGGCCATCCGAGCCACCGCCCTGGCGTCGCAGCCGTCCAGCAAAACCGCCAGCCGACCGGGGTCAAACTGCTCCCCGGCGGCCTCGCCGAAGAGGAGGATGGGGCGCAGGCCGCCCTCCAGCGCGGCCCGGACCTTTCGGTTCACTGCCCCGTCGTCCTCCCGCAGGCGGCGGCGCACCTCCCAGTGGCCGACCATCACCCAGGCGGCGCCGGCGTCGGCCAGAAGTTCGGCGGAGATGGCGCCGGTGTGGGCCAGGCCGGGGCCGGGCCACAGGTCCTGTCCGCCCACCGCAATGGGTGTCCCCCGGACGGCGTCGGCGACCGCCGCCAGCGCGGTGTACGGCGGGCAGAGGACAACCTCTACGGTATCCAGCCAGGGCCCGGCGCGGGCGAGGAATTCCCGCACAAAGGCCAGGCTCTGGGCAATGGTCATCGCCATTTTCCAGTTGGCCAATGCGAAGGGCCGCCGATTCATAGAGTCCTCCCCGAGGCAAGGTGTGGCCCTGAGACCCCTGGCGGTATTTCCGTCCAAGTCTATTATCTCTTACCTTTCGTTTTCCTGCAAGGAGTTCCCGGGAATGCGGCGCGGGCCGCCGGCCCGTTCTCCGCACCGTAGCAACGGGAGATGGAGGAGGCAATATGGACGTCCAGAAGAGAGAATACGGAGGGTGGCCCAACTGTTACTGGTGGTCTAACGGTCTGGTGGACCTGGTGGTGACCGCCGATGTGGGCCCGCGCATCATCCGGTTCGGCTTTGTCGGCGAAGCCAACGAGTTCAAGGAATACCCGGAGATGTTGGGGCAGGTCGGGGGCGACGGGTGGCGGATTTACGGTGGGCACCGGCTCTGGCACGCGCCGGAGGCAATGCCCCGCACCTACTTCCCCGATAACGGCCCCGTGGAGGTACAGGTCCATCCCGCCTTCATCCGGGCTGTCCAGCCGGTGGAGTCCACCACGGGCATCCAGAAGGAGATGGACCTCTGGCTGGAGGCGGACCGTCCCCATGTTCGCGTCGTCCACCGCCTGCGGAACGGTTCTCTCTGGCCGGTGGAGTTGGCGCCCTGGGCGCTCTCGGTGATGGCTCCGGGTGGGGTGGCCATCCTGCCCCTCCCGCCGCGCGGGCGGCATGAGGAGCAACTGCTCCCCACCGGCGCGCTGGTCCTCTGGGCGTACACCGATATGAGCGATCCCCGCTGGGCCTGGGGCTACCGCTATATCCGGTTGCGCCAGGACCCGACCCGCGCTACGCCGCAGAAAGTGGGGGTTGTGGCGCCGGCGGAGAACTGGCTGGCCTACTGGCGGGACGGCCATCTGTTCCTGAAAACCTTCTCCGTTGTCCCGGGGGCCCGCTATCCCGACCTGGGATGCTGCGCGGAGATATTCACCAACGCGGAGATGCTGGAACTGGAGACGCTGGGCCCGCTGACGACGCTCCCACCAGGGGCCACTATAGAGCATACCGAGGACTGGTGGCTCTTCCGGGATGTACCGTTCCCGGAGGGAGATGAGGATATAGAGCGAGTCCTTTCCACCATACAAACGCAGATAAACTGAGGTTCGGACGTGAGTTCGGACAGGGGATTTGCGCGGTTCCTCACCCCACCCCCAGCGGCTTCGCCGCTACCCCCTCCCC
>JACIWQ010000038.1 GCA_014360895.1 Thermoflexales bacterium | reverse complement strand
CCCACGAGGGGGGAGGGGGTGTTCCCCTCCCCCGCCCTGGGGGAGGGGATGGGGGTGGGGGCGCTCCCCTCCCCCGCCCAGGGAGTGGGGGCCTCAGCGCCGGCAGCCAGGGCCGCTCCGGTCACCAGGACCAGCAGAAGAACGATGCTCCCGGTCAATAAAAGGCGCTTTGCAGTTTTCATGGCCGCTTTGTCAATGCCCGATCAGATGGACATGCCAGGCACTTCTGAAGTGCCTGGCACGTCTATCATACCACCACCGAGGGCCTGTTGCGGGGGCAGGTGGGTTACAGTTCTGTTACTCTCCCACGCACTGGAGGGGCGCCCGCAGGCGCAGGGCGACGGTCTCGCCGATTTGGGGGGCACGGGGAAAGAAGACGTAGAGGCCGTTCTCCAGGGAGACCCGGAAGTGCTCCCGCTGGAAGAGGACGTCGGCCACGCGGGAGCGAATCTCGCCGTCGGCGGATTCCTCCACCGCCGACGGGCGGAGGATGGCCGCGATGCGCGTCCCCGGTTCGTGGCAGTGGGGGCAGGAAAGGGGGAAGACGCCCAGAGGCGTCTTCAGGGCCGGCGACCCGGAGCCGGGGCGACACTCGCCGAAGAGGATGTTCCCCACTCCCAGGAATCGGGCGACCCAGAGGGAACCGGGGTCATTCCAGACCTCAAAGGGAGTCCCCTCACGGACGATTTTCCCGCCGTGCAGGATGAGGATGCGGTCGGCAACGGCGGCCGCTTCCTCCTGGTCGTGGGTGACGTAGATGGCGGCGACGTCGCTGGCGCGGAGGATCCCCCGCAGTTCCTCCAGCAGTTCCTCCCGCAGGGCCCGGTCCAGCGCGCCCAGGGGTTCATCCAGCATCAGGACGTGGGGGCGGGGGGCCAGGGCGCGGGCCAGCGCGACCCGCTGCTGTTCGCCGCCGGAAAGGTCGGTGACCCGCCGGTTCTCAAACCCGCTCAGGCGGACCCGTTCCAGGACCTCCCGCACGCGCGCCCGCTGGTCCTGCGGCGACCACCCCTGCATGCGGAGGCCGAAGGCCACGTTCTCCGCGACGGTGAGATGGGGGAAGAGGGCGTAGTCCTGAAACACCATTCCCATTCGCCGTCGGTGGGGCGGGACATGGGTGATGTCCTCCCCCTCCCAATAGACCCGGCCCTCTTCGGCCTCCTCCAGCCCGGCGACGATGCGCAGGAGGGTGGATTTGCCGCTCCCGGACGGGCCCAGCAGGCAGACTGTCTCGCCGCGGGCGACGGCGAAGGAGACCCCGGTCAGCAGGGGCTGGCCCTCGTAGGTTTTGTGGATGTTGACGACTTCCAGCATTTCGGGCCCATTTTACCACGAAGGACGCGAAGGACACAAAAGTGTTTCCGTGCTTTTTGTGCCCTCGTGGTGTTCAGAACTCGGTGGATGCCGGAGGGCGCAGACGTTCTATCAGAAGGATGCCCCCGGTCGTGAAGGCCATCAGAATTGTCGTCATCGCCATTGCCTGGCCGTAGTTGAGCCCGCCCGGCTGGGAGAGGAAGCGGTAAATGGCGACGGGGAGCGTGGGGTATTCGGGGCGGGCCAGGAGCAGGGTGGCGCCGAACTCGCCCAGGGAGACGGTGAAGGCGAAGGTCGCCGCGGCCAGCGAGGCTCGCCAGAGGATGGGCCATTCCACCGTCCACCAGGCCCTCCAGGGGGAGGCGCCCAGAACCCGCGCCGCCTCCTGCAGCCGGGGCGGGATGGAGGCCAGCGCGGGTTGCAGGGTCCGGATGACCAGGGGGAGGGCGATGAGGGTGTGGGCCAGCGGCACCAGCCAGGGGGAGGTCACCGCGCGCCGAAACACCATCAGGAAGCCCAGCCCCAGCGTCACCGCGGATGCCCCCAGGGGGAGCATGAAGAGCGCGTCCAGCGTCCGGGCGACCTGCCCCCGGCGGGCCAGGGCGATGGCGGCAGGGGTCCCCAGGGCCATAGAGAGCAGAACCGTCGCCAGAGCATAGGCCAGAGAATTGCGCGCGGCCGCCAGCGGCGGTACGTAGAAGAGGGAACTCCGGCGATTCAGGAAGAGTTCCCGGTAATAGTCAGCGGTCAGGCCGTAGCGGACCTCGCCCCGTTCGCCGCGCGCGGCCTCCAACCGCGCCACCGAGCGGAAGGGGACGGACGTCATCGGGACCAGGAAGAGGGCGACCAGGAGGGCCAGCGAGCTCAGTAGGAAGAGTTTCTCCCCCCAGCGGCGCGGGGCGCGGAGATTCGCTTCCGCCGGACGCAGCGAGAAGGGCGTCACAATGCGGGGCAGGAGGTGACTGTACAGGGAGGAAAGGGCGGCAGTGCAGAGCAGTTGGACCACCGAAAGCAGGGCGGCCAGAGGGAGGTTGAGGAGATGCATTCCCTGAACGTAGATTTCCACCTCCAGGGTGGCGAAGGTCGGGCCGCCCAGGAGCAGGATGACCCCGAAACTGGTGAAGTCAAACAGGAAGACCAGGGCCGTGGCGGCCAGCAGCGACGGCCGCAGAAGTGGCAGGGTGACGTGGCGGAGGACTTTGCCGCCATCGGCCCCTAACATCCGCGCGGCCTGCTCCAGATGGGGGTCCAGGTGCTCCAGGGCGTGGGCCAGCAGGCGCACGACCAGAGTGGTGTTGTAGAAGACGTGGGCGACTAGGATGGCCGTCAGCGTGCCGGTGAAGCGGACCGGCGGTGCCCCCAGGCCCAGAAGTCGCATCAGCGTCAGGTTGAGCCAACCCCGGTCGCCCAGGAATGCATTGAAGCCCGCCGCGACGACGACGGTCGGCAACATGAAAGGGACGGCCAGCAGGGCCCGCCAGAGCCGTTTGCCGGGGAACTCGTAGCGGGCGAAGAGGAAGGCCAGCGGCACTCCTACCACCAGGGTCAGCAGCGTGGAGAGGGCAGCCTGGTAGACGGTGAACCCCAGGGCGCGCCCGACCCGTTCCCACGTGTCCGCCTGGAGGAGCAGACGCCCGTCCAGCGCATAGAGCAGGATGCGCGCCAGCGGCAGGACGAAAAAGACCGCCAGGAAGAGAGTGGCGGGCAGCGCCAGGAGGGAAGCCGCCCTCTCTCTGGCTCTCCGTTTGGGTGAAGGGTTTGCCATTTCGCTCAGAAGTTCCGGAGATTGCTTCGCGGCCTCGCCGCTCGCAATGACCCTCTCGGCGCCTGGCGAATCCGCACCTGGGACAACGTTCCGGAGATTGCTTCGCGGCCTCGCCGCTCGCAATGACTCTCCCACGGGTCATTGCGAGGGCACGAAGTGACCGAAGCAATCTCCAGGTGCGTAAGCCCTGCCGCCGACCGTCGCTATCTCAGCACCGTCTCCGTCCAGGCCTGAATCCATTTCTCCCGGTTGGCCGCGATCAGCGCCGGGTCCAGCCGGGCCGGTTGTTCGGGAATCTGGGCGTACTGGACGAAGGCATCCGGCAGTTTCGCCTGCGGGTTGACCGGGAAGACGAACATCTGAAGCGGCATGTCCTCCTGGAAGCGGACGCTGAGCATGAAGTCCACGAACTTGCGGGCCAGGTCGCGATGTTTGGTCCCTTTCAGGACGCCGACAAACTCAACCTGTCGGAAGCACATATTGGGCCCGACCAGGGAGGCGGTGGGGGCTTCCTCCAGCGGCTGCTCGGCGAAGATGACCTCCGCGGGCGGGCTGGAGCCGTAGGAGACGACCATAGGCTGGGGCCCTTTGCCGGAGGAACCGCTGAAGTTCGTGTAGTACGCCGTCTCCCAGTCGTTCACGACCACCACGCCGTTTTCCCGCAGGGCGCGCCAGAAGTCCAGGTAGCCGGGGTCGCCGAAGTGGGCGACGGTCGCCAGCAGGAAGGCCAGGCCAGGCGACGACGTGGCGGGGTTCTCCACCACCAGCAACCCCCGGTACTCCGGACGGGTCAGGTCCTCCAGGCGCTGGGGGATGGGCAGGTTGTGTTCGGCAAAGTAGGCCTTGTCGTAGTTGATGCAGACGTCCCCGTAGTCCACCGGCAGGGCGCGGGACTCCGGGTCTAACTGGAATTCCTGCGGGATATCCTTCAGCAGGGGTGACGCGTAGGGCTCAAAGATGCCCGCCTCCAGGGCGCGGGAGAGGAAAGTGTTGTCCACGCCGTAGAAGACGTCCGCCAGGGGCGCGTCTTTGGAGAGGATGGCTTTATTCAGCGCCGTGCCCGTGTCGCCGGAAGCCAGAAAGGTCACTTTGACGTTGTTCTCCTGCTCAAAGGCGCGGATGACCTCCTCGCTGGCGGCGAAGGAATCGTGGGTCATCACGGTCAGCGTGGCCGGCTGGCGCGGGCCGCAGGCCGTCAACACCAGCAGGCCGAGAAGCAGAGGGATGAAGATTTTCCTCATCGGCGCACCTCCTTTCACGTCTCACGTTTCACTTTTCACTTTTCACGTTTCACTTTTCACCTTTCACTTTTCACGTCCCCCGTCGGTGGACGATGACCAGGAGCCCGGACCGGACGCGAACGCAGGCCTGGGGGCTCGTCAGTTCGTTGCTGATGCCGCGCGTCTGGTCCGGATAGAGGGTCTCCTCCCGGAGGGGCCAGCGCAGGCCCTCGGTGGTGATTCCCTCTGCGGGCATCCCCCAGGGGATAAGGGAGACCATCTCGCCGGGCTGGCCCTCTATGGTGGCTTCGGAGCGGACCAGCAGGACCTCTTCCACGCCGTCGTCCAGGCGGACGTCCACTCCCTCCAGCCAGGGGGCGGCGAGGAGCGCGACGTTGGCCAGGGTCTGGTCCAGGCGCAGGCCCAGCGCGCCGACGACCCGGATGGCCTGAGGGCGATATTCCAGCGCGTGGCGGAGGGCCAGTTCCAGGTCGGTCTCGTTTTTCTCGCGGGGGTAGAGGTAGATAACCGTTCCCCGTCGCTGGAGCGTTTCCAGGAGCAAGGAGGGGAGGGAGTCCAGGTCCCCAACGACCGCGTGGGGATGGAACCCCAGGGCCAGCAGGTAGCGGATGCCGCCGTCGGCCGCGATGAGAACATCGTCGGGGTGGACCAGTGCCTGGGCCCGTTTCGGGTCGGGCAGAAACCCGTTGGCGAAGATGACGACGCGCTGTTGCATCCGGGACCCCCAAAAAGAAGCCGCCCCACCAGCGGTGGGGCGGCGCGGGGCCTGCAGGGCCCGATGTTCCGCTTCCCCTCCCTCCGCTGGTATGACCCAGATCAGGTTCAGAGGGTCGGCGTCGGGGGCATGCGCCCATGGACGCCCTCTCAGCCCGGCTCGCCCGGGCTCCCCTGGGAAGGCTTCTGTTGGTAATTGGAACTCACCGCAGAGAACGCAGAGGGCGCAGAGATTGTCGGATTTCTCTGCGGTTGGAATATGTGTGGCGGCTATGCCGCCGCATCAAATTGTACATCCATTCGGCGAATCTGGCAAGGAGGAATGGCTGAGGTTGGGACGTGAGTTCGGACAGGGGGATTTGCACGAGTCCTCACCCCACCCCCAGCGGCTTCGCCGCTACCCCCTCCCCACTCCACCCCCTCGGTCAGGAGAGGGGAGGGGAGGGGTGAGGACGAGCCTGTCTCAACCTTTGTCCGAACCTCAGGGAATCCGAAGTTCGGACAGGAAAATTCGCGCCAGTCAGGGCTGCTCTCGCGGACAGGGATATATGAAAATCGGCCCGAACAACTCCTCCTGCTGTACCCGAATCTGTTCCTGCTTGATCAATTCCAGCACGGCCAGCAAAATGATGACAATTTCTGCCCTTCGGGTGGCCTCTGCCAGCAGGTCCTGGAAGAGGAGATGGCCCATCCGGGTGAGTCGTTCCTGAATCCGGGCCATCTGCTCGGCCACCGTGATCAGGGGTGGCGTGATGACGGTTTCCACCGCCGGGGCCGGGTGCGCTCGCAGCGCTTCCTGCGCGGCCCGGAGGAGGTCTTCCAGCGTGACCCCGGAGAGGACGGCGGCGGGGTCGCCGGCTCCGGCCCGAGCCTCTTTGGGCAGCGCCACCCGCACGTAGGCCCGCCAGCCCCGCTCCTCCAGCCGCGCCAGTTCCCCCGCGACGACCCGGTACATCCGGTATATCTCCAGTTGCCGGATCAGGTCCGCTGCGACGTCATCCTCCTCACTGCTCCGGGGATGGTATCCTGGCAGCAGGACCCGGCTCTTGATCAGCACCAGTTTCGCCGCTATCACCAGAAACGCGGTCAGGTCGGCCAGGCTCCGCCGCCCCATCTCTTCCACAATCGCCAGGTACTGGTCCGTCACCTGGGCCAGCGAGACGGCGGTAATATCCAGTTCCTCCCGCTCAATCAACTGGAGCAGGAGGTCCAGCGGCCCCTCAAAGACTGGTAACCGGATGGGATAGCACCGAATCATCGGATTCTTTCCGGATCAGGCGGACGTCGCCCACCCGGACCCCCTGGGGGAGGACAAAGACCGGGTTCAGGTCCATTTCGGCGATGTCCGGGTAGCGGAACGGCAGTTCGGAGACCCGCGCGATGAGGTCGGCCAGCGCGTCCATATCGCCCGGGGGGCGGCCGCGCGCGCCCGCCAGCAGCGCCGCGACGCGGGTCTCCCGGACCATCGCCAGTGCCTCTTCCCGGTCCACCGGCGCCACCCGCAGCGCCACGTCCCGCAGGAGTTCGGTGTAGATGCCCCCGGCCCCGAAGGCCACCACCGGGCCGAATTGGGGGTCCCGAAAGAGTCCCACCAGCACCTCCTGCGCCCCCCGGATGAGGGGGTAGAGGACGACTCCCCGGAAGTCCCGCCCCGCCGCCACCGCCGCCAGGCGCTCAAAGCCGGCGCGGACAGCCTCGTCGTCCGCGATGCCCAGGAGCACCCCGCCGACCTCCGACTTGTGCAGAATCTGCGGCGAGACGACCTTCATCACCACCGGGTAGCCCAGCGCCCGGGCTCCCGCCACCGCCTCGTCGGCAGTCCGGGCCGTGCGGAACTCCGGGACGGGGATGCCGATGGCCCGCAGCCAGGCCATGAGGTCCGGCTCCAGGAGGGAGTCGGGGCGCGGCGCTTCATGGCCGACTGCAAACGGCGCTGGGAGGGCGCGAAGAAGCGAAGCGGAGGAGCGCCCTGTGGCATAGTACTCCGCCAGGCGGGCCAGCGCGGCCACCGCGCGCTCGCCGGTGGCGAAGTTGGGGACCCCCTGCTCCCGCAGATAGCCGACGGCTTCGGCAACGATGGGCCCGGGGAGGAAGGCCGCCGCCACCGGCTTGCCGCTCTCCCGCGCCGCCTGGACTACCCCGCGCGCCAGTGGCACCGAGTCCAGGTAGGCCGGGGCGATGTTCAGCGCCACCGCCGCATCGTATTCCTCCAGGACGGCGGCCAACGTCCGCCGGTATCCCTCCTCCGTCCCCTCCACCGTCAGGTCTATGGGGTTGGAGAGGCCGCAGTACGTGGGGAGAAAGGCGAAGAGCCGCTCCCGCAGCGCCGGGGAGGGCTCGGCCACCGTCAGCCCCATCTCCTCGGCCCGGTCGGCGGCCAGGACCCCGGGCCCGCCGGAGTTGGTGACGATGACCACTCGGCGGCCCCGCACCGGCGGCAGCGCGGTGAAGCCCAGACAGAGGTCAAACATCTCCTCCAGTGTGGTCACCCGCAGCGCGCCGCATTGGCGCAGCGCGGCGTCGTACACCGCATCCGCGCCGGCCATGGAGCCGGTGTGGGAGAGAGTGGCCCGTCGGCCGGCCTCCGTCCGTCCGGCCTTGATGACGACGACCGGTTTGCGGCGCGCACAGTCCGCCAGCACGCGCAGAAAATCCCGCCCCTCCGTCACCTCTTCAATGTAGAGCGCCACTACCTGCGTCTCGGGGTCTTCGGCCAGGTACTCCAGAAAATCCCGCTCGGTCAGGTCGGCGCCGTTGCCGTAACTGACGAATTTGGCGACCCCCAGGCCGTGCTCTTTGGCCCAGGCCAGGAAGACGCCGCCGACGGCGCCGCTCTGGGCGACCAGGGAGACACTCCCCGCCGGGGGGCGCGTCTCCAGCGTGGGGAAGAGGGCGTGGTGGGTGTTGACGATTCCCGCGCAGTTGGGGCCGACGACCCGGATGCCGGTCCGCCGGACGACCTCCCGGATGGCCTCCTCTCCGGCGACGTTGCCCACTTCCGAGAATCCGGCGGTGATGACGACGGCGGCGCGGGCCCCGGCCTGCGCGCATTCCTCCAGGACGGCGGGGACTGTCGCTGCCGGGGTGACGACGACAGCCAGGTCCACCGGTCCGCCGATTTCGGCGACCGACGGGTAGCCCCGAACGCCCAGCGCGCCCTGTCCTTTGGGATTGACAACGGCCAGGCGCGCGGGCGGAAAGCCGCCGTCCACCATCTGGCGGAGCAGGTGGTACCCCAATCTCCCCTCGCCGACGGAGCCGACGAGGGCCACCATGCGGGGGGTGAAGAGCGCAGACCACATCGGGGAATCGGACATGCTCAGGTTGTTATAGCGAGCCGAAGGCGAAGCAGAGGTCATCGCGAGCCCCGAAGGGGGCGAAGCGATCTCCGGAAACCGTGCGGGGATTGCCACCACGCTCTGCTCGTGGCAGGCT
Source organism: Thermoflexales bacterium (assembly GCA_014360895.1). Lineage (GTDB taxonomy): Bacteria > Chloroflexota > Anaerolineae > B4-G1 > DUEL01 > SpSt-77. The sequence continues at coordinate 17,887 of JACIWQ010000038.1, read as the reverse complement.
TTCGGGCGCTTCGCGCCCTCGCAATGACCCCCACCAGGGTCAGGGGCGAAGCAATCTCCGGAGACCATACCGGGATTGCTCGCCATCTCCGATGGCCCGCAATGACTGGAGGGGCCTCTTTTGGCCCTGGCTACCCCCATCCAGGCGTCGGAGAAATCGCTGGCGTCCTATTCCAGCGTGGGGCGGGCGAAGAGGCCAGCAACCCCGCCGGTGTGCCAGAAGAGCACCCGCTCCTGGGAGGAGAACGCGCCCCGCCGGACCAGGTCTATCAGGCCGCCGAAGGCCCGCCCGGTGTAGACGGGGTCCAGCAGCAGCCCCTCAGTGCGGGCCAGCAGGCGGATGGCCTCCCGCTCCCGTTCGCCGATGACGCCGTACCCGCCGCCCAGATAGCTGTCCTCCACGGCGAAGTCCCCGGGGGCAAAGGAGAGGGGCAGGCCCAGGAAGTCAGCGGTCGCGGTGGCCAGTTCGGCCATGCGGCGGCGGAGCGGGTCGGCGGGGAGGTCCACGCTGATGCCCAGGATACGGCCCGAGTAGCCCAACACCCGGGCCGCTACCATCAGCCCGGCCTGGGTGCCGCCGCTGGAGGAGGCCAGGACGATGTGGTCAAACGAGAGCCCTTCCCGTGCCGCCTGGGCCAGCAGTTCCTCCATCGCGGCCACATAGCCGCAGACGCCCACGGGATTACTGCCGCCGTAGGGGACGACGTAGGGGCGGTGGCCCTGGGCCCTCAGCGATTCTGCCACCTCCTCCATCCGCTCCGTGATGGGCGCGTCTTCGGCCCAGACGATTTCGGCGCCCAGGAGTCCGTCCAGGAGGAGATTGCCCTGGGCCTGGGCGGGGGGATGGCCGCGCAGGACCAGGGTGCAGGCCAGGCCGAAGCGGGCGGCCGCTGCGGCCGTCTGGCGGGCGTGGTTGGATTGGGCCGCCCCGCAGGTGATCAGCGTATCGGCCCCCTGGGCCAGCGCCTCCGCCACCAGAAATTCCAGTTTGCGGGTCTTGTTCCCGCCGGTGGCCAGCCCGGTCTGGTCGTCCCGCTTGACCCAGAGTTGGGGGCCGCGCAGGAGGGCCGTCAGCCGGGGCAACGGCTCCAGCGGGGTCGGGAGATGAGCAATGGATATTCGGGGACGTCGGTTGGTGAACATGGCGCAGGTCACAAGTCGCAGGTCGCAAGGGAAGTCGCACTTGCAGGCGCACCAGCATTATAGCGGCAATGGCGGAACTGTCAACCCAGCAGCAGCGGGGACCGGAGGCACAGTGGGGACCTGAAATGGGTAGGATTTACAAGATCAAATCTTGTTCATCCTCTAAATCCTGTCTATTCCACGCGCGCCGAGGCACCGAGCCTTCCCGATTCCTGGAGATTCCGTAACACGTCTTTCAGGTACTGAGTGGTCTCTGCCGCCGACGAGAGAAGGAGGGCCTGCCGGGCAATCTCTCGGGCATCGGCCATGCTCAGGGCGCGAATCAATTCCTTAGCGTAGGGGATCGCCGCGGGGGTCATGCTGAATTCGTCCAGTCCTAACCCCAGAAGCAGAGGAATGGCGATTGGTTCGCCGGCCAGTTCTCCGCAGAGGCCCACATGTTTGCCATATTGGTGTGCGGTCTCAATGACGTGCTGAATCAGACGAATCACCGTCGGGTCCAGTGGTTGATAAAGAGAGCGCAACTGCTCGTTGCCCCGGTCACATGCCAGGACGTACTGTGTCAGGTCGTTAGAACCGATGCTGAAGAAGTCCACTAAAGGTGCCAGGAGGTCTGCTGCAATGGCTGCCGCTGGTGTCTCCACCATAATTCCCACAGGGATTTCTTTGGCGTAGGGGATTCCGGCCCGCTCCAGGTCCGCCTTTGCCTGCTCCAGTGCCTCCAGCGCCTGGAGGACCTCATCCCGGGTGGAGACCATCGGAAACATTACCCAGATATTACGCTCCACACTGGCCCGGAGGATCGCCCGTAGCTGCGGCTGGAATAGGCCGGGATGACGGAGCGTGAGGCGAATCGCGCGCACTCCCAGGAACGGGTTGGCTTCCGGGGGCAGTGGGAGATAGGGCAGCGGTTTGTCGCCGCCAATATCCAGCGTGCGAATGATAAGGGGGCGGGAGCCGAGGACATCGGCGATAGCCCGATACGCCTTGTACTGTTCTTCTTCTTCAGGCATAGTCGCCCGGTCCACGAACAGAAACTCTGTCCGCAGGAGACCCACCCCTTCAGCACCGGAATTCACCGCCTCGCGGGCCGAAGCCACATCGCCAATGTTGGCAAATACTTTCACTTGATGTCCGTTCTGAGTGATCGCGGGCTGGTGGGCCCGGGAAAGGGCCGTAGCCGCCAGAGCTTCCTGCCGTGCCCGGCTTTCTTCATACTTGCGAAGGTTTTCTGGTGAAGGATTCACCTCTACCAGGCCGGTTTCGCCATCTATGGCTACTACCGTACCATCGGCAATTTCCAGCACCCGTTCGTCCAACCCCACTATTGCCGGAATATTCCACATTCGCGCCAGAATGGCGACATGGGAAGTCACTCCCCCGCCCACGGTGCAGATTCCCCTCACTTTTGTCCGGTCCAAACGGGCCGTATCGGAAGGGGTTAGGTCTCTGGCCACCACGATGACCGGGTGGTCCAGGGCCCCTAACGGGTCCTGCTCCTCAGCCCCGACCAGGATTCGCGTCAGCCGCCGGTGGACGTCCTGGACGTCTGCCGCCCGTAGCTGGGATAACTCGCTATCCCCTTGGGCAAAACGGGCGATCCATTCGCTGAACACTTCTTCTGCAGCGATTTCGGCGCTGGGCATCTGCTGGCGAATTCTCTCTTCCATCGCTTTGGTCAGGGCGGGGTCCTCCAGCATCATCCGCTGGAACTCAAAGATGCGCGCTGTCTGGGGGTCCTGGGCTGCTATCTCCTGCTGCAGAGCCAGCAATTCCTGGCGGGCTTGTTCCAGCGCGGCCCGCAGACGGGATATTTCGGCCTCCGCGTCGGATGCCAACCGGCGTTCCGTCTGCCAAGTGGGGGGGCGATACTGGAAGACCGGAGCAATGGCAATGCCTGAAGAGGCGGGAATGCCCCGCCATCGTCCCTCCATTCCACCTTCCACAGGCGGAGGCGTTTCCGGTTCGGGTTGGGCTCCCGGAGAGGAAATCGGGGAGACTTCTTCCATCTCGCCGAAACCGCTTTCCACCAATGCCCGCAGGGTACGGATGGCCTCGACTGCGTCTTCTCCTCGCGCCACGATGCGGATTCGTTCTCCCTGCCATGCCGTCCCCCGGCTAGCGACTTCCATCATGCTTTTTGCATTAGCCGGGGGACGGTTATGGGAAATATTCTGGACCGTAATCTCGGCCCGAAAGCGCATTGCGGTCTGCACGAAGAGAGATGCCGGACGGGCATGGAGACCTGTGGGGTTGGGCACGATCAATTCCGCTATCTCTTCCACCCTCTCCGGAGTCGCTATAGGCATTTCTGCCAGTGGAGGCAGAGGGCCTTCCAGTTCCGGGATTTTAGATATAGCCAGTGCCTGTTCGGCGGCCTGCTGGACGGTATCCAGGTCCCCGCCCCCAGAGGCTGCAACTACAGCCGCAATGGCTCCCTCCACCAGCGGTGCGCTGGTCAGACGCACTCGCTTCTGCCAATCGGGGGAAAGGGCTTCCAGCACCATTTGGGTAACCATGACTGCACTGCCCAGATCGGCCAGTACGAGCGCGTCGTATCCCTGCTCCAGGACGCGCTCCAGGGCATTATGGACCCTCTCAAAACTGGTGCCCAGGCGACCGTCCTCTGTTCCCCCTGCGGGGAGGACGGGGATGGAACTCCCTCCTGCCATCTGCAAGGCTACCTCGCAGACTCCGGCAGCCAATTGCTCACTATGAGCAACAATAACAATGCCGACCAAATGGATGCTCCTTATCTGCTGAGTCTCGTAAAATCGTACCGGGTGAAAGCCCTGAAAAGTCGTACTGCTTTCCCATCACTCCCCTTCCCTCAACTTTGGCCTTTTAGCCGTAGCGGCTCTGTATCGGTTCGCCGCCGCCCCCCAAAAAAGTAGGGCAGGGTAGGACAACTGTGAGCAGTTGTCCTACCCTTTTGCGCCCGGAAAGGGCGATTTTCGGATATTTACAAGACGCCCTCCCCAAAAAGGCCAAACTTCAGGGCCAGGGGGATGAGAAGGGGGGCCACGCGCTGCCCGAAAGCGGCGTTACCCGGTACGAGTTTGTGAAACTTTAAACCGGTACGACTTTATAGGATTCAACATTCCGTTGGGAATTGCATGCTGGGCAATCGGTCACCTCAACCGGGGCCGCGTCTGGCCGATTGCCCGTTCCCACGTAGCCGACCGCTCCGCAGCGGCAAGCATACCAGCCCTCTGCCAATTCGGCAAAGGGGATGCGAGAAACTGTCAGGTCTACCACTTCCAGTCCGTATTTCCAGCGAGCGTTGGTTAGCAGCTGGCGACATCCGGCAGCTTGGAGACGATCAAAATAAACGCCGAAATGACGGCAGTGCCGCATCAGCAGGATACCAACTGTCACCCCAGCGGGAACAGGAAAATCCAGCGCGTTGGCGCAGATCACTGCCAGATTGCGGGGCAAAGAAAGGCCGATTCCTTTCAGCGCCTGAGCGACCAGCAGGGGGTTGACCTCAATAGCATATACCTGCTGGGCCTGCTGAGCCAAGCGCAGGGCCAGGCGCAGGTCGCCCGCGCCGATCTCTATCACCACGTCGGTGGGAGCTACATGCTCCAGAACGGCCTGGTACAGATCCTCGTCGTAGGGGCTGAACCGTCCTTCCCACTCATCCAGGTCGTGGCGCACCAGAAAGGACGCGATGTCTGTTTTCATTTTCGCCCTGACCCGCGCGCCTTTTGAGCATTTTCCTGTCTTTTGAATATCGCCCATCCTGAGCGGTGGAGGATGGCCACCCAAAAGCCGACCCAGGCAACCAGAAACAAAATCATACTGCCCCAGCGCCCAGCGACATAGAACATCAATTCGCTGGCGATAAGGGGGAGCAGAAAGACCAGAATCCAGAACCAGAGCGGCCTGGATGGGACATTCGTTTTCCCCTTTTTTTTTTTTTTCTTTCCAATATTGTCTCCATATTTGGTTTTTTTGTTGTGGCGGCTACCCCCCCACAACATCATCTTCAGAGAGGCAGCCGGTGGATCATGCAGGGGGAAGCGGCTCCAGATGAGTGCGGCAGGGCACTGAAATGCCCATCTTGGCACAGACCAGGTCCACCGTCTTCTCCGCCATTAATCGACAAGTGGTCAGTTTGCCGCCGGTGATGGTGATGAAGCCGCCGATGCCGTTCAACTGCTCGTGGTCCAGCACGTAGAAAGCCCGGCTGACTTCCCGGCGCTCCTCTTCGCCGGCCGTCTGGGGGGGCTTGTAGAGGGGGCGGACCGCCGCGTAGTACCGTTGGATGTTCATATCTTCAACAATTGGGACCATTTGGGCGCATTCGTCCAGCAAGAGGTCAATCTCCCATTCCTGAATGCAAAAGTCGTCGGGGTCTTGGATGGGCACCGACGTAGTGCCCAGGACAATGGTTGTGCCGACCGGGACGATGATGTCGCCATCGGCCGGGGGGCGGCAACGGTTGATCGCGCGCCGAACCGGGCGGCTGTCCAGCACCACCATTGTTCCGTAATCCAAAGCCATCGGCACCTCAATCCCTGCCAGACGAGCCGTCTTTTCCGTCCACGGGCCGGTCGCGTTGACGACATACTCGGCTCGTACCAGATACTCGTCTCCTGACGTCTGGTCCACGGCTCGCACGCCGATCACGCGGTCTCCCTTCCGGAGAATCTCTGTGACCATCGTGTAGAGCATCGCCTGAGCACCGTATTCTTTGGCAGCCTTAACGCTTCCGATGCAGAGGGTCCAACCATCCACGCTGCCATCCGGAATCACCACCGCCTGACGAACTTGCGGGGAGAGGGCCGGCTCCTCCCGCAGGGCTTCAGAACCGGAGATGACCTCTACCGGAATCCCCACCCGCTGGCAGCCTTCTACCAGGCGCGGCAGGAATGCCTCGTCGGCGTCGGTCAGGGCAACGAAGAATCCGCCAGTATCCTCAATGGCCTGTGGGGCGATCTGACGGAGGATGCGGTTTTCCACGATGCACTCCTCGGCAGCCGGAGGGTCTTTAACCGCGTACCGGGCGCCGCTGTGAAGAAGCCCGTGAAAATTTCCCGAGGTGCCGCTCGCTAGGTTCCCCCGTTCCAGCAGCAGGGCCTGGATCCCGCGCATTGCCAGGTCTCGCAGCACGGCGGTACCGGTTGCCCCCCCTCCGATCACAACCACTTGGGTCTCTAATGTTTTCATGGTAACCTCCTAATATCAGCGAGAACGCATTTCCTGGAAAGCTTGAATCAGTGGTGGAACGATTTTTTCCCACTCGCCGATCACGCCGATATGGGCCAGTTTGAAAATGGGCGCATCCGGGTCCTTGTTGATCGCCACGATAGTTTTGGACGACCCGGCACCAGCCATGTGCTGGGTCGCGCCGGATATGCCCACAGCGATATAGAGTTTAGGGGCAACGATCTTCCCGGTCTGCCCCACCAAGTGCGAATGGGGTACCCAACCCATATCGGCAGCTGGTCGCGAACCACCAACTGCTGCCCCCAATACGCGAGCTAGTTCATGCAGGATGCTGAACCCCTCGGCGCTGCCCATCCCCCGACCGCCGCTGACGATAATTTCTGCCCGATCCAGGCTGAGTCCTCCTTCCGCTTCCGCCGTTTCCACCCGCTCCACAACAACTACCGAGGCGGAAAGGGCCTCTGGAGCAAGAGGGACTTCCTGGACTTCGCCCGTGCGGAGGGGGTCGGCCGGGAGTGGCTCAAATGCGCGGGAGCGGATGGTGACAATCTGCACCGGTCCCCGGACACACATATAGGCCATCGCCTTTCCACCGTATACCGGGCGGAGCCAGCGGATGTGGCCGTCCTGAACCGCAAAACCTGTGCAATCGGTCACGATGCCGGTCTTCAGCCGGTGTGCCAGCCGGGGGCCTACGTGTCCTCCGCTCAAATCGTCGTGGGACAGAAGCACCACCCGAGGTGCAAACTGGCGGACAACTTTCTCCGCGATGCCGAGTACCACTTCATCGTTCGGGTGTTCCAAGCCGGGATGGTCAACCAGGAGGACCTGATCGGCGCCGTGGTGGATCAAAGCGGGAGCTAGTTCTCTCACTCCCGATCCCAGGAAAAGCATCTGTACCGGGCCGACGTCTGTTTGCTGGCTCAGCGACCGCGCGGCTGCCAGCAGTTCCAGTCCGGAACGGGGGATAGATGAGTGAGTACTGACGCAAAGGGTCAAAATGGATGTCATTTCCTCACCTCACAGCAGTCCCATCTGGCGCAGACGCAACGCCAGGTTTTGCGCCTTCTCTTCCGCCGATTCACCAGGGATTAACTCACAGCGGATTTCTCGTTGGGGAATCCACATTTCGTCTATCTCAATTCGCTTCTCTTCGCCCAGTGTAGCTGTGTCCAAACCCAGATCAACCGCCGTCCAAGTGGGGATGGGGGTCCGCATAGCGGCCCGGATCCCCTTGACCGAGGCGTAGCGGGGGACATTGCTTTCGTCGTTGGTGATGGTCGCCAGGCACGGCAGGGGAGCTTCTAGAACCTCGCAGCCGGTCTCAGTGGGTCGTTTCAGGCGGACCCTTCCATTGGCCGATACCACGTTGGCAACCAGCGTAGCGCAGGGGATGCCCAACTCCTCGGCCAGGAATGGCCCCACCAAGCCCATTTCTACATCCCCGGCCTGCCGCCCGCAAAGGACAAGATCAAAGTCGCCGATTTTTCGTAGCGCGGCGGCTAGGATACGAGATTTGCCAAACGAATCGGTCTGCTCAAAGAGAGGGTCGTTGAGAAGAATAGCTGCATCAGCACCCATCGCCAGCGCTTGGTGGAGGGCCTGCACGGTCTCTTTGGTCCCGATGCTGATAATGGTTACCCGTCCCCCGAACCGTTCTTTTGCCTGAATTGCTACTTCTACGGCGACCTCATCGTAAGAACTGATGACGAGGGGATGACTCCCCCGAATTTGCGTCTTTGCGACTGGGTCAATGCGAAACAAATGAAAGGGAACTTCGGGGTCTATGATTTGTTTGAGACAAACCACGATGTGCATACTTCACCTCAACAAGACAGGGAGGGAACAGGGACAGGCACCCCCCGTTCCCTCCCGTGCCCCTTTGTTGAAAAGCAGGGCTATTCAACCCACCCGAAGGTGCGTTCTACGGCCTTCAGCCACCCCTTGTAGAGCCGCTCCCGAGTTTCGGGGTCCATCTTGGGCTCCCAGGTCTTATCCACCGCCCAGTTCTTGCGCAGGTCGTCCAGGTTGTCCCAGAAGCCGACGGCCAGCCCTGCGGCGTAAGCGGCACCCAGGGAGGTGGTTTCGGCGACGACGGGGCGGATGACCGGCACGCCCAGGATGTCGGCCTGGAACTGCATCAGCAGTTCATTGAAGACCATGCCGCCATCCACTTTCAGGGCCGTAAGGCGCACGCCGGAGTCCTTCTCCATCGCATCCAGTACCTCCCGGGTCTGATAGGCGGTGGCTTCCAGCGCGGCGCGGCAGATGTGGGCCTTGGTGATGTAGCGGGTCAGGCCGACGATGACGCCCCGGGCATCCAGCCTCCAGTACGGCGCGAAGAGGCCGGAGAAGGCGGGGACGAAGTAGATGCCGCCACTATCGGGCACAGAGCGAGCATAATCCTCAATGTGCTTGGAGAAGTCAAAGAACTTGAGGTTATCTCGCAGCCACTGGACCAGTGCCCCGGTGATGGCGATGGAGCCTTCCAGACAGTAGACGGCGGGCGCGTCGCCAAACTTGTACCCCAGCGTGGTCAGCAGGCCGCTCTTGCTGGGGACGGGGGTGGTACCGGTGTTGAGGAGCATAAAGCAACCAGTGCCGTAGGTGTTCTTGGCCTCGCCGGGCGCAAAGGAGGTCTGGCCCACCAGCGCCGCCTGCTGGTCCCCCAGATCGCCGCAGACGGGGATAGCGGTGCCAAACGGCCCGTCCTTCGGTGTATAGCCGTAGATCTTGGGGTCGCTGGAGGGGCGAATCTCCGGCAACATCTGGCGGGGGATGCCCAGAATGTCCAGAATCTCCTGGTCCCAATCCAGTGTCTCCAGGTTCATCAGCATCGTCCGACTGGCGTTGGAGACGTCGGTCACATGAGCACCCCCATTCGGGCCTCCGGTCAGCCACCAGATTTCCCAGGTGTCAATGTTGCCGAAGAGGGCCTCCCCTTTCTCCGCCGCTGCCCGGACTCCGGGGACGTTATCCAGAATCCATTTGATCTTGGGGCCGGAGAAGTAGGTGGCCAGCGGCAGGCCGGTCTTGGGACGGAAACGGTCCTGCCCGCCATCTTTGGCCAGGTCTTCGCAGATGTCCTTGGTGCGGGTGCACTGCCAGACGATGGCGTTGTAGTAGGGCTTGCCAGTTTTCTTGTCCCAGACAATGGTGGTCTCCCGCTGGTTGGTGACCCCGATGGCCGCGATTTCTTTGGGATCAATGCCGTTCTTCTCCAGCGCGGCCCGGATAACTTGCTGGGTGCGTTCCCAGATCTCCATCGGGTTGTGTTCTACCCACCCGGGCTGGGGATAGATCTGTTCGTGCTCCAGTTGGTGGACGCTCACTACCAGACCAGCATGGTCAAAGACCATGAAGCGGGTGCTGGTGGTACCCTGATCCACAGCAGCGACATACTTAGCCATTTTCTCACCTCCTGAATATAGTAGTGCGGATGGTTATTCCTCAGCCGTATTTTTCCCGAGCCACATCGGCCATCACCCGCAGTAGAAGATATGTGGAAGTGGCTCCAGGGTCCTGATGCCCGATACTGCGCTCGCCGAGATAACTGGCCCGGCCCTTTTTCGCCAACATTGGGATGGTGTCTTTCATTCCCTGCTCAGCTGCCAGGGCGGCCTGCTCCAGCGCGTCTGCAATGTTGGCACCGTTCTGTAGCGCTTCGCGCAGGGCATTGACGGCGGGGGTCAGAGCATCCACCATTGTTTTATCCCCCAGGTTGGCTTTCCCACGCATCACAACCCCCTGAAGGGCCGCGTCCAGGGCCGCCAGCACGTCCTGGGGTTCCAATTCGTATTTTCCTCCCAGTACGGTTCCAGCCTGCATAAAGGCGGTACCGTAGAGGGGACCACCGGCCCCACCGACAGTGGAGACCAATGCCACACCAACGGTTTTCAGGATGGTGCCCGCGTCCTTATCTTCTACCGGAGGCAGCCGTTTCAGCGCTGCCTTAAACCCGCGGTCCATGTTGATCCCATGATCGGCATCGCCGATGGCAGCGTCCAATGCAGTCAGATATTCTCTATTGGCTTCAATCACCTCCGCCATCCGATGCAGACAGGTCAGAAGGTCTTGTGTTGTGACGGGCATTTCCCTCTCCCCAAATCCCCCGCCCACCTCCGGATGTCCCCGGAGATGGGCGGGGTGGTGGTTGAAATGCTATATCCCCCAGCGCAGGCCCGGAGTCTTGACCGGGGCATCCCACAGGTCAATCATCTCGTCGTCCATCCGCAGGAGCGTGATGGAGCAGCCCTGCATCTCCAGGGAGGTGATATAGCGGCCGATGAGGCGGCGGACAATGATCAGCCCTTTCTTTTCGCAAATTTCGTGCAGTTTGCGATAGATGATGGGCAGTTCAATGTCCGGCGTGCCGCCCATGCTGTTCACGAAGGCCAGGACGCGATCACCACGGCGGAAGGGCGGATCCACCAGTTCCACATCCACCCACTCGCCTTTCTCCTCATCAAACTCCCGCACCGTTCGCCGGTACTCCGGGTCTTCAATGATGGAGATAGCGAGCATTTCGGTGATCTCGTCAGCAGTTTTGAGTTTCATCCGCTCGCGTCCCGGCTCCCCGTGAATGCCGATACCTACCTCCATCTCGTCTTCAGCCAGTTCAAAGGTGGGCTTGCCAGCCATGGGGACCGTGCACGGGGTGAGGGCCATCCCCATACTGCGGCCGTTGATATTCACCCGCCGGCAGAGATCGGCGACTCGCCGGAGGTCGTAGCCTCGTTCGGCCGCGGCGCCGCAGATTTTCTCTGCCAAGACGGTGGTACCCACGCCGCGACGGCCAGCCGTGTAGAGGCTGTCCTTCACGGCCACGTCGTCGTCAATGAGGATGTTGAGCACCCGCAGGCCTTCGGCCCGGGCCATATCTGCCGCCATTTCAAAGTTCATCACATCGCCGGTGTAGTTCTTGACGATGTAGAGTACACCAGCGCCACCGTCCACCATCTTGGCAGCTTCCAGCATCTGGTCCGGGGTGGGGGAGGTGAAGACCTGCCCCGGGCATGCCGCGTCCAGCATCCCTACGCCGACGAATCCTCCGTGCATCGGCTCATGGCCGCTTCCGCCACCGGAGATGACGGCCACCTTTCCCCGAACAGGGGCATCCGCGCGGTAGATGAAATTGGGGTCAAAGTGGACCTTCACCATGTCTGGAAAGGCCAGCGCGATACCTTCCAGTTCCTCTTTGACCACATCTTCTGGTCGGTTGATCAATTTTTTCATGGCACCTCTCCTTGCTTTCTGCGTGTCCCCGCGCTTGGTATGGTGGCCTCTTTGAAGAACGCTGGCCTCTACTTTTCGGGGAGGAAGCGGCTGATCAGCCAGTCGTAGGTCAGGATGCCCAGGACGCCGCCGACCAGGGGGCCCACAATGGGGCAAATCAGCCAGTACAGACCATCAAAGAGGCCCTTGGTGCCAACCAGAGCACCCAGGAGGCGCGGCCCGAAGTCACGGGCTGGGTTGATAGCATAGCCGCTGGGGCCACCCAGGCAGAGGCCAACCCCCAGGACGACAAAGCCGACCAGAAGGGGACCCAGGTTGGCGCCAACGCCCAGGTTTTTGCTGTCTCCCACAGCAGCCACGCCCCAGAGCAGAACGGCGGTTCCGAAAATCTCGGTAATCAGCGCGTTCCAAAGGGAGTAAGAACCTACTGCCTGTCCGCCTGCACCACCCCAGAAGGCCTGACCGAAGATGGATCCAGGGCCGGTGCACCAGACGTTGGGCACTCCTGCTGCCCGTAGGCCCTCCATGTAGACCAGATAGACGCCGAGGGCACCCAGGAAGGCGCCAACGATCTGGGAGATCCAGTAGGGGATCAGCTTGCGCCAGGGGAAGACACCCCGCACGGCCATTGCCAGGCTCACCGCCGGATTAATGTGGGCGCCGGAGACACCTCCAGCCACATACACAGCCACAACCACCGCCATGGCCCAGCCAAAGGTTATGGTGTTCCAGTTATAGGCTGGGGCGGCCAGCCGGGGGGCCAGGCCTACGTTGGCGACTACGCCGTCGCCCAGCAGGATCAGGATGAAGGTCCCAAAGACCTCAGCTATGCACTCTCCCAGCAGGTTTTCCTTTTTCATCGCTTTCCTCCTGAAAGATCAAGGGAGTTAGAAAGGGGATACAGTACGGATCAGGAGAGCCTGGATTGGGATGATGCTTTGTTTTCTTCTATATCCACCTCCTTTGTCTGTCATTCTGGCGCGAAGGACGAAAGGGGGCAATAAAAGGGGAAAATGAGCAGAAATATTGAGGAATTCCAGGATCGGGGCCAGTTATTAACCCCTCTCCTCCCCGCCCACGGCGAATCGGCCATTGACTCCTCCTGAGGAGCATGCCCGTAGAGCCCGATAACTGGCGATTGTATTCAAGTCTAAATTATAGCGGACTCCAATAGGACTGTCAATATATAGGCCCTGTTTGTTTCGTATTGGAACAATTTTGGTTTCAGGATTGTTTCATAATGAAACGGAGGGGTAAGGGCGGCTTCGGGGCTTTTGCCGGAAGTCAGCCGGATGGATGCCGAAGGACCTCATTTTGCGCCACAGTGTAGTGCGCCCCACACCTAAGGCATTAGCCATCTGCGTGACATTCCCCCGAAAAGCCTGCCCGGCCATGATGATAGCTTGCCGTTCCGCTTCTTCAAAGGTGAGGATTTTTCCTTTCTCGCCTCCCGATACAGCCCGACGCAGTTCCTCGGGAAGGTGTCGGACGTTCAGTTCTGTCCCTTCCAGCAAATGAACTGCCCATTCCAGCACATTCTCAAGTTCCCGCAGATTTCCCGGCCAGGAATACGATTTCAGAACCGCCATCGCCTCGGGAGAAATGGTCACTTCCTTTCCAAAGCGTGCGGCACATTTGTTTACAATATGGGTGGCCAGAAGAATAATATCATCACCTCGTTCCCGTAGAGGGGGGATGGTCAGGGTTAAGGAGCGCAAGCGATAAAACAGGTCTGCCCGAAAGCGCTTTTGCCGCATCTCTTCTTCCAGATTCACACTGGAGGCTGCAATAACTCGTACATCAACGGGGACAAAAGAGGTGCCCCCGATGCGGACAACCTGCCGGGTATCTATAATCTCCAGCAGGGCGGCCTGGAGGTTCAGGGGCAGGCTTTCAATGTTTTGCAAAAAGATGGTGCCTCCAGAGGCAATCTCAAACTTGCTGGGGCGGCTTCCTTGGGAAGGCCCCATCCCATTTTCATACCCCAGTAACTCGTATGCAATCATCTCCCGGGGAGCAGCCGCACAATTCACGGAGACGAAAGGACCATCGGCATAGTGACTGGCGTTATGGATGGCCTGAGCGAAGAGGTCTTTGCCAGTACCGGGTTCGCCCAACAACAGCACCGGGGCATTGCAACGAGCGATGGCCCGGGCGTAATGAATGACCCGCCGCATGCGCGTACTCCACCCCAAGATGTCATCAAAGGTAACAACCGCTTGCATTCCCATCATATAGCGGGCTATCTGTCGCGCCTCTTTCACGGGCCTCAATGTGATGACGAAACCGTTAGGGCGAGTCCCTTCTTTCATGACATCCAGGGAAGCCATTACCAGACGTGGAGATGGGCTGTCGCCAAAGGCAACTTCTCTTTCCGACATCGGCGTGTTACTGGAAAGACATGTCTGAATGTCCGAGGGAAGCCGGACCAGAGAGTGCAAGGGACGCCCTGGCGCAGTTTTGGGCGAAATACCCAGAATCTCCCCTGCGCTGTCGTTCATATGGGTGACCACCCCCTGGGCATCCAGGAATACGATCCCCTTTTGCATTGCCTGCAGGGAGGTTTTTAGTTCCGCCAAATGCCGATGGGCTTGAACCAGGCTGGCATCGGCCTGCAACTGATTCTCAATTGCCCGCGCGGTCGCCATCACAAGACCCAAAGTATGCGGATGACTGTGTTCCACCGGCGTGATAATCCCAATCACTCCAATTATCCGACCGCAGGGGTCATGAAGAGGAGCAGCGCTCCCCGAAAATCGGTGCAGACTCTTAAAGAAGTGCTCGGGCCCCACAACCTGAACGGGAGTGCCTTCATAGAGTGCCAGGGATGCTGCATTGGTACCCAAATATTCCTCCGCCATCGTGATACTTTCCGTAAACCCACAACCATACAGGGCATCCCGCAGCCAGCGGTCTCCCAAGGATTCCATAACGAGAAGATGCTGATTGGTCAGATATACCACGATTCCCGATTCACCCGCGAACTGATAAATATCTTCCATTAGCGGACGGGCAATTGCAATCAAGTCAAAATGTTCCTGGCGCTGGTGTTCCAGTTCTTCAGATGTGCAGCGAACCAGCCGGGGAATTGCCTGGGGATCCATTCCAGCATTCCGGCAACGAAGCCAGGAACGAGCGACCGCCGGGTCTATTGAGGAGAGGGATAACGTTCCCTCCTGAACAAATTTCTCCCAAAGCGAGGTTAATTCGCGCATATCATAAGGGTACGCTGTGGGTAACATCTTCCAACCTCCTCGCTGCCATTTTCCATTACTATGGACACTGTAGGGAGTAAAGGTGCTCGTACTCAAAATTTGTGACGCAAGACTCAACTCGCGCTGCCACCGCTATCGTTTCTGGCCCGTAGAAATTACGTCCCGCGCGTGGGCTACCGTTTTCAGAGAGATTCTAGGGGGCATATCGTGCTGATGAAGGGACTGCTTTCAGGCAGGTCTCCAGCCATTATTACGGCGATGGCTTTGTTGCTGCTCCGGAAGCTTCCCGTGTTGCCCGATGCACGTACGGATAGACCATCCATACCGTCGCCAGGCCGAAGAGGGCGCCGGTGATCACCCGGCGCAGGGGAGTACTCTCCACGGCAACAAACCCCGCCGTCGGAAAGAGCAAGACCAGTATCTGGCTGACGAATTGAATCCCCCCGTCCAGAGCAACGGGCACAACGCCAAAGAGCAGGTACGCCCACAGGGGCAACGGTCGCCACCGGCGGTGGGTCAGGGCAAAGGCCACCCCGGCCAGGAAGATGGTCCCGTAAATGGCAGTGTCCCGCTGGCAGAGAGGGACTTTGTAGCCCAGGACCGAATCGCCGATGTAGCCGTGGGGGACCAGCAGTTCCGGCGCCACCCCCCGGCGCAGCAGTTCCTCCATAGAGTAGAACGGCTGTTCGCCAAAGAGGTACCAGGAGCGATAGGGGAGTTGGTGACAGAGGGGCTGATAGGCCAGGTAGACGAGGCGGGCGGGTCCCTCTATATTTGCCTTCATCAGGACGGGGGCCAGAAAGGGTATCCCCACGTACAGGAACCACCAGAGGTTCAGGATGGCCAACCAGTGGCGGAGGAACCATTGACCCACCAGCCCGGCCCAGCGGGCAGTTTGCCGTTCCCAGGCGGGACGGTCGCGCGCTGTTTCGGCCCGCCGGGCGGACCGTCGCCGCTCTACCTCGGCCAGGATTTCCTCTACAGTCGGCTCTGATGCGTCGTCGTTCGTCTCCACGGGCATAGGGCATCGGTTGATGGGAGGCAACCCCTGCCTTTACAACGACTGGACGGGCACAGCCCGGGCGGTTGCTCCGGATGGGGCCTCTTCCGGTTCGGTGTGGACCAGGATATGAGCTGCCTGAGGAAAGGCCCGGCGGAGATCCCCTTCCAGTTGCGCCGAGCAGCGGTGGGCTTCCTCCATAGAGAGGTCCCCGGGGCAGACGCAGTGCAGGGAGATGTAGAGGGCGTCCTGCACCTGCCGCAGCCGGACGTTGTGGCACTCCTTGACCCCGTTCTGAGCTTCGGCAATCCGGCGGATTTGCTCCACCATTTCCGGGTATGCGTCGGTCACATCCCGCCCCGGCCCATCGGACGGTGCAGGGGCCACTTCAATGTGGGTCTCTACCGCCGCCAGTCCGTTCACCTGGGCGCGCAACCGGTCCTCAAACGAAGTCGCCATTTGGTGGGCCTCTTCCAGCGAGAGGTGCCCGGAGACCTCCAGGTCCAGGTCCACGTGGTACCCATCCGCCATCCGGTGGATGTGAACGTCGTGGACGGAAAGGCCGGCCTCGGCCGCGATGGCCCGAATCTGCCCGATGACGGGGTCGGGCGATGCGGCCGGTTCTACGTGGACGGTCACGTCGCAATCGGAGCAGAGTTGGGAGACGGCCTCCTCCACGCGGGTCGCCACCTCATGGGCCATCCCGGCAGGCATCTCCGGCGCGACGCGCACCGTCGCCTCCACAAAGGTGACCGGTCCGGCGGTGCGCAGGCGGATGGGGCCGCATTCCTGGACATGCTCCACCCCGGTGATGGCGGAGCGGACCCGCTCCTCCAGTCCCGCCGGCGCCCGGTCCAGCAGCGCGTCCACCGTACGGCGGCCCAGTTGCAGGCTGACCCAGATGACGATGCCCGCCACCACCAGCGCGGCGACAGCATCCGCCCGGAGGAGCCAGACCCGGTGGGCCGGGAATACGTCCGCCAGGCGCACCAGCACCAGCCCGATGATGACCACAGAACTGCTCCAGACGTCGGTGGAGAAGTGGAGGGCATCCGCCTCCAGCGCCTGACTGTTGTACCGGCGGGCGGTCCGGTAGAGAGCCCGGGAGCGGGAAATATCCACGATAATCGCGGCCCCCATGACGATGAAAGCCCAGGTGCTGGCTTCCACCTCCACCGTCCTGAAGAACAGGCGGCCGATGGCCTCGTAGATAATCCAGGCGCAGGTCGCCAGGAGCAGCAGGGTTTCCACCAGCGCGGAGAGGTTTTCCACTTTCCCGTGACCGAAGGGGTGCTCCCGGTCGGCCGGACGGCCGGAGGCGCGTACGGCCAGGAAGGTGATGAGCGCGGCCACCAGGTCCAGTCCGGAGTGGGCGGCCTCAGAGAGGATGCCCAGACTGTTGGTGATGAGGCCGATGACCAGTTTGAACGCGGTGAGGAAGACGGCCGCCAGGACGGAACTGAGGGCGACGACCTGCTTTTCTCGCCGGGCGAGGGACGTTTCTGCTTTCATAGATGCCTTAATCTGCTCTGATTTGCGCTCTATGCTACAACAAAATGGCGAGACGTCAAGTCGGTCAGCCCCAGGCTGGAAGGAGGGGCCCGAAGGGCCGGGGGAGGGAGGGGATTGCCCATAACAGCTTGCGGGCCAGGCCGTTTCCCGTCGCTCTTGACTTTTAACCCTCTATGGAGTATAATTTCAACAGTGATATAGCCAGGTATTGAACCTCTATACCAGGCTATCCGGAATTGGCTAATAAACCCTTTCTATTCAGCACAGAATATCCGCATGCGGTTCGCTTCTCTGTAAAATCCCCAAAACGCTCACAGGAGGTGTCTATGCATTCCACACTGCTCCGGAAATGGCCCCTGGGGCTGGCGGCGCTCCTGCTTCTGGCGGCTGCGGCGCTGCTGACCGCGTGTGCCAAGCCTACGCCGACCCCTGCGCCGCCGACCCCGACGACCGCACCGACCCCGGAGGAGGAGAAACCCCTCTCCCCCGCCGAGGCGGCGACGTGTCCGTATCTGGACGTCTGGGCCCAATCCGCCCACGCCGACGCCGCTTCCGAGTCCTTCACCCACTGGGATGAGGCCGACCCGCGCGAGGTCCCTGTGGAGTGC
>JACIWQ010000037.1 GCA_014360895.1 Thermoflexales bacterium | reverse complement strand
GACGTGCCAGGCACTTCGGAAGTGCCTGGCACGTCCCCAGCATTACAGGCACCCCGCGGCGGTCAGTCCGGCCTCCTCGTCGGCGAAGAGGTCGGTGCTCAGGTACCGCTCGCCGGTGTCGGGGAGGACGGCGACAATCAGTTTGCCCGCGTTCTCCGGCCGGGCCGCTACCTGCAGCGCCGCCCAGGCCACCGCGCCGGAGGAAATCCCCACTAGGATGCCCTCCTCCCGGGCCAGCTGCCGGGCCGTCCGGATGGCGTCGTCGTCCGTCACCTGGATGATTTCGTCCACCAGGTCCAGCCGCAGGACCTCAGGGATAAACCCCGCGCCGATGCCCTGAATGCGATGTCGGCCGGGTTGGCCGCCGGAGAGGACGGGGGAGGCCGCCGGCTCCACCGCCACCGCCCGCAGCGAGGGCTTGAGGGGCTTCAGCGCCTCGGCCACGCCGGTGATGGTCCCGCCCGTCCCCACGCCCGCAACGACGATGTCCACCGCGCCGTCGGTATCCCGCCAGATTTCC
Organism: Thermoflexales bacterium; assembly: GCA_014360895.1. GTDB lineage: Bacteria > Chloroflexota > Anaerolineae > B4-G1 > DUEL01 > SpSt-77. Next base: position 26,250 of record JACIWQ010000037.1, on the reverse strand, counting down.
ATCGCGGTGGTGCGGCGGTGGATGTCGGGGTTGGCGGGGTTGCCGAACTGGTTCAGGAGCAGGTAACGGGGGTCCTTCGCGGCCAGTTCCTCGGCCCGCCGCACCGCGCCCCGCATCCCCTCCTCGCCGGGGGTGAGGATGAGTTCGGCCCCCAGCGCGCGCAGGAGTTTGCGCCGCTCCACGCTCATCGTCTCCGGCATCGTCAGCACCAGCCGGTACCCCCGCGCCGCGCAGACGAAGGCCAGGGCGATGCCCGTGTTGCCGCTGGTGGGCTCTATCAGGATGGTGTCCGGGCCGATTTTCCCCTCCCGCTCCGCCGCCTCAATCATACTGACGCCGATGCGGTCCTTGACGCTGGCCAGGGGGTTGAAGCACTCCAGTTTGACCAGCACCGTCGCCGCAAGCCCGGCGGTGAGGCGGTTCAGGCGGACCAGAGGGGTATCGCCGATGGTCTTGGTGATGTCGCTGTAGATTCGGGCCATCGTGCCTCCTGAGAAATGCGGATGAACGCGGGTCGGCTTCACGGGCTCGTGCGAGCCCGGTCGCGCAAGTCCTGCAGGGTCACGCTATCCAGAATCCCGGCGAGGGCTTCCGAGACCTCCTGCCATAGGCATCGGGTGACACAATTTTCGGCCCGACGGCAGCGTCTCTGCCCCCCCGGCGTCACGCAGTGGACCAGGGCGATGGGCCCTTCCACGGTCCGGAGAATCTCGCCGACGGAAATCTCTGCCGGGTGTCGCCCCAGCCGGTATCCCCCACCGGGGCCCTTCACGCCCTGGACCAGCCCGGCCTGTTCCAGTTTGCGAAAAAGTTGAGCGATGTAGGTGGGAGAAAGCCCCTGTCGCCGGGCAATCTCGGCTCGGGAGACCGGCCCCTCTTCGGTGTGAAGGGCCAGTTCCAGCATCGCGCGCACCGCGTATCGGCCGCGGGTGGAGAGTTTCATGGCGGTTGTATTGTAGCATAGTTGAGCATTTTTGTCAACAATACGTTGCTCCCGTTGCCTGGTGTACTCCTCGCGGGTACCGGTAGGGCGGGGGGTGCTGGCGGTGCCGGAGTCACCGTGGGAGCGGGAGGACGGGCCGCAGAGCTTCTGGGTGCGGGCGCGGATCCATCCGGAGGTGCTGATGGAGGAGGCGGGGTGGCGCCGGGGCCTGGGGAGGTGCGGCGGGCGGAGGAGGCGCTGGCGTGGGTGCTGTGGGCGCTGTTTACCTACGCCGAGGAGGTTGGCCTGAACCGCCCGCCGTTCTGGCGAGGGAGCGGGAAACAAGGCGGGGGCGGGCCGGAAGACCCGCCCCCGCCTGGTTTATTTCGCCGCATTTTTTGCCGGGCCTGACCCCGTGCGCTACCGGATTGCCCGCGTCAAAGGGCGATGACGGGGGACAGCTGGCTGAGCATGGCGATCACGGCCCTGGCCGCGTGGTCGGCGGCCTTCCGGACATTTCGCATCATCTGTCGGAGTTGGACAACGGTTGAGGGGCGGCGGAGGAGTGTTCTTAGGGTCTTATCCTCCATATTCCTAATGCCTCGCCACCAGTGGCAGATACACCCGCACCAGGCCGACGACGAAGCGTTGCTCGGCGTACAGCCCGCCGCTGTCGGTCACCCGCAGCACCACCCAGTTGTTGCCGCGATCCAGGTCGGCCTGCGAGGGCGTGCCGGCAAGCGTCGCTGTGCCGTCGCCGTGGTCTTGTAGCGTCAGCCAGGCCGGGAGCGTCGGCGCGGTGATGGTGAGCACGTCGCCGTAGGGCAGGTCGTCATCGTCGGCGATGATCTCGTAGGTGTACGGCTCGCCAGCCCTGACCTCGCCATACGGCGGCCAGGTGATGAAGCGCGGCGGGTCGTTGCGGTTTTTCGCCAGCAGCGTAAACGGCCCGGCCACCGTCCAGTTGCCGGCCACGTCCACCGCCCGCACGGTGATCGTGTGCACGCCGGGCACGGAGAAATCCAGTTGCGGCACGCCGTGCCAGCGCCCGCCGGGGAAGCGCACCAGGTTCGTCGTCCACAGCCAGCCGTCCGGCTTCTCGATGCGCAGGTCGGCCCAGGCCAGCGCCGCCTCGCTCAGTGTGCCCGTCAGGACCGGCACTGCGTCGGTGATGGGCTTCCAGTACCAGGCGTTGAAGCTCCAGCCCGTATAGTCCTCGCGCCAGACCTCGGTGAGCACCTGCGTGACGGTCAGGCGCGGCGCGAGCGTGTCCACGCGCAGGGTGCGCGTCAGCGGTTGCGAACGATTGCCTGCGCCGTCCACGGCGTAAAAGCGCACCGTTTCGGTCACGCCCTCGCCCGTCGCGCCGATGGTGTAGGGCAGCCACCAGTTGCGGCTCGTCCACGGCGAGGGGAAGAGCGGCCCGTCGCCCTGACAGGATTCCACGCCGCCCTCCACGCGGCAGGCCTGCACGCCGGCCACGCTCAGGTTGTCGGTGATCACGCCGTAGAGGTTGATCGTTGGCCAGTTCAGGCCGCCAAAGGTGTTGGCAGCCAGGATGGCTTCGCTGTTGGCGTCCAGCGCGATCTGCGGCGGGGTGACGTCCACCGCGACGGTGACGGGATCGCTCCACGCGCTCCAGTTGTCCGCCGCGTCCTGCGCGCGCACCCGCAGATGGTATTGCGCGTCGCTCGTCCCGGCGTCCCAGGCGCAGGTCCAGGCATACCATCCGCCGTAAGGGCAGATGACCGTGCGCGGAGTTCCTGAGGGCAACGGTTGCGCCTCCAATTGCAGGCGGGTCACATCGGCGTCATAGATCCAGCCGCTGACGGTGTTGGTCAGCGGGAGGGCGAGCGCCCAGCCCAGTTGCGAACTGACCGGCAGCGGTTCCGCGATGCGCGGCGCCTGCGGCGGGGTGCTGTCTACTGCGTGATGCACCCAGAACCATTCAAAGGGCTGATGGGTAGCGTCATCCACCGCCAGCATCAGTTCGGCGGCGCTGGGGTTGAGCGCGGTATCCACCGTTGTAGTGATCGTCAACGTGGCGGCCTGTCCGGGGGCGATGTCGCCCAGCGGGAAGACGGACGGGTTGCCGCCGTCGTAAGGGCTTAGCGCGCTAAGCCCCAACAACGCGCCGCGCGCCGTGGCGGTGATCACCACACCGGGCATTGCGCCCTCGCCGCCGTTACGCACCACCACCGTGTAGGTCACCGTCTGCCCGTCCCCCACCACGCCCGATTCGATGCCGGTGATGGGATGGTCTATCACGCCGTCCAGGTCAGCGTCTATCGGCTGGCCGGGCGTGAGCACGTCGTAGCGGTCGCTTTGCAGATAGCCGACCACCGCACCGCGCGGCTGCGCGTCCACGGCGATGGCAGGCGCGGCGCCGCTGTAGCGCCCGGCGTTGGGCAGCACACCGGCGGGCAGACTGTCAAAGGCCAGGTACTGCGTCAGCGCGAGGGTGTGAATATCGCCTGCGCGCGCCAACGGATGAAACTCGGCCCCGCAGTTGAGCGGGTTGAGGTCAGGCGCGCCGACGCGCAGGCAGGGCAGGGAACCGCTGCTATACGGTTCCTCGGTCACAAAGGCCGCGATCCGCAGCGGATTACCGGCATTCGTGCCGAGATACCCCAGCGGGATGTAGAGATCGGTGCGGCGCGGGATTTGGTCACCCACCAGGCGGTAGACCGGCGGCCCGGCGGGCGTGGGGGGCACAGCGCCGCTGTGCCCCAACAGCGTCGCCGTGATCCACGCGCTGCCGTTCCACTGCTTGATGACGGCCGTGGCCGCGTCGCGCACGTGGACCGCATAATCGGCTGCGAAGGGCAGGGTCACGTCCACTGTATCCTGCCATCCCTGCGGTGAGTAGGGCTGATCGGCGACGGTCGTGCCGCCGAGGGCTGTGTCAAAGTAGACCCACAGGTCGCCGTGCACGTCCCAGTCGCCGTCCTCGGCGATCCAGGTCAGTTGCAGCGCGTCGGCGTTCCACGAGCCGTAGAGGCGATGCGTCCCCTGACCACTGCGCTCGCGGCTCAGTAGCGATGCGCCACTCTCCAGCCAGTGGCTGTACCAGACGCCATCGTCCGACGCGCCGATGAGGTCGGGCGTGAGCGGCGAATCCACCAGGTACGGGCCGAAGGTCTGCACCCGTGCGTTGCCCAGCCCATCGCGGATGACCAGGTGGGCGTAGGCCACCTGCGCCTCGCCGACGACCTGCTCGTGGCGGCGCGAGGCGCCGGGCTCGTAGCGGGTGAGGGCGCTCAGGGTCGGCGTGGGGCTGCTCGTCCAGCCGACGTAATAGCCCTCGATGCCGCTGGCGTCGCTGGCCGCCTCCCATTCCACGATCAGCGGGCGGTTCGCCTCACGGATGACGGGGTTGGCCCACGAGAGCGGCACGCGCTGCCCCAGGCTGTCGGTGTAGGCCAGGGTGACCGTCACTGCTTCCGGCGGGTAGAGGTCCACGACGATCGTTGGCGTGATGGTGGTCGTCCGCCCGGCCAGGTCGGTGGCGCGCACGGTGAGGGTGAATGGCTCCGTGCCAGCCGGGTCGGTCAGCGCCAATTGCCAGCCGCACGCCGGGCAGGGGGTGGCGTCTAATTGGGCGACCGCAAGGGTCGCCCCGACGTCCACGCGGGCGATGCCGCTGTCGTCGCCGGCGCTGCCGCTCAGGGTAAAGGTGTTCAGGCCGGGCAGGGCGTGCGTTGAGGTGTAAACCAGCGTGTCCAGCGTGACCGTCGGCGGAAGCGCGTCCACGATCAGGCGCGTCGGCGCGCTCTCGGCGGCGTTGCCGTTGCGGTCGCGGACTTGGGCGCGCAGCGTGTACAGCCCGGCCGCTGCCGTCCAGGGGTGCGTTTCGCTCGCCTCGGTCAGGCCAGGCCCGTAAGTCCAGGTCTGCGCCGGCGCGCCGTCCACGGTGAGGGTGATGGCTTGCAGTTCGTGCAGCGCGTAGCCGCTCACGGTGATCGGGATGCTGCCCGGCGCGACCACGGCGTTGTCCTGCGGCGCGTTGATCGCGGCAAAGACCGGCGTGGCGGGCCAGACGTTCAGGATGACCTCGCCGGTTGCGCCCGCGTCGCGATTATCCTCCACGCGGTAGGTAAAGCGATCCTGTCCGGCAAAACCGGTCGCGGGGGTATATGTCGCGGTACACGTCGGGGCGCAAGGCATTGCGCCCAGGCTCAATGTCCCGTTCTCCGGCTCCTCCAGCAGCGTAAAGGTCAGCGGGTTGCCGTTGGGATCGCTTGCATCCAGCGTGAAGGTGAGCGGTGTGTTGTGCGCCACCTGCACGATCTGCGTCGCTGCCGTGGGCGGATGGTTGATGTCCAGGTCCAGGCTGAGCGTCCAGGTCCGGTGATCGGGCGCAGCATAGACCGTCTCCAGGTCGCTTCCGTCCAGGTTGGCGCGGCGCAGCGTGGCCGTGTAGGGGCTGCTCCCCTCCAGCGTGCCGAAGTAGAGTTTGCCGCCGCTGCCGTCCACCGCCAGGCCGGAGAGGGCGACAAAGAGATCGGAGGGCACTACGACCGCCGCTTCGGTGTAGGTGTGATTGCCGCTCCAGGCGGGCGGGTAGGGGATGCGCAGGATGCCCCGCCCGCCGTCGGTGCGCTCGCCGGTGACGTAGAGCATTCGCCCCTGCGGATCGGCGGCCATTCCGTTATTCAGCAACACATCCACGATGGGCTGGCCCAGTTCCAGCGTCGGGGTCATTGCGCCGCTCTCGCCGCTTTCGGCGAAAAAGCGGATGCTCCCGCCGTTTTCGGCGACGAACACCACCCCGGCGAGCGGATCGGCGGCCAGCCCGACCGGCATCACCAGCGCGTCGGTCAGGGTGAGCACGTTGCTCCCATCCAGGTCGGCGCGGAGCAGGCTTCCCGTCCCACCGATGGCCTCCAGCCAGTAGAGATAATCGCGGGTCAGGGCCACGGCCACGATGTCGCCGCCGATGGTGCGGGTGACGATCCTTTCGGGGTCGCCCCCGTCCAAGCCCAGCCGCCAAATGCGGTCGTCGCTCGCGGTGGGCAGGGCCGCGTACAGGTGTTCGCTGGTCGGATGCACCTTGAGGTTCTGGCGGCTGTAGAGGGTGTTGTGGCCCAGCGCTATCAGGTCGAGTAGGTGCGCGTTCTCCGCTGTGTTCAAGTCCAGGCGATAGAGTGCACCGTCGTTGGTCGGGCTATAGTTCCAGTAGAGGCCGCGCGCGTTGGGCGGCTCCGGCAGCGGCGCGCTGAGCGTGGTGACGCGGCCATAGCGGTCGTAGGCGGTCACGGTTGGCGGCGCCGTCACATAGCCGGGGACGCTGCACTCGCCGTACAACTGATAGAGGCGCTGCGTCTCGCCGAACATCTCGCGCCACCAGGCGGTGTCGTAATAGTAGGGGTGCAGCGGGCAGGGGGATTGGAGTCCCTCTTCCACCAGGTTAAAGTCGTTGATCCAGACGCGATAGCGGGTCTGCGCGGTGGCGCCGACGCCGGTATAACTCACCTCCAGGGCGACGCGCGGCGCGGCGGTGTCTATCTCCCCACGCCAGGCTGCGCCGGAAACCGCATTGCCCAGCACATCGGCGGCGCGCGCGTCCAGCCGGTAGAGGCCCTCCATTCCCTCCGACGGGAGGTACTGCCAGGTGGTGGAATCCACGCCCGCGCCGCTCTGTGCCAGGGTTGCGGCCTGCCAGTCGGCCTCGGCCAGTTCGGCGACGAAACGCACGCGCGCGTCGCCGCCCGTGTCGCGGTAGCGCAGGCGCAGCGGATGCTCGCCCGCGTCCAGCGGCAGGGTGAGCACGGCGCTCGTCTGGCCGGCGGGCGCGTTCAGCCTCAGTGCGCCGTCCACCCACAGCGCGACGGTGGAATCGGCGTCTTTGGTGACGGTCAGGGTGTACACGCCGGACACGCGGAAGAGCGTTTCCTGCTGCCACTCGGCGATGAAATGGTCGGCAGTGAGGCCGGGCGCGGGCGCGCCGCTGCCCCAGTCGGCGTTGATCTCCGAGGTGACGGTGTAGGCGCTCGTCTGCGCGCCGCTCAGGTCGTAAAAACGCGCGCGCCACAATCCCGGCGCCACGCCCAGGTCGGCGGGCGTCAGGCGCACGTTCAGCGACTGCACGCCGCTGCGCACCGTCTCGGTCTCGACAACCGTGCCGGTAAAGGGGATGCTGCCGGTGATCGGCTGCGGCGGCGGATCGAGCACCAGCGTATCCGAGATGACGGTTTCCCGGCTGGGTGGCGGCTGGAGCACCTCCACACGCGGGGCGGTGCCGTCCACCCGGTAGGCGAACGCGGCCGGTGCGGAGACGTTGCCCACCGCGTCGGCGGCGCGCACCAGCGCGGTGTAGACGCCGTTCGGCTCCAGCAGCGGCAGGCCGTCGGCATCCGCCGCGGGCAGGGTGTAGGTGACCACCCACTCGCCGCCGACCAGGGTCGCTGCCTGCCAGCCGGCGCTGTGCGGCGCGAGGTCCATTTCCACCAGCGCCACGCCGCTGCCGGGCAGGCCGCCGGACAGATTCGGATCGGCGGCGGTGAAGCGCAGGGGCAGTTGACGGCGGCCGTCGTCCTGGGCGATGGGCGCCAGCACGGTGTTCGGCGCGATCACGGCGTTCAGCGTCGGCGGCGTGCCGTCGGCGTAGATGAGGCGGCTCTGTGCGGATTGCGACGCCGGCGACTGCACGTTGCCTACCGCGTCGGTGGCGCGCACCCAGAGGGTGTGGATGCCCTCGGCGGCGGGGATGGGCACTGCGGCGCTCCACAGTTCTTTGCCGTTGGCCGTCTGCCACGCGCCGTCATCGGCACGCCCCTCCACGCGCCCGATGTAGGAGGTGGTGTCGGTTGCCACGCCGCCGATGACCACGCTCCGCCCGGCGGGCAGGTAGGCGTGCGCCGTCGGCCAGGTGATGCTCGCTTCGGGCGAGTCGGCGTCCACGGTGACGGTCAACTCTGCCGAAGCGCTCAGGTCGCCGGGCAGGCGGCTGCCATCGGGGTTGATGCCGGTGGCGCGCAGGTCGGCGCCCAATGTCGTCACCTGCGTCGCAGCGGAAGGGGCGACGTGCGCGCTGCCCGCAAAACTTGCCTCCGCGCCCGGCGCGAGGGCGGAGTCGTTGCCGAACGTCCAGACCGTCGCGCCGCCACCCAGGTCGGTCGGGCGGGTGAGGGTAAGCGTGCCGCGCGCCGCAATCTGATCCATCGTATTGCGCACGGTGGTGGTGATGGTGAGGGATTGATCACGCGCCAGGTAGCCGTCGGCGTCGTTGTGGCCCAGCGCGATGGTCAGGCCAAAGGCGTTATAGACGCGCGGGTGGAAGGGGTAAGCCGCCGGGTCGGCGAGGTGCAGCGCGCGCTCCAGCCGGTCGCTCATCCCGTCGCCGTCGCTGTCGGCCACAAGCGGGTTGGAGGTGGCGATCGTGGTGCGCGTGGGGTTCGTGTTGTAGGTGAACGTCCAACCCTGCACCTCTTCCCGGTCGGTCAGGCCGTCGCCGTCGGTGTCGGCGCGGTTGGGGTCGCTGCCCAGGCGCAGTTCTTCGGCGTCGCGCAGGCCGTCGAGGTCGGTGTCAGCATCTATCGGCGAGATTTTGCCGCCGCCCTCCAGCCGGCGCAGTTCGATCAGATCAGAGATGCCGTCGCCATCGCTATCCCATAGCGCGTCGTTCGGGTCGTTGCCGCCAAAGGCCTGCGCCTTCAGGCCGTCGCCGTCGCGATCCAGCAGCGGGGGCAGATTCGGGTCCCACGTCCAGGCGACGAATCCGTCCAGGGTGGCGGGGAAAACGTCCAGGGTCAACGGGATGGGGAAAACGCTGGTCGTCCTGACCGGGTCCAGCGTACACTGACCGAACCAACATTCGGCGCCCGGCAGGGCAATGCCCGCAGAAAGCCAAAAGACGACGCGGCGGTTGAGGCCGGCGTTCAGTTGAACGGCCTGCGTGGCGTTGATGACGCGATCGGCGCGCAGCGCGTACAGGCCATACGTCCGCCAGACCGTCCTGCCGGACACCATATCGTCGTACTCGGCGCTGCCGAACTTGTGCCAGCCGGACCAGTCGCCGGTCATCTCGCCCAACTCCGGCTCGCCAACGTTGCTGGTGTACGGCGCCAGGGCGTAGCGGAGAGAGGTCTGGCTCTGCGTGCTGGCGTAGGGCACGGTGGCCAGGTATTCGTTAAAGGTCAGTTCGTCTCCGGGGTCAAAGAGCGGTGTTTTGGCCCAGTGGCGCAGGTGTAGCACCGGCACTATGGCGCTGCCGTCGCTCAGCAGCGGGCGATACCGGTCGGGCAGCGGCAGCAGGTCCACGCCGCGAATCTGGAGCAGATCGTTGCCGGCCTCGGTGAGCACCCCGACGTGGTAAAAGATTTGGCGGATGTACGAGATGATATTGCCGCTGAGGCTGAAACCGCAGGCCGCATCCCATACGCCGGCCTTGCACAAGACCAGCGCGGTAATGTCCACCAGCGAAACCACGGCCAGCACAAAGCCCAGGGCAAAGAGGACCACGCCCATTCCCACTCCCCCCAGGATGGCGCCCAGCGCGATCAAAATCAGCGTGATGGACGTAAAGATAGAACTGATCGCCAGCCCGATCAAGGATTCGACCAACAGGATGCGCCCGGCGATGCTAAAGAATTCAACCTGGCCGCTCAGGTAGACGACGAGCAAAAAGATGACCGTCGCAACGACTTCGATCAGAAAGCCGATAGCGGCCATAAAAATCGCCGTGACGCTGTTGATGGCGAACACGGCCCTGGCCATATTCTTCAACGCGGTCAGCGTCTGCACGCCGGTCTTGAAGATGGAGTAGAGCATCTTGCCGAATTCAATCAGCACCGAAAAGTTCTTGATCAAGCCCAGATAGATCACGACCAATCCGGCGGTGATGCCCACGCCGGCGACGACATTGAGCCATTCAGGGCCGCCTAGTTGCGCGGCTAGCCAGGAGGCGGCCGTGGCAGCGATCAGGGCCGCGATGACCAGGGCAAACGCCACCACGACACAGACGACGATGGCGCCTTTGAGCGACGCCAGCCCTTTGAACAAGGACTTGAGTTCCCCGAACGCACTTTGTAGTTTTTGCGCCACGGTGTGAACGGCCGATACGACTTTGTCCCAGGCTTTGATGAAAATCTGCTTCAACTCACTGAACAATCGGAAGGGGTTTCGCAGGAGTTGGGTTAACCCCGCCCCGCCGCTTGGAAGGTTATCGCGAATCGCTCGCACCAGGTAAGGCGCCACCTTGACCGCGACTTTGAGCGCGCCGTTGATGGCGCTGGGGCTGGATTTGATGTACGCAGCGATGCCTGTATCCGCCCGGAAGGTATGGCGCAGCGGCCTGTCGCCGACCTGCACCAGTTCCGCCACGCCGTTCAGGAGCGCAAGGTAGTAGAGTTGATAGGCGAACTGCTTGCCCTCGGCATCGCTTTCCGTTTCGCCGGCCTGCTCTATCAGCGCGCCGAGCGGATAGCGTCGCTCGATCTCAGCCAGATACGTTTCGGCCGAGACCGGCTTCCAGGCGTCGCCGCTGTAGTGATAGGGTGTCCACTTGAGGCCGGCGTGAACGTGCACGGCGTTGACCGTCGGGCTGGCAAAGTTAAAGGTGACCTGAGCGCCGTTCCAGACCAGGGCCTGCGTTTCGGTGGCCGGCGAAGTCGTTTGCAGGTCAATCAGGCGGAAGCGTTCCTCGGTGGCAAACAGCAAGGTGGGGGTGATCGTCCGGTACGCATCAAAGGCCGATAGCGCCGCCCTCACGTCTGGCCCGGTGAGCGCGACCAGCCCCGCGTCCAGGTGGGTATAGGTATGCGTTTCCACCTGCAAGGTGTCGGTGATGGCCCACTGCCGCGTCTCGTTGTAGGGGCCGTTGGTGTCGCGGTCGAAGCGGCGGTAGATTTCACTCACGGTGATGTCGCGCCAGCCGTCGGCGTTACAGGCGCCGGTCGCCGTTTCCTGGCAATCGCGGCCGGAGAGGAAGGCATCCTCCAGCCCCAGCGCCAGCGAGACCAGTTCGTTGTCGTCGTTCAGGTTGGGGTCTACCGTCGGGTCCTCGTAGACGATGGCGACATCCATCCCGTGATCCTCGCGCACCCGCAGGCCGGTCAGTTGCCACTCGTCGGGGTAGATGGTGAGGATTTGCGTTTGGTTGGCGCGGCAATCGCTGCCGGAGCAGCGGTCGCTCATCCCGATAACGGCCCACACCAGGCGTATCTTGTGCGGCGCGCCCCACGTGTTGCCGCGCAGCCGGTAGACCATCCGCCCCTGGAAGGCGAGTTGCGCGCCGGTGGTGGAATCGGTTGCCAGTTGCAGCGGCAGATAGACCGCCCGCCCCTGGCCCGGCCCCAGGCCGATGACGGAAGCGCCATACGGCTCGTAGAACTGCGGATCGGCCATCAACGCGCGGCTATCTTCAAACGGCAGCGCCGAGGCCGGAATGTCGGTGCAGCCATAGTTGGCGGGGAGATGGAGCGGATTAAAAGCCAGCGCGGGGTTGTTCAAGACGACTACTTCGTCCTCATAGTAGAACAGCAGCGCATAGGATTGATTGGCGAGTTCGTCAAAACTGAACGCAAATTGTGCGGCGGTGTTCGTCTGGTAGATGCGCGTCGTCGCCTTGCGCTCCTGCGGACGCTCGCACGTGCCGCTGTAGAGGGCCAGGCGATGGTAGCCCAGCGCGTCGGCGCGGGAGAGGGTGGCCTGCAGGTCTATCTTTCCGGTGGCGCTGCGGTGCAGCGTCACCGTGCCGGTGAAGGGCGTCCCCACGCGATAGCGTGGGTCGGTGTACTCGTTCAGCGTCAGGCTCATATACGGGGCCGTGGTCACCAGGTGGCTGGGACCGGCCGTGCCGGGGATTTCAATCTCCAACATCGGCACGAGGCGCACGTCGCCGTAGGCATCCTGCGGGTGCGTTGAATCGGGGTTCACGTCCAGGAAGGTCTTGCCGTCGCGGTCCTGCATCTGCCCCTCTTCATCGCGCGGCCAGTCGCGCGTGGTGAGCGCGTACCAGAGATGATCGGAGTTGGTGGGGCGGAGTTGATACTCCACAGACAGGTAGCGATCGGGCGTAAAGCCGTTGACGCTGAATTCCAGCGGTTGGGTGCGCGAAAAGACGGTCGTCCGGCGCTCAAAGGGCGAGAGGTCATAGGCGTCCGGCACACCGTCGCCGTCGTTGTCGTCGTCGTAGAGGTCGGGCGTGCCGTCGCCGTCGGTGTCCAGGTTCCACTCCAGCCCATCGGGGAGGCCGTCGTTGTTCGTGTCCGACAGCAGCGGGTCGCCGTACCACCAGCGCCCGTTGGCAAAAAAGCCGGTCACCTCGCCGTAATCCGCGACGCCGTCGGCGTCGCTGTCGCGCCCGTCGGGGATGCCGTCGTCGTCCCTGTCCTCGCTGATGGACGACGTGCCCAGCCGCTCCTCCTCGGCGTTGGTCAAGCCGTCGCCGTCGTCATCGCCGTCGGGGTTGCTGAGCAAGCGGGATGAGGCCCTCACCCCAACCCCGGCGGCTACGCCGCTCCCCCTTCCCCTCTCCCAAAGTTGGGAGAGGGGAAGGGGGGCAGAGGACAGGGGAGAGGGTAGCGTGTCGGCGCGAGCAGCCTCTAGCGGAGAGATGCCGGCCACGGCCAACTGGCCGGCAGGGGAGGGTTCGGCCAGCGCGTCTTGCAGGGCGTTGAACGCCTCGGCGCGGGCCTGCTGGGCCTGCCGTTGCGCCTGCGTCGCCTGGCGGCGTTCGGCGGCGGCCGCGGCGCGGTCCGATTGCATCAGCGGGCCAAAGAGGGTGCTGAGGATGACCACCACGTTTACCACGGCGCGCACCCGGCGCGAGCGTCCGCCGCGCGCGACAACGGATGCGCCCAGAACGCCGAACACGACCCATAGCGCCCGCGTCGCCACTTGCGGCAGAGTCGGCAGGCGCGCCACGCCCAGCGTCCGCGCTACGGCGGACTCGGCCAGGCGCACGTCACTGAAATCCACCTGCATCGTCAAGCGCGTTGCGCCGCCGTTATCGGCGGGCAGGACGTAGGTGAGCGTGTTGCGCGCGGGCAGGCCCTGTTCATCCACCCACAGTTCGCCCGTACTTTCGATCTGCCTGAAGGCAGCGGGGAGTTCCACCTCCACGCCGGGGGGCAGTTCGCCGCGCGCGGCCAGCGCGGCGGTTGTCCACTCTTGCAGTGCGCGGGCCAGGCGTTGGCCGTCCAGGCGGTAGGGGTAGCGCGTGAAACGCCCGTCGGCCTGACCGGTCTCCTCCGGCACGATGGTCTCCTGCGCCGCCGTGAGCAGGGCCAGCCAGTCGCCGTTGGGGGCAAAGGCAGTGCTGAAATCGTCCAGCGGCTGCCAGTCTGCGCCGTCGGCACGAATCCAGGTGCGGCCGTTTTCCAGGCGCAGGTCTATCTTGCCCTGGCCGTTGAGCACGTCGCCGCCCTGCGTCCACAGGCCGGCCTCCATCCGCTGCTCGGCGGGCCAGGCCTCACCGGAGAGGTAGAAGCGCTGGCGGCGGCCGGTCTGGCCCACGTTGGTCAGCGTCGCGGCGGGAATTTGCTCCTGATCCAGCGTGGCCGAGAAGCGGTAAAAGGTCACCTGTGCCCAGCGGCGCTGCACATCCGCCAGGGTCGAAGCGGGGGCCGCGCCCGTGTGGTGGACGCTCACGGCAAAAAGGGCAAGAAGCAATACGACAAAAGATAATTTTCTATTCATCATTGCCTCCATTAGAGACCCTAAAGGTCTGGAGACCTTTAGGGTCTCTTTGTATCTGCGTTTTCAGGAAAGCCGGCAGGTCGCCAAGATCGTCAAACCCCACCCGCTCGCCAGTGGCGACGTTTTCCAGCAGCGCGCGGCAGCGGCCCGCATTGTCCACGCGCCACACGCGCAGCAGATAAGAGATGTAATGAGTTGGGCTACCGTCATCGGACATAGGGCCTCCTTCGCCATCCACACCTCACGTTTCACGCCCCACGTTTCACGCCTCACGTCTCACGCCTCACGTTTCACGTCTCACGTTTCACGCCTCACGAATGTACGACCCGGCAAACGAACGGCCGATTTATCCGAATTATACAAACGGGGCGTCAGGAAAACGTCAGGGCATCTCTAAATTGCGGCAATATCCGGGCTTGACGCAGCCCAGGAACAGATGTACAATGTAGTTACACAAGTGACCATATTGAAAGGGGGGCTGTAATGGAAGAGATCGGTATCCGTGAACTCAAAGCGCGCGCGTCGGAGGTGGTGCGCGCGGTTAAGGAGCGCCGCGCCCGGTATGTGATTACCCAACGCGGCAAGCCGGTGGCCGCGCTGCTGCCGATTGACGCCGCTCCGCCGCAACCCGACCCAGACGAGGTGTGGGCACGGTTGGAAGCGATCCGTGAAGAACTGGGAAAAGGCTGGCAAAGCGAAAAAAGCGCCGTAGAAATTCTCTCGGAGATGCGCCGATGAAAGACGCTTTGACCATTGATGCCAGTGTTTTTGTGAATGCTTTCAGCCCTACTGAAGCTGGCAGCGAAAAGAGTTGGCGCTTCCTGACCGCCATTTTCAAGGCCGGCTCGCCTATCTATATTCCAACACTAATGCTGGTCGAGGTCGTCGCTTCCCTGGCGCGTAAGCAAAACAATACCGAGATGGCGCTGAACTGGATGAGAGAGATTCAACAAACAAGCCATCTTGTGTTTATCAACTTGGACGCCCCCCTGGCACAGACCGCTGCCGAAATCGCCGCCCATCATCGCTTGCGCGGCAGTGATGCGGTCTATGTCGCCGTGGCGCGTCGCTTTGGGGCCACTCTGGTCACACTGGACGCCGAGCAGCGGGAACGCGCCGCCGCCGTTGTCCCGGTGCGGTGGCCTGAGGAAGTTTAGGGAGTATGCCTCGTCTTGCGCTCACAGTGTTGGGCTCGCTGGCGATCACCTTGGACGACCAACCTGTCGCCCACCTCGAATCGGACAAGGTGCGCGCGCTGCTGGTGCGGCTGGCTCTGGAGCCGGAACGCGCCTTTCGCCGCGAGACGCTGAGCGCGCTCCTCTGGCCCGAAGCCGCCCCGCCCCAGGCCGCCCAGAACCTCCGTCAGGCCCTCTACAACCTGCGCCGTACCCTCGGTGAGCCCTTTTTTCTGGTCACGCCCCAAACCGTGCAGTTCAACGCGACCGCCGATGTGGCGATAGACGCGCTGACCTGGCGCCATCTATGGGACGAGACGCAGATGCATCGCCACCGCCGCCGCGAGACCTGTCGCCCCTGCCTGGAGCGCCTGGCGCAGGCCGCGGCGCTCTATCGCGGCGACCTGCTGGCCGGATTCGCCCTCAAGGATTGCCCGGCGTTCGATGACTGGATGGCGATCGAGCGCGAACAGCTGCACGTTCAGGCTCTGGAAGCCCTCACCCTGCTGGCGCAGGCCGCCGAGCGACGCGGCGATTACCCCTCCGCGCAAGGCTATCTCCGCCACCTGCTGGCGTTAGAACCCTGGCAGGAAGCCGCCCACCGACAGTTGATGCGCCTGCTGGTCTTAGACGGTCGGCGCGCGGCGGCGCTGGAGCAGTTCGAGATCTGCCGGCACACGCTGTCGGAGGAACTGGGCCTGGAGCCGACCGCCGAGACCCGCGCCCTCTACGCGCGCATCCGCGCCGGCGAGCCGTTATCCGCTGCGATGCCCGTCCCGCTCGGCCAACCGGCCGACCTGCCGCTGTCGCTCACCTCGTTCATCGGCCGGAAGCGCGAGTTGACGCTGCTGGCCGAGCGCCTGGGCGACCCGGCCTACCGTCTGATCACCCTCACCGGGCCGGGCGGCGTGGGCAAGACGCGCCTGGCGCTGCAACTCGCCGCGGCCCTGGCCGATCAATTCGCCGACGGCGTGTCCTGGGTCCCGCTGAGCGACGCCGTTGGCGAGACCGACCTGATCGCGGCCATTGCCCGCGCGCTGCGCCTGCGGCTTTCCGGCGCGCAGGACCTGCGCGCCCAACTGCTGCACGCCCTGCGCCACGACCGACGCGATCTGCTGCTGGTGCTGGATAATTTCGAGCAGTTGCTACCCGTCGGCGGCGTGACGTTGGTGCTGGAGATGCTCCGCGCCGCCCCGCGCCTCACGCTGCTGGTCACCTCGCGCGAACGGCTGAACGTGCAGGCCGAGTCGGTGTTCCCGCTGGAGGGCCTGGACTGCGCCACGCCGACCGCCGAGGCTGCGCAGTTGTTCGCAGAACGCGCCGGCCGCGCCCGGATGGATTTCACCGTGAGCGCGGCGCAGCAGGCGACGGTGGCCGAGATTTGCCGCCTGCTCGAAGGTTCGCCGCTGGGCATTGAACTGGCCGCCGCCTGGATGAGCGTGATGTCGCCGGAAGACATTGTCGCCGCCATCCAGTCCACGCACGATTTTCTCGCCTCCACCTGCCCCGACCTGCCCAACCGTCACCGCAGCCTGCGCGCCGTCTTTGAGCAATCCTGGCAAATGCTTTCCCCGCCAGAACAGGCCGCTTTGATGCAAGTGTCCGTCTTTCACGGCGGCTTTCAAGCCGAGTCCGCGCAGCAGGTGGCCGACGTGGCCCCGGCGACGCTCATCAGTCTGGTGCGCAAGTCGCTGCTCTTTCCGGCCGGGCCGCGCGGCCGCTATGCCCTGCACGGCGACATTCGCTACTATGCGGCGGAGAAACTGGCGGCGCAACCGTCCATCGCGCAAGAGGTGGAGGCGCGCCACGCCGCCTATTTTGCCGACCTGGTCCATCAACGGGAAAACGCCCTGCGGGGACATCGGCAGCAGGCCGTTCAGGCCGAGATCGAGTCTGAACTGCACAATGTGCTCGCCGCCTGGGATTGGGCCATCGCCCACGGCGACGAGGCGCTGCTCACCCGCCTGATGCACGGCCTGTTCGCCTTTTACGAATCCAAATCCTGGTTCCGCGAAGGCGCGGCGGTCTTCCAGCCCGCCCTGGAGCGGGTGCGGGAAGCGGCCCGCGCCGACCCGACGGCCGCCGCGCTGCTCCGTCGCCTCTTGGGACGGCAGGCAGTCTTTTACCGGCAACTGTCACAGTACGCGGCGGCGTTCGATCTGCTCCAAGAGGCCCTGGCCTTGCCGGAACTGCCCGCGGACGAGGAGCACGCCTTCCTGGTGTACCAGCAATCCTGGGTCGCCTTTTTGCAGGCGCAGTACGCGCAGGCACAGGCGTGGGCCGAGGAGAGCCTGCAGCGCTACCGCGCGCTGGGGCAGCCGGTGGGCATCGGTGATAGCCTCTATCTGCTCGGCTGGACGGCCTACGAGTTGGGGGATTTTGCTCGGGCCGAAGCCCTGTGCCGGGAGGCGCAGGCGGTGTGCGGGGAGGCGGATTATGCCTGGGGCGTGCAGTACGCCGTCTATGGGCTGGGGCTGGTGCGGCGCGCGCAGGGGGATTACGCCGCCGCCCGGCAGTGCTTTGCCCAGAACCTGGCGTTCTGCGAGCAGATCGGCTATCTCTGGGGCGTGGCGCAGGCGCGCATCAACCTGGGCCTGACGGCGCTGACCCAGGGCGCGGTGGAGGAAGCGGAAACGCATTTCCAAAAGAGCTTGCTCATCGGCGAACAGATCGGCAACGGGTGGGTCAGCGCGCAGAGTGACAATGGGCTGAGCAGCGCGGCCCTGGCGCGCCGGGACCTATCTACCGCGCAGGCTCTGGCGGCGCGCAGCCTGACGCTCTACCAACAGATGCAGGATCGGGACGGGATGGCGGATTGCCTGCTGCTCCAGAGCCAGATCGCGCTGGAAAGCGGCGACCTCCCCGCCGCCCGGCAGTGTTTAGAGCAGGCCGAAACGCTCATCTGGGCCACGGGAAACGGCTTCCGCGCCGCCCGGGTGCTCTATCAGCGGGCCGCCATCCTCCTCCGCGAAGGGGAAACCGCCCAGGCGCGGGCGCTGTTGGACGAGACCCTGCGCCATCCGGCCTGTGAGTGGCATATCCGCGAGCGCGCCGCGGCGGGATTGGAGTCTTGGAAATAGCGCCACGCGCGGCCTGTTGGTGCAGCGCGGGTCACACCCCGATTACCGTCAGGGTCAGATTGCGGGCCCGAACGCCGAAATCCGAAAAAGCCTGTTCCTCTTCAGCTTGAACCGCTGGCAGGAGGGGTTCTGTCAGCCGGGCTTTGACCTGCTTGGCCGGTGGGCCGTCAGCGGGCGCCGGGTGCGGTCCCGCTGGATGGCGCGTGTATGCGGAATCATACCGCACGTTGAGCTTTTATGCCGGGTCAACTTGACGGATTGCAGAAAACCTTAACTTGTGACAGTGGGTTTCCCCAGCGCTTTTAACACCCGCTCCGGCGTGACCGGAATCTCGTTGATGGGGACCCCGATGGCGTCCACTATCGCGTTCACCACCGCCGGGGCGACGGGGGTCAGCGCCGGCTCGCCGATGCCCTTGGCCCCGAAGGGCCCCACCCCTGTCCCCGACTCCAGCAGGATGACCTGCGTCGTCGGATAGTCCACCGACGTCGGGATCAGGTACTCCGAGAGCGACGGGGTCTTGATCTCCCCGTTCTCCACGATGAGGTTCTCCATCAGGGCGTACCCCAGTCCCTGGTAGCTTCCCCCCTGAATCTGCCCGATGACGGCGGCGGGGTTGATGGCCCGCCCCACGTCGTGGCAGGCCACGCTCTTGAGGACCTCCACCTGCCCCGTCTCCGTGTCCACCGCCACCTCCACCGCGAAGGCCCCGAAGGTGAAGTCCGGGAAGACGTCGCCCTGCCCGGTCTCCGGGTCTATGGGGTCCCGGAAGGGGGCCTTGAACATCGCCAGGTGGGAAAGGGGAAGCCCCTCCGCCGCACAGATGCGGACCAGGTCCGGCAAGGGCATAGAGCGGTCCGGGTCGTGTTTGACGAAGACCCGTCCGTCCGCCAGGTCCAGGTCCTCCGGGTCCTCCTCAAAGTACTTGGACGCCCGGTCCAGGAGCGTCCTGCGGATGGCGGTGGCGGCCTGAAGGACGGCGTTGCCGGACATGTAGAGTTGCCGGGTGGCGGTGGTGGTGCCCGCCAGGGGAGTCAGCGCGGTGTCCGGCGTGTAGGCGACGACGTTCTCCATCGGCACGCCCAGGACCTCGCTGGCAATCTGGCAAAGGCTGGAGAGTTGCCCGCCGCCGGGGTCCGGCGCGCCGCAGCGGATGACCACCGTCCCGTCCAGTTCCAGGCCCACCCAGGCCTGGGACGTGTCGTGGAGCCACATCAGGCGGCCGTAGGGTTGCATGTACGAAGCGAACCCCTGCCCGACCTTGATGGGCCCCCGGTCCGGCGTCCGCTCGCCCAGGGCCTCCAGCGCCCGCCGCGCCGACTCCTCCAGCAGGGCCGCGCTGTGGATCACCTGCCCGGTGGCCGTCGTGTCGCCCGTCCGCAGATAATTGACGCGCCGCACCTCCAGCGGGTCCAGCCCCAGCGCGCGGGCGATTTCGTCCATCTGCCGCTCGTAGGCGAAGCAGGGCTGGGGCCCGCCGAAGCCGCGAAACGCGCTGGTGAAGGGGTTGTTCGTCGCCACCGCGACGGTGTCCACCCAGACGTTGTCTATCCGGTACGGGCCTGCCGCCACAACGGTGGAGTAGAGGGAGACGTAGGGGCTCAGGTACGGGTACGCGCCCGAGTCGGCGATCAGTTCCACCTGCAGCGCGGTGATGCGCCCGTTCCGCTTGACGCCGGTCCGGTAGCGCATGATGTAGGGGTGGCGCTTGGAGTGGGCCAGGATGGACTCCTCGCGGGTGTAGACGAGGCGGACGGGGCGGCGGGTGTGCAGGGCCAGCAGGGCCAGGAAGACCTCCACGGTGATGTCCTCCTTGCCGCCGAAGCCGCCGCCGGCGAAGGCGCCCTGGATGCGCACCCGGTTCTGGGGAATCCCCAGCGTCCGCGCGACAGTCCGGAAGTGCTCCATCACCTGGGTGGAGACCCGGATGTTGATGACGCCGCGCTCGTCCACCCAGGCAACGCCCGCCTCGGGCTCCAGGTAGGCGTGCTCCACGAAGGGGACCCGGTAGGTGTTCTCAATGATGAGGTCGGCGGCGGCGAAGCCGGCCTCAATGTCGCCCTTGCGGATGCGCCACCGGGCGACAACGTTATCGGGCTCAAAGACGACGGGCGCCCCCGGCTTTAGGGCCTCCAGGGGGTCAAAGACGCCGGGCAGGGGCTCGTATTCCACGTCTATCAGTTCCAGGGCCCGCTCGGCAATCTCCTCCGTCTCGGCAGCGACGAGGGCCACTGCCTCGCCTTTGTAGCGGACCCGGTCCCAGGCCAGGACGGGGGTCTCGGAGCGGGGGCGCTCCCGCTGGCCGGTCTGTCCGGGGATGTCGGCGATCATCTTGGCGTAGCCGATGTCGGCGGCGGTGAGGACGCAGACGACACCGGGGAGTGCGCGGGCCCGGCTGGGGTCTATGCGGACGATGCGGGCCGAGGGGTAGGGGCTGCGCAGGACCTTGCCGTGGAGCATCCCCGGCATCTTGTAATCGTCGGCGAAGACCGTGGCGCCGACGGCCTTGCTGAGAGCGTCAAACCGGCGGATGGGTTTGCCGACAACGCGGAACGGTGCGCTCATTGTCCACCTCCCTCGCCCACTCTCTGCACGGCGCGTTGGATCCCCTCCACGATCAAAGTGTACCCTGTGCAGCGGCACAGGTTGCCGGAGATGGCCTCCCGGATCTCCTCCTCAGTGGGGTTGGGGTTTCGGTCCAGCAGCGCCTTCGCGGCGACGACAATGCCCGGGATGCAGAAGCCGCACTGGACGCCGCCGCTGTCGGCCAGGGCCTCCTGGATGGGATGGGGGCGGTCCACAGTGCCCAGGCCGGCGGCGGTGGTAATCTCCGCACCGTCCGCCTGCCAGGCCAGGACCAGGCAACTGTTGACGGCGCGGCCGTTCAGCAGGACCGCGCAGGCGCCGCAGTCGCCCTTCTCGCAACCGTTCTTGACGTCCGTATAGCCCAGGTCCCGCAGGGCCCGGAGCAGCGTGACGTTGGGCTTCAGCGCGACCTGGTGGGTCCGACCGTTGACTTTTAGGGTGATGAGTTTGGGTTCCATAAGTGCCTCCTGGATGATGGAGTAGGGAGTATGAAGTAGGGAGTAGGGAGTAGGGGATCAGGGAGAGCGTCGGCGTTCGGTACTGGCGATGAGGCCGTTGAGAATTTTCCCGACCGTTTCCGTTTGGACTAACAATTCGTCCTTAGACGAGATATAGCCCAGGTCTCTGGAGAGGATGCAGTAGTATTTCAGTTCCTCCAGCGACCCTTCGGCGATATTGTAGAAGTGAATCTTGTCCCGAACGCCACGCCGCTTGAACCCTTCGGCGATGTTGGCCGGAATGGAAACGGCGGCCCGGCGCATCTGTGCGACTAACCCGAAGCGCTCACAATCAGGAAAACGCTCCGTGGCCTTGTAAACCATAATCACCAGGCGATGCGCCTCCTGCCACGCATCCAATTGCTGGAAACTATCAATCTTCCCCATACTCCCTACTCCTTACTCCATACTCCCTACTCCTTACTCCATACTCCCTACTCCCTACTCCCTACTCCATCCTCCCTACTTCCGCCAACATCCGCTGCACCATCACCTCCGTCACCACCCGCCGGTAGGCGGCGGAGCCGCGGATGTCGTCAATGGTGCGGGTGGCCTCCGCGGCCAGGCGGGCCGCCTCGGCGATGACCTCCGGCGTAAGGGTCCGGCCCTCCAGCGCGCGCTCCGCCTCGTAGGCCCGAATCGGCGTCGGGGCAACCGCGCCCAGGGCGATCCGCGCCGCCCGGCATCGCCCCTCTCCATACTCCTTACTCCCTACTCCATACTCCCTACTCCTTACTCCATACTCCCTACTCCCTACTCCATCCTCCATCTCCACCCACACCGCGCCGTTGACGACCGCGATGGCGTCCGCCTTGCGCAGGGCGACCTTGAAGAAGCGGGCGCGGGAGGTCTCCGGGGGCAGGGGGACGCGGATGGCGGTAATCAGTTCGTGGGGTTGGCGGACGGTCCGCCGCACGTGCACGAAGAAGTCCTTCAGCGGGACCCGGCGGGTGGCCTCCACGCTGGCCAGTTCCACCTCTGCGTCCAGCACCAGCAGCGGGGGGGCCATGTCGGCCGCGGGGGACGCGTTGGCCAGGTTCCCGGCGACGGTGGCCCGGTTGCGGACCAGGGGGCTGGCCAGCATCCTGGCCGCCTCCCGGAGCACCGGGGCAACCTGCGCGACCAGCGGGTCCTCCAGGACCTCGGCAATTGTCACCCCGGCGCCGATGACCAGAACCCCGTCCTCCCGGCGGACCCCCTGCAGTTCCGGCAGGCCGGCGACGTTGACCAGGCACGCGGGCCGATAGCGCCCACCCCGCAGGTCCGGGATGACGTTGGTCCCCCCGGCGATGGGCATCACGTCCGGCGCCCGCTGTGCCAGCATCTCCAGCGCCTCCGGCAACGTCCGGGGCATCAGAAGTTCAAATTCCGGTAGCATCAGTGCCTCCTTCCTTGTAGGACGCAGATGACCGCAGATTGTCGGGTTTTTACGAACCACGAAGACACAAAGACGCGAAGACACCAGATCTTTTTCTTCTCCGGTGTCTCTTTCATTCCCAAGATGCGTGTTCGCCTTTCAAGAAGTTTTCACCTCCCAGAGATGCCCAAACTTCAGCGCCAAGTCCGTATACCCGCTCGCTCCAATCTTCTGGTTTAGGAATTAACCGAACGCTGTCATCCTCAACCACGACCAACAGTTCACTGCCCGGCTGTATACCCATTTCACGTTTCACTCTTCACGTTTCACTTTTCACGTTTCACTCTTCACGTTTCCACTTTTCACGTTTCACTCTTCACGTTTCACCCCCAACACCGCCCGCACGATCGCCGCGTAGCCCGTGCAGCGGCAGAGGTTCCCCTTCAGGTAGTCCCGGACGTCCTCCTCGGTGGGGTTTGGGATTTCCTCCAGCAGGCTCTTCGCCGTCAGCAGCATGCCGGGGGTGCAGTAGCCACACTGGAAGGCCGCGTGGCGGATGAAGGATTCCTGCAGGGGATGGAGTTTCCCGTCCCGGCCCGCCAGCCCCTCCACCGTCAGAACCTCGCTCCCGTCCACCGCCACCGCCAGGACCAGGCAGGAGAGGGCCAGGCGACCGTCCACGTGGACGGTGCACGCGCTGCACTCGCCGATGCCACAGCCGTACTTGGTGCCGGTCAGGTGGAGTTTCTCCCGCAGGACGTTGAGGAGCAGTTCGTTGGGGGTCACCCACACCCGCCGCCGCTGGCCGTTCACCGTCAACTGGACCTGCACCTCCTGTTCCGCGCGGATGTGGCGCGGCGCGCGGGCCGGGGCGACGGCGGACGGCGGGGAGGCCGGCGCCGTTGGGGTCGGACCGGCGGGCTGGCCCGCCCGCTCCCAGGCCCGGTGGAGGCCGTCGTAGGCCAGGACGCGGGTGATTTCCCGCCGGTACCAGGCGGTGGAGCGGACGTCGTCTATCGGGCTGACCTCCTCCGAGGCGACCCGTGCGGCCTCGGCGACGACCTCCTCGCTGAACCGCTGGCCGACAAGGACCGCCTCCGCCCTTCGGGCCCGCAGCGGCGTCGGCGCGACGGCCCCGAAGGCCAGCCGCGCGTCGGCGATGCGGTCTTCCTCCCGGACCAACACCACCGTCGCGTTGACCTTCGCCAGGTCGGCCGCGACGCGGCCCACCTTCAGGAACGCGCCGCCGGCCCCCGCCTGCGGGGACGGCAACTCCACCGCGACCAGCAATTCCCCCGGCTCCAGGACCGACCGCCCCGGCCCCACAAAGAACTCCTCTACCGGCACCCGCCGGGCTCCCTTCGGGCCCTGAAGGACGGCCTCCGCGCCCAGCACGATCAGCGCGGGGGCCGTATCCGACGCGGGGGACGCGTTGCCCAGGTTCCCGCCGAGGGTGCCCATGACCTGGACCTGGGTCGTGCTGAAGGACGCACAGGCCTCCGCCAGGACGGGATAACAGGCCCGGACCCACGGGTCGTTCCGCAGGGTCCGAATGGACGTTCGCGCGCCGATGCGGGTACGGCCGTCCTGGACACTGATGCCCTCCAGCCCCGGGACCCGTCCGATGGAGACCAGGTAGCGGGGCGCCAGCCGCTCCATTTTCATCTGGACGAGGAGGTCCGTCCCGCCCGCCAGGACCCGTGCCTCCGGGCCGTACCGGGCCAGCAAATCCACCGCCTCCTCCACCGAGGCGGGCTCTAAGTAGTCAAACTCGTGGACCAGGATGTGGGTATTGGTGATGTGCATCTTGCCTCCCCGTAAGGACGTGTCAGGCACTTTCGGAAGTACCTGGCACGTTTACTCCTTCTGTCGGCGCTTCAGCGCTTCCAGCACCTTCTCCGGCGTGATGGGCAACTCGTAGAACCGGACGCCGATGGCGTTGTAGATGGCATTGGCGTAGGCCGCGGCAATGGGGTTGGACGCCGCCTCGCCGATGCCCTTGGCGCCCAGCGGGCCCGTCGGCTCGTAGGTGTGGGCGAAGTGGGTGAACAGGTTCTCCAGCGTCGGGCTCTCCTGGACGCCGGGGATTTTGGCGTCCACCATGTAGCCTCGCGAGAGCGTCCGGCCCTCCCGGTCCCACCGGTTGTCCTCGTACAGGGCGAAGCCCGCGCCGATGTGCAGCCCGCCCTCCAACTGGCCCGCCGCCAGGTCCGGGTTGATCACCGTCCCGCAGTCGCTCCCCAGGACGGCCCGGACCGTCCGGACGATGCCGGTCCACGTGTCCACCTCCACCTCCACGAAGGCGGTCATATAGGCCGGCGGGCAACTGGTGGGCCGGTAACTCTCCACTGCTGCAATCGTCTTCCAACTCTCCGTCCAGCAACGGGTGGCGATTTCGGCGATCGTCATCCGTCGCTCCGGGATGGACGGCGCGTAGACCACCCCCTGGCCCAGGGATTCGTCCAGCCGCAGGGTCAGCGCGTCGGGCATCACGTTCAGGTAGCGGGCCGCCGTCTCTATCAGTTCCTGGCGGACTTTCTGCGCGGCCTTGACCGCCGCGCCGCCCCCCGCGTAGACCCCGCGCGTGGCGTGGGTGACCACGTCGTAGACCGTCGTCGTGGTCCCGGCGGCGGCGATATTGACCTTCTCCAGCGGCACGCAGAGTACCTCCGCCACCAGTTTGGCGATGGCCTCCAGTGTCCCGCCGCCGTGGTCCATCACCGCCGTGATGACATCCACCGACCCGTCCTGGTTGACCTTGACCATCGCGCCGGAGTAGTCAATGACGTCGCCGGGCTGGGGGGCGCCCGCGCTGGACGTGTGGAACCCCCGCGCCATGCCGATCCCCCGGCGGTAGCGGCCCGTCTTCGCCTGGGGCGGCTGACGGCGGTCCCAGCCGATGCGTCGCTTTCCCTCCTCCAGCAGTTCCGGCACCCCGTCGCTCTGGACGATGGAGCGGACCAGCGGCCCCTGGCCCCAGAACGTGTCGCCCAGGCCGACGTAGTTCTTCAGCCGCAGGTCCACCGGGTCCATCCCCAGCCACTCGGCCAGTTCGTCCATCAGCGACTCCACCGCGAAGGTGATCTGCGGGTTGCCGAAGCCGCGCATCGCGCAGGAGGGGGTCTTGTTCGTGTAGACGGCGATCCCTTTGTAGCGGACGTTGGGGAGCCGATAGAGGGAGACGAGCCAGCCGACGCAGACGCCCAGGAAGGAGTAAGGCTGGATGATGTGGGCACCGATGTCGGTGACCAGTTCCATTTCGGCCCCCAAGAGCGTCCCGTCGGCCCGCGCGGCCAGTTTCAGGTGGACCTGGACGGGGTACTTGGTGTGCTCGTAGAAGTCCTCCTCGCGGGTCAGGGTCAATTTGACGGGACGGCCGGCCTTGAGGGCCAGCGCCGCGCAGATGGGGATGGGGGTATTCATCTGGATGCTGGAGCCGAAGGTCCCACCCACGGGGATGCGGATGACGTTGATCTTGCTCAGCGGGATGCCGAAAATCTGGCCCAGCAGAATCCGGACGTTGTGGATGGACTGGGTGGTCGCCCAGACGGTGAGCCCTCCGTCCGGCTCCGGCCGACAGACGGCGGTCTTGGGCTCCAGTTGCATATGGTAGATTTTCGGGGTGCGGAAGGTCCCCTCTACAATGACGTCCGCCTCGGCGAAGGCCCGGTCCACGTCCCCCTCCTCTATCTGGCGCATGCAGGCGATATTGTTCTCAATTGGGATTTCCCGGTTGCCGAAGAGGACGGTCTCGTGGATGGGGACGGCGCCGGGTTGCATGGCCTCTATGGGGTCGGTGAGGACGGGGAGGGGCTCGTACTCCACCTTCACCGCGCGGGCGGCCTTCTCCGCCAGCGCCTCCGTCTCCGCGGCGACGGCGGCGACGGGCTCCCAGAGACGACGGACCTTGTCGGCCAGGACGGTAGAGTCCTTATGGAGCGCGGCGGGGACGGTCACGATGCGCGGGTTGAAGCGGACGTGGGGAACGTCG